>NZ_JEMA01000575.1 GCF_001589285.1 Sorangium cellulosum | reverse complement strand
CCCGGCCGGGCGCGGGCGGCGGCTCCAGGCCGAGCTGCCGCGCGACGGCGGCGGCTGGGTGCGGCTCTCGGGCCCGGGCGGCTTCGAGGTGCGGGTGCGGGAGACAGGCGCCTCCGGCCCGGGGGCGATCGTGGACGGCGCGGTGATCTACGGCCGCGCCGGCGGCGCGTCGTTCTGGAGGGCCGCCGCCGGCGGCATCGAGGAATGGCTCACCGTGGAGCCCGGCGCCGCGCCGGCCGGCGCCCCCGCGGCCGTCTGGGAGGTCGACGGCGCGGCGCTGCGGCAGCGCGGCGAGGCCGTCGAGGTGGTGGACGCCGCGGGGACACCGCGGCTGCGCGTCACCGCGCCGCGAGCGTTCGCGGAGGGTGGACGGCCGGTCGCGGTGCGCCTCGAGGCGCGCGGGTCGGAGATCGCGCTGCTGGCCGAGGCGTCGGGGGAGCTCCTGCTCGTGGATCCGCTGTGGCGCCCCGTCGGGGCGCCGGCCGAGGGGCGGGACGGGGGGCACACGGCCACGGGGCTCGGCGGTGACGACGGGCGGGTTCTTGTCGCGGGCGGCAGGCGCGGCGACATGTANTTCTTGTCGCGGGCGGCAGGCGCGGCGACATGTATCTCGCGAGCGCGGAGCTGTACGACCCGGCGGACGACGGCTGGGCGCCGGCGCAGCCGATGAGCGGCCCGCGCTACGATCACGCCGCCCTGCTGCTGGACAGCGGGCGAGTCCTGGTCGTGGGCGGCTCCGGCGCCTCGGGCGCGCTGGCGAGCGCGGAGCTGTACGACCCGGCGGAGGACCGCTGGACACCGGCGCGGCCGATGAGCGCCGCGCGCGAGCGCCCCACGGCGACGCGGCTCGACAGCGGGTCGATCCTCGTCGTGGGCGGCTGGGGTGACGGCGCCCATCTCGCGAGCGCCGAGCTGTACGACCCACGGGAGGGCACCTGGACCGCGGCGGCGCCCATGAGCACCGGACGCTACGGGCACACGGCGACGCTGCTCGGCGACGGGCGGGTCCTTGTCACGGGCGGCTACGACGGCCTGGACGCGCTGGAGAGCGCGGAGCTGTACGACCCGGCGGCGAACCGCTGGACGCCGGTGCGGCCGATGAGCTCGGCGCGCCAGCGGCACGCGGCGACGCTGCTCGATGACGGGCGCGTCCTGGTCACGGGCGGCGCCGAGATCTACCGGGGAGAGGAAGAAGAGGAGGAGGAAGAAGAGCGCGAGTTCGCGAGCGCGGAGATCTATGATCCGGTGAGCGGTAGCTGGGCGCTGACCGCGCCGATGACCATCGGGCGCTCTCAGCACACGGCGACGTTGCTGGTGGACGGGCGGGTCCTCGTCGCGGGCGGGTCCGCTGTCGAGGGCGAGTCCGATCGGTCCCGGTACCTCGCGGACGCGGAGATCTACGACCCGACGGCGGGGTCGTGGTCGGATGCACCGGCGATGGCCGTGGGCCGCACCGGTCATACAGCGACGCGGCTCACGAACGGCGACGTGCTCGTGATGGGCGGCAATCGGGGCGTCTATGCGACCGCTGAGGTCTACGACCTGTCGGGCGCAAGCCCGTGGTCGAAAGCAGCGCCGATGATGGACTCGCGCCAGTTGCATACGGCAACGCTGCTGGCCGACGGGCGGGTCCTTGTCGCTGGCGGCTACGGGGCCGGCTACTTCCCCCTCGCGGGCGCGGAGATCTTCAGCCCGGCGGATGGAACCTGGACCGCGGCGGAGGGGATGCTCGACGCGCGCTACGAACACACGGCGACGCTCCTCGACGATGGGCGGGTCCTTGTCGCCGGCGGCTACGGGGCCAGCTACTTCCCCCTCGCGAGCGCGGAGATCTTCGACCCCATGACGGGCAGATGGACGGCGGAAGCACCGATGCTCACCGCGCGCGACATGCCCACGGCGACCCTGCTGAACGACGGGCGGGTCCTCGTCGCCGGCGGCTACGGGGCCGACTACGTCCCCCTCGCGAGCGCGGAGATCTTCGACCCCGTGGCGCGCAGCTGGACGGCGGCAGGACCGATGATCACCGCGCGCCAGAGGCACACGGCGACGCTGCTGAACGACGGGCGGGTCCTTGTCGCCGGGGGCGAAGGAACCGACTACGTCCCCCTCGCGAGCGCGGAGATCTTCGACCCCATGACGGGCAGATGGACGGCGGCAGAACCGATGGTCATCGCGCGCTACATGCACACGACGACCCTGCTCGACGACGGGCAAGCCCTTGTCGTGGGCGGCTACGGGCCCGACTACGTCGACCTCTCGAGCGCAGAGGTGTACGACCCGGCGACCCACCGCTGGACGGCGCGGGCCCCCATGAGCACCACGCGCTACCTGCACAGGGCAACGCGGCTCCTGGACGGGCGGGTCCTTGTCGAGGGCAAGGCCGCCTCCGCGGGCCTTGGCGCCGCGAGCGCCGAGGTCTACGACCGGGCCACGGACAGCTGGTCTCCGGCAGCGACGATGTACTCCGAGCGATCTGGCCACGCAGCGACGTTGCTGCGCCATGGCAAGGTCCTGGTCACCGGCGGCGATGGCCCCGGCGGCGCCCTCGCCACCGCCGAGCTCTACTCCCCCGTGCTCCCCGGCGCTCCCTGCGCCGCCGACGCGGACTGCGCCGGCGACTCCTGCGTCGACGGCGTCTGCTGCGACGCTCCTTGCGCGGGCGCCTGCATGGCCTGCTCCGCCGCGAAGAAGGGCGCCGGCCCCGACGGCAGGTGCGGGCCCATCCAGGCCGGCGCCGATCCGGACGGCGACTGCGCCGCGGAGCCGGCCCCCACCTGCGGCGCCACCGGCTTCTGCGACGGCCGCGGCTCCTGCCAGCTCCGGGCGCCGGGCACCCCCTGCGGCGCGGCCTCGTGCAACGGCGCCACCGAGCTCGTCGAGGCCCCCCTCTGTGACGGGCTCGGCGTCTGCGCCGACGGGGACACGCGCTCCTGCGGCGATCACCGCTGCGTCGCGGGCGCCTGTCTCGCGGGCTGCGCCTTCGACACCCAGTGCGCCGACACCGCCTATTGCGCGACGACCGGCGGCGACTGCCTGCCGAAGAAGCCCGTCGGCGCCGCGTGCGCGCTCCCGAACGAGTGCCTCAGCGGGCTATGCCTGGCCGGCGTCTGCACGCTCGACAGCGACGCTGACGGGATCGCCGACCACGAGGACAACTGCCTTTCGGTCCCGAACACGTCCCAGGCCAACACCGATGGAGGCCTGTCCGGGGGCGACCCGCTCGGCGACGCCTGCGACGACGACGACGACGCCGACGGCCATGGCGACGCGGCGGACAACTGCCCGCTCGTCGCGAACCCCAGCCAGGCCGACGCCAACGGCGACGGGATCGGCGACGCCTGCGATTGCGCGAGCCCGCGCAAGGCCGACGGCAGCCCCTGCGACGACGGCAACGCCTGCACGCAGACAGATACCTGCCAGAACGGCGCCTGCGTGGGCAGCAACCCCTTCCTCTGCCCGCAGCCCGACGCCGCCGTCTGCCGGGTCGCCGTCTGCGAGCGGGCCACCGGCAACTGCGGACAGCGCTACAAGCTCGACCGCGCGCCCTGTCCGGGCGGCGAGTGCATCGCCGGGGGCTGCTTGCTCGCGGAGGCCACCGACGGCTCTGGCGGCGGCGATGGCGGCGACGGCGGCTCCGGCGGCGCCGCCGCGTCGACCGGCTCTGGCGGCGGCTCTGGCGGCGCCGGAGGCTCTGGCGGCGACGGCGGCTCTGGCGGCGAC
>NZ_JEMA01000574.1 GCF_001589285.1 Sorangium cellulosum | reverse complement strand
CAGGAGGCGAGCGCGGCGCGCGCCGCGGTCGCCGACGCGCCGCTCGCGCCCGCGGCCGTGGGGCTGACCCTCAGCCCTGGGCCAGTCGCGCCTGCCGTCGTGGAGCTGACCCTCAGCCCCGGGCTGGTCGCGATCGCGACCGCCGGGCAGGCGGCCCCGGCGCCGGCGATCGCGGGCGATGTCGCCGGTGCCGCAGCCGAGGCCAGCGGGCTGCCTTCCGAGATCGCGCCGGAGTCCGGGCACGCCACGCACATCGACGCGCAGGTCGAGGTGATGCCGGAGCCGACGCCCACCGTCGTGCAGGCGGTGGTCGAGATCGAGATGGCGGGGGCGCCCGCGGAGATCCCGGCGATCCCGGAGCTCATCGAGCCTGCGCGCTCGATCGCGCCCGTGGCCCCGATCGCCCTCGCGGCGACGCCCGCGCCGGCGGTGGCGGCCGTCGCTCCTGCCGAGGAGCGCGCCGCGCCGGCGTCGTCGTCGCTCGCGCGCGACGCTGCGTCGTGCGGCCATGCGCTGACGAGCCCCGAGGGGATCGAGGTGTTCCTCGTCGAGCTCTCCCCGGAGCCCGCCCGCGTCGTGCCGCCTTCCCAGGAGCCGACGCCGACCCAGTCGATCCTCGTCGAGTTCTCCCCGGAGCCCGCCGGCGTCGCGCCGCTTTCGCAGGAGCCGACGCCGACCGTGGCCACCGCCGTCTGGGCCGAGATGATGGCGCCCGCGAACGCCGCGGTCGCCAGCGGNGATGGCGCCCGCGAACGCCGCGGTCGCCAGCGGCGCCGACGCTCCCGAGGCAGCCGCCGACGCTCCCGAGGCAGCCGCCGACGCCCCCACCGCCGTCACCGAGGCGGCCGCGGATGTTTTCGACGCAGCCGCCGGCGCTCCCGTCGACGTCGCCGATGTCGCCGCCGACGCTCCCGTCGTCGCCGCCGATGTCCCAGCCGACGCTCCCGTCGTCGCCGCCGATGTCCCAGCCGACGCTCCCGTCGTCGCCGCCGATGTCCCAGCCGACGCTCCCGTCGTCGCCGCCGATGTCCCAGCCGACGCTCCCGTCGTCGCCGCCGATGTCCCAGCCGACGCTCCCGTCGTCGCCGCCGATGTCCCAGCCGACGCTCCCGTCGTCGCCGCCGATGTCCCAGCCGACGCTCCCGTCGTCGCCGCCGATGTCCCAGCCGACGCTCCCGTCGTCGCCGCCGATGTCCCAGCCGACGCTCCCGTCGTCGCCGCCGATGTCCCAGCCGACGCTCCCGTCGTCGCCGCCGATGTCCCAGCCGACGCTCCCGTCGTCGCCGCCGATGTCCCAGCCGACGCTCCCGTCGTCGCCACCGATGTCCCAGCCGACGCTCCCGTCGTCGCCGCCGATGTCCCAGCCGACGCTCCCGTCGTCGCCGCCGATGTCCCAGCCGACGCCATCGAGACCGCGCGCGCCCCCGCCATCCATGTCCTGCTCGAGGCAGCGCCAGCGCTCCAGGTCACCCCGGCCTACGGCGGCTGGCCCCTCGTCCAGCGGAGCGACGTCGCCGCCGCGTCCGCCCATCCGCGAGCGAGCGTCGCGCCGGTCGAGGAGACGCCGGCCGCGCGGCACACGCTGCCCTGGCCCATCCCAGCGCACCGCGCCGACGACGCTCCGGACGCGCCCGCCCCCGCGGCCCTGACAGCGCCGCCGCAGCCCTCCGAGGCCCCGGTGTCCGCGCGCGCCGGCGCGCCGCCCACGGACGCGGCGCCGGTCGAGGAGCCGTGCCCCGCGGGCCTCGATCCCGTCGACGCGATCGTGTGGAGCGCCTCGCGCCGCTCCCGGAGCGCGCGCCCGCCGGCGGACGGCGCTGGCCCGTCCCGGGTCGACGAGCTCGTCGCGCGCTTCGTCGCGCAGTCGGAGCACAGCGCGCAGCGCCGCGCCGCGCGCAGCATGAAGGCGCTCGCCGGCCTCGACCCCACGCTCACGCCGCCTCCGGTCACCGCGATCTCCGCGCTGGCGGCCCTCAAGCAGCGCTCGCCGCTCACCGCGACGAGGCCTCCCGTTCCGTCCGAGAGCGCCGCGCTCGGCGCGCTCGACGAGAGCAGCAGGCCGCCTGCGCCCCTCGTGGCGCCGCGCCGGAGGGGTCTGTCCTTGTGGCTCGCGCTCGTCGCGCTCGCCCTGCTCTGCGCCGTGCTCGTCGGGACGCTGCGACCGGAGCTCTTCGCCTCGCTGGCGGAGCCGCTCGCGCGCGGAGCGCTCCACGCCGTGCCGCGCGCGGAGGCGAGGACGCCGCCCCCTCACGATTGACGTTTCCCTGTGGGAGCGACGAAACTCGTCGTCATGCAAGACATGAACATGGCGATCGTGAAGTCGCTCGTGAGCGTGGCGTGGGCGGACGGCGAGTTCCACGACGCCGAGCGCGAGATGGTGGAGGGGCTGATCGCGGCGTTCGAGGCGAGCGAGGAGCAGGCGAAGGAGATCCGCGCCTACGCCGCCGACAAGAAGACCCTGGAGGACGTGCCCCTCGCCGAGCTCGGCGGCGACGACCGCCGCGCGCTGCTCCAGCACGCCGTGCTGCTCACCTTCGTCGACGGCGAGCAGCACGACGCGGAGAAGCAGTACATCACCGCACTGTGCAAGAAGCTCGAGCTGCCCGAGCTCGAGTCCGAGCAGCTCATCCAGGCGGCCGAGGCGCGCGCCCGTCGCCTCCTCACCTTGCTCTGACCCGGCGGCATCGCGGCCCGCGCGCTGCCGGCCTCGCCGCCGCCGGCGCTCCTGCGGCGCGGCGGTTCAGAGATCGCGTAGCCCCCCGCCGAGCGACTTGCCGATGGCCGAGGGCCACCGGGCGTAGCTCTGGATGACCACCTCGATGCGCTCGCGAACGCGCGCGCCGATGCGCCGGAGCACAGCGCCGAGCCCGGGCGCGCAGAACCAGCCCCAGTAGAAGAAATTCACGCCGCGGGGCGCACGGGCGATCGCCGCTCAGCGCAGACAACACGAAGGCGACGCCGGGATCCGTTCCAGCAGGATCCCCGCGGGAACGGACCTCGACCGGGCGGGTGTAGCGGAATGTCTTGACAGGACGGTCACCTTGGCAGAAAACAGCCCCTCCGTAAACGACTTTCATTATCAACATCATGAGGGAGCCGTCGATCATGTCTGCGAAGAGAACCTGGCTGTCCACACCGCGGACGGCGCTCGCCACGTTCGGATTCTCCTGGTGCGTGCTGCTCGGCGGAGTGGCCGCATGCGGTGACGACACGAACGACACGACGGGCGCCGGGGGCGCCGGGGGGGCAGCCGGCGCGACCTCGACGAGCAGCAGCGCGGGCACCGGCGGTGAGGGCGGCACCGGCGGTGAAGGCGGCGCTGGCGGTGGCGACGGCGGCGCTGGCGTCGGTACCGGCGGCGCAGGCGGCGCTGGCGGTGGCGACGGCGGTGCAGGCGTCGGTACCGGCGGCGCGGGCGGCGGCACCGGCGGCGCGGGCACCGGCGGTGACGGCGGCGCAGGCGGCGGCGGCACCGGTGAGGAGCCCTGGTCGAACGGCTTCGCCGGCGTCGTGGCGCTCGATGAGGCCGCGGACGACCGCTTCTGGGCCGTGGCGTTCGACGCCGAGTCCAGGGCCTACGCCGCAGGGCACGTGGCCGTCGAGGGCGACACCCACATGACGGTGGCGCGCTTCAAGACCGACGGCACGCTCGACACGACCTTCGGCACGAACGGGATCGCGAAGGTCAACGTCGTCGCTGGCAGGACCGCAGAGACAGCGCGCGGCGTCGTCGTGCAGTCCGACGGCAAGGTCGTGCTCGCGGGCAACGTCGAGCACGACCCGAGCGCCACGCCGTCCGACGCGGACATCGCTGTCGTCCGGTTCAACGCCGACGGCACGCTCGACACGACCTTCGGCACCGACGGCGTCGCCGTCGTCGACCTCGGCGCCGGCGAGGGCAACACGGGCGACCTGCTCTGGGGCGTCGACCGCGACGCCGACGACGGGCTGATCCTGTTCGCCAGCAAGAAGGCGGCGGACCGCGCCGACCGCGACCGCGCGATCGTGCGGCTCACAGCGGACGGCGATCTCGACACCACCTTCGCGACCGAGGGCGTCCACACGCTCGACGTCGATGGGCTGAACCTGGGCGACAACCCGCGCAACGGCTTCGTGCAGGCCGACGGCAAGATCCTCTCCTCCGGCTACACGAGCGTCGCGGGCAGGAATCAGATCGTGCTGCTGCGGCTGAACGCCGACGGGACCCCCGACACGACCTTCTCCTCCGACGGCGTCGTGAGGCTCTCGCCGTTCCCGGTCGGCATGGCCGAGGCCTACGGCGTGGCGCGCCAGTCCGACGGGAAGTACGTGACAACCGGCTACGGGCGCGCCGAGGAGAGCGGCGCCGTGGATCTCGTGTCCTTCCGCGTCACGGCCACGGGCGGGTTCGACGCCTCCTGGGGCGTGGGCGGCGGCATCGTGCTCGACGTGGCGGGCGACAACGACCGCGGGCGCAACCTCCTCGCCCTCCCCGACGATCGCGTCGTGATGGTCGGCAGCGCCACCCCCGCGACCGGGAACGTCGACGCGATGATCGCCGTGTTCGAGCGCAACGGCGCCCCGGACACGCGCTTCGATCCGAGCGGGCACCGGCTCTACAGCTTCGAGCGCTCCGACGACTCGCTCTTCGGCGTCGCTGTGTCGCCGGACGGCGCCTGGCTTGCGGCCGTCGGGTACCGGTCCGACGGCGACGGGCCCGAGGACGACGACGCGACGCTGGTCCTGCTGCCGATCCCGGCCTCGCGGGACTGACGCGGCCGATCCATGAGCACCGTGAGGCCGAGAATGAACCGCGCCTGGAACGAGCGGGCGGCCCGCCGCCTCCCGACGGCGCTCCTGCTGTCGCTCCTCGGCCTCACCACGGCCGTCGCGTGCCGCAAGCCGCCCCCGGACGAGCTTGTCTACACGGGCCGTGGCGCCGGCCCCGGCGGCGCGCAGCCGCCGGGCAGCGGCGGGCTGCCGCCGGACACCGGCGGGTCGCAGCCGTCGGGC
>NZ_JEMA01000573.1 GCF_001589285.1 Sorangium cellulosum | reverse complement strand
GCCCGGCGAGGGCGGCGAGCGAGGCGCGGGAGGAGGCGATAGGGAGAGGGATCTTCATGGCTGGAGCTCCGGGTGGGGCCCTCGACCTGCGGGCGCGGGAGGGGCCGGGAGGCCCTGTGCGTGCGCGGAGGCGCGCCGCGGGCGCGGCCCCCGCGGGATCGGCCGCTGCGCTGCCGGGGCGGGCGGAGCGTAGATCAACGGCGCGCGGCCAGGGCGTGTTTGTGCGCCCGGGCGGCGGTCGCGCGCAGCCTCACGCGAGGGCGCGCGACGCGGCCGCCCTGGGCAATCGTTGCCCGAAGATGCCGGCCAGGAGCTCCCCCGCGCCGTAGTAGCAGAGATAACCGGCCAGCCCGAACTTGAGCAGCACCGCCGACGCGGGCATCGAGAGCAGGACGAGGCTGGCGAGCATCGAGCCGACGCCCGCGGCGAAGAGCCAGCGCGACTCCACCATGCCCTTGAGCACGACCGACGCCGCGACGCGCAGCGCGCCGGCGATGAGCGCCCAGACGCCGACGAGGATCACGAAGACCTCGACCACGTAGCCGCGGCGGAGCACGAGGAGGCCGAGCAGGACGCTCGCCACGCCGCGCGCGAGCGAGAGGAGGCGCCTGAGGGGCGGCTCGCGCGACGCGCCGAAGAGCGAGAGGGCGCCGTCGAGCAGCGCGTACGCGGCGAAGGCGGAGACGAGCAGCCGCCACCCCGCGGACGCGCCGTGACCGACGGAGATCGTCAGGGCGCCGACGCCCACGGAGATCGCGAGGACGCCTTGAGCGATGAGGATCCACCGGGAGCGCTCCGGCCGCGTCGGCCTCGGAAAGAGCGTCCTCGCGGCGGAGCGGGCCGCGGCGACCGGGTTCTTCGCCGCCGCAGGGGCGCGGCCGGCCCCCGCGCCCGGGAGCACGACGGGCATCTCCCGCTCGAGGGGGCGCCCGTCCTTCCACTCGAGATAGCGGACATGTCCGTCCGGCGAGATGCGAAGAAACGCGTTGATCGGACCGGCCCATGAGCCGCTGTTGAAGTACCAGTCACCGAGTCGACCTGCCTTGTGGGTGTGCCCGAGCACCGCCACGTCGTGGTCGCCCAGCTCGAGCTCCGCGCGGACCCCGACGACGTGCTCGCCGAGCCGGCCGGGGCTCTGCGCCGGCGTCAGCGCCGAGCCGGGGCGCTCATCGCACTTCCCTCCGCGCTGTTTCACGTTCGCCAGGGCGTGTTTCCAGATCGTCAGCATCGAGTCGCCGAACTGCTCGAGGACCTCCTCCACGCTCTCGCCGCTCGTGAGGAGGGGAGATCCGTTCTGGTCCTCGAAGATGCCGGCGAAGATGGAGAGCATGCGGCCGAAGCCGGGGTCGTCGCCCGCGTTGAACGGGTCGCTCTCGTGCCCGTGGCAGAAGCGGAACCGCCTGCCCCCGAGCTCCCGAACGAACGGCGCGCGCATGCAGGCGAAGAAGGGGTGATGGAGGAAGTCTGTATCGATGAAGTGCAGCAGGTCGATGTCGTGGTTGCCGGGCACGTAGACCAGGTTCAGCGTGGCGAGCTGGTCGAGGAGCGACCGCCGCTTCACGAGCAGGAGGCTGAGGTTCATCTGCCAGAGCTCGAAGAGGTCGCCGAGGATGAAGAGCTCGCCTCCTTCGCTGCCCACGTGGTCGATGAATGCGCGCAGCTCGGGCGTCTTCTTGCCTGTCTCGAAGTTGTCGCGCACGCCGCCGTCACCGAGGTGCAGATCGCTGATGACGAAGATGTCCCTGGCTGCGCCGTCCATTGCCTTGCCCCCGAGGGCCGGGCGATCTCGACATGAGACGGCCGCGTCGCCCGGGCGGGAGGCATCGCAAGCCGCGTGCCGCGACGGCGTGCAGGGGAGCGGGCTCGGGTCGACTACGCCAGACAGCAGAACGTCGACGGCGCTTCCGGCAGCAGCTCGCCGACCGGCTCACCCCCGCTCGGCGCGCAACCGCCGGGATCTACAGCGACGACCTCCGCCGACTTGCTGCCGAGGGCGACCNCAGCGACGACCTCCGCCGACTTGCTGCCGAGGGCGACCCCGGGCGGCGTGACCCCGCAGAACGGCGTCGTCGAGCTGATGAGGGTCGATGCGACCTGCTCGGCGCACGCGCCGTCGCTGTAGACCGAGGCCATGATCGTGCACGACGCGCCTTCCAGCTCCCCGCAGGCGCACTCGGAGCAGGCGCGCGTGTCGTCGACGCCGCCGTAGAAGACGTGCCTGTCCAGGTAAGGTTCCGCGCACGTCACGTCGCCCTCGTGGAAGATGCACGCCAGGAAGCCGCCGGGCGGCAGGCCCCCGGGCTGCTCCGACGACGGCATGCAGGTGCTCCGGTCGCCGGGGCACTCGGTGTAAGCGCCGGGCAGGCAGGCGACCGCCCGGGTCTGCCACGGATCGAGGCGCGCCGGCGGCGGTGGCTCGTCCACCCTCGGCGTGCAGGCGGCTGTCACCAGCACGGTCGGCGCCTCGACGGAAAGCCACTGCACGCACGGCTGCCCGCCGCAGTCCTGCCCCGCGGGGATCGCGTTCGCGGCGGTGCAGGCGCCGTCCCAGCCGTCGGGCGCCGCGAAGGCGGTTTCGACTGTGTCGGGGGCCGTGACGGCGCACGTCGCCGCGTGCGCCGACCAGCCCAGCGGGAGCTGGCACGAGGCGGCGGCCGCGTCGGGCGGATCGCACAGGCAGCCCGCGCAGGCGAGCGGCGCCGGCGCCAGGTCGGCGAAACCCTTGTAGCCGACGTTCGGCGCCTCGGCGGGGCAGTCCGGCGCCTGCTCCGGCGGGCCGTGCCAGAGGAGCGCCGGACCGAACCAGCCGAGGGGCGCCGGCGGAACGCAGTCGCCGGCGCAGGCGGTCTCGTCGCCGCCGCCGGCACCACCGGCACCACCTGCGCCCCCGTCCCCGCCTCCGCCCTCATCCCCGGTGCCCGCCTCGGGGTACGGGCACGCCGGAGAGCCGTATTCACTGGGCTGACAAGGCCCGTAGACGGTTGGATCTCCGGCGCAGCCCGGCAACAGGAGCAGCCCTGCCATCGACAAAGGGTAAATCCGCATGCGTGGCAAGCTACCGCATGCGGCTCCACGCAGACAACGATCGTCCTCCATCACGGCCGCAGCCGCCAGCAAGCTCCCCATTCCAGGTTCACACATAAATTTCTCACCAATCCTCGCGACGTTGGGTCCCGTTTCGCAGGTCCGCTCAGTAGCTGGCCGTGACACCCAGCCCGAGAGCTGCTCCGAGCGGCGGCGACGTCCAGTAGAGTGGTGGTGGCGTTACGGCAGGGTCGACATGGCGCCTGAGCACCGCGTCTTCAGCGATCCAGATCGCCTCGGCGTGGCCATTCACTGACCACCTGTCCGAGAGCCGCCACGCGCAGCCAAGCCGGATCCCTACCCCGACCAGGGCCTTGCTGCGTAGACGCATGTTCCACGGGTCTTCCGGGACGAACCGGACAGCACCGAGCGTCGCAAGTCCGCAGCCAAACAGGTGACGGCCGCGGAGGCAGCCCACGGTGGTTGCCGTGAAGGCCGTCATCCCCAGGGGCAACCCCTCGACCTCTTTCGCCAGCGAGACGAGCCCCCGACCCTCCACGGCGACCGACCAGTCGGACCAGCGCACGCCGAGGGCCAGGGTCGTCCCGGCCGCCACCCCCGGCGTGATCCCCAGCCCCACGGTCGCCCCGAGCCCCGCCTCGAACCGCCACGGTCCGGAAGGATCTGCCTTCGACGGCTCACCCGAAGAGGTGAATGGCTCCGGCGCGGCCGGGCGAGGTGGCTCCGGAACAGCTCGGCCCACTTGCTCGGGCGCATCACGCGTCGCCTGCGCGGGTGGTGGAGTCCGGGACGGTTCTCGGGCAGCCTGCGTGGGCCCGCGCGAAGAAGGCTCGGCCGGCGAAGGTTCGGCCGACCCCCGCTCCGGCGCGCGCAGGAGCTGCGTCGCGATGGCGAGGCCCACGCCGGCGACGAGCACGTCGCAGGCGCTGGTGGTGGTCAGCCCGTCGGCCCACCGGGTGTCCCCCTGCCCTTCGCGCAACGCCAGCGACGCCACCAGTTCGGATCCCTGGCGCTCGATCCTGACCGAGACCACGAGCGGAGCATCGTCCCGAAAGGGGTCGGCGCCGGCCACCCGCGCCACTTCTGCGCGCAGAAGCGAAGCGTCAGGACAGCGTTCGGCGCCTCGCCCGCGCACGTAGTCGAGCCGTGCCGCGCTCGGACGGAGCTCTGCCTCGGCGCGAGCTTCCGCTGCGCAGAGCAGAGGCGCGGCGCCGAGGACGACGGCAGCGGCCAACGCCCTTCGCCGGGCAGCGCCGAGCGACCCGAGGACGCTGCGCGCAGGCCGCACGTGCCGAGCCCGCCCGTGGTGAGCCCCTCTCATCGCGACGGCTGTTCCCTCGCCGCGCCCCCCGCGGAGCCGGCCAGTCGCGCCTGCGCGAGCGCCCGGAGCCGCTCGCGCACCGACCTGAGCCGACCGCTCGGAAACCGCTGCTCATGAAGCGCGATGTGCCGGAGCGCTGCGGCTGTATCGCCCGCGGAGAGCGCCGCCTGCGCCGCGTCGAGAAGCCGGTATTCCACTGCGAACGAGTCCTCCCGCGCGCCTGCCGGCGGCGCTCGACGCGGCGCGACGTCGCGCCGGGGCGTCGCGTCGGGAGCTGGCGAGACCGGCCGCGGCCCCGGCATCTCCTGCGGCGTCATCTCGACCGACGCGCTTCGCACCGCGGGCAGCGCCGTCATCCGTGGGCCGAAGCGGTCAGCCCACAGCGGCCGCGGCGGCGCGAGCGCAAGCAGCAAGGCCAGGGCGGCTCCGGCGCCCACCGCGCTCCACCCGAGGGCGCGCCCCAGCTCGCCCAGCCAGGGGCGCACGCGCTCGGTCCCCCTGGGCGAAGGCGGGGGCGGCGGCGGCGCGGGCGGCGGCGCGGGCGGCGACAGCGCAGGCAGCGCCGGCTCAGCCGGTCCCGCACAAGGCTTGGTCTCACGCGACGCGGGCTCGATCGCTCCGGCCTCCTCGCGCACCAGGAGCGCCGAGGCCAGCGGCAACCCGAGCCAGCACCCCCGCAGCGCGTCTCGCTGCTCCGGGCGCAGCCGCTTGACGGCGGCGCGGTAGTCCTCGCGGGCGAGGCGCAGCCGGTTGGTGGCGGTGTTGTAGTTGATGCCGAGCTCCCGCGCGATCTCGACGAGCGGCACCTCGTACGCCTCGTGCAGGACCAGGAGGAGCCGCCGCTCCGGGTCCAGCGTCCAGAGCACGTCGATCACGAGCTCCAGCCGCTCTCGCTCCACGACGCGCTGTTCGCTGAGCGGCGCGGGATCGACGGCCTCGGAGCACGACGCCGGCAGCAGGCCGTGCAGCACCTCGCGGCGGCGATAAGCGCGCTCCAGGTAATGGCCGACCTTCCGCCACGCGATCCCGAACACCCATCGTTCTTCAGCGCTGCGGTGCCGGCGCGCGGGCTCGCCGGCCTCGCCGGCCTCGCCGGCCTCGCCGGCCTCGCTCCGGGGCGGGGACCAGGTGGGGTCGAACCGATCCAGGGTCTGGTACGACGCGAGGAGGACCTCCTGGAGGAGGTCGTCGATGTCGGCCTCGGCCACGCCCAGGAGCTTGAAGGCGCCGGGGAGCGTTTCCACTGCGGCTGTATGAAGGGCGTTCCAGGTGCGGTCACGGGAGGTGCCGGCGGGGGACGAGAGAGGTGCGCTCATATCCCCTTAGTTACGGAGGGCGCTCCTGACCCGTTTGTGTTCCGCGCCGCGCGTGCGCCGGCGGGCGCGCGCGGCGCTGTCGGTCGCGCGCCGCTTACGGAGACAGCGGGATGGGGCGTTGCTCGCCCGCGCCGCCGCTGACGTCGTCGTCGGCGTCGGCGTCCTCGTCGACGCCCTCCTCTGCCTCGACCTCCTCGCTCGCGTCCTTGGCGGCGGCGCTCGACACGCGCGACATGAGCTTCGGGGTCACGTCCTCGAACGCGTCGCCGTGGAAGTAATAGGCGATCTTCCGGAGATCCGCGTGGCGCCGGACCAGGAGGGTCCAGAGCCGGTCACGCATCTTCTCGGCCTCGCCGCGCTGTCTTGTCGCAGGGCGGCGGGCGCCCTCGGGGGTGAGGGTGTCGAGCAGCCATTCGCTGGCTTCCCGGAGCTGCTCGAACTCCTCCCGGGTGAAGGGGTGCTTTCCGCGGAGCGCGTCCGCGTGCTCCTCGTACAGGTGGGCCAGCGCCATCCCGTCGCTGGCCAGGTCGTACTTGCCGCTGCCGGCGCGGATCTCGGCCACCACGTCCTTCGGCAGGAGCCCGCGCTTCGCCAGGGTCTCGGCGAGCGTGAGCATCGGCTCGCGCAGCTCGGTCACGACCTTGAGCTTCGCCTCGATCTCACCGGAGCTCGCGGGCTTCGCCGTGACGCGCGTGGCGGCGAAGACGAGGGCGCGGCCGAGGTCCGGCAGCGCGAGGACGTCGTCGAGCGGCAGCTCGGGCAGCGCTCGCCGGATGCGCGCCGGATCGGCGCAGGCGGCCTGGACACCGCGCTTCACGTTCGCGAAGGCGATGCGCACGTCCGCGCGACAGACCTCGACCTCGCGCTCCGGGAGCTCCGCGGCCAGCGGGGCAAAGCGCTTGTAGCAGGCGTGGTAGGTGGTTGTTGCCGTGGGAGCCGCCGCAGGCGCCTTCCCGGTGTGCTGTTGTTTGGTTCTGGCTTTGGCCATTCCGGGAACGTAGATCCAGGCGAACGCGACCGTGGTCCACATCAGCGCCGGATGTGTGCTCGGAAGAGCGCAGGATCTCGACACGAGGGGGGTGGGGCTGCGATGGGAGGCGCGCCCGCTGGCCTGGGAGCCCGGGGCGGGGATGGGTGGGGTCACGTAGTGTCATTTCGCAGGCGGATCTGTAAACGGCGGGACACACGTAGTGTCACGCAGCAGGCTGATCTGTGAACGGCGGGGCACACGTAGTGTCACGCGGCAGGCCCTGCGGCATACGATCGGACGTGCGTGGCGCCGCCCGGTACGAAGCTGCGTCGGCGGAGCGATCCACGGCTTGTCCACGTTTCCGATCCTTGCCGCCACAATCTCGATGCGGCCGCCCATCGAGCTTCAGCGCACGTGAGACCCCGCCGACGCTCAGGAGCGCGTGAAGCGCCTCGAAGTCACGCCTGCGCTCCCGGCGGGGGCTGCGCGAGCGGGTCCCGGTAGACCTCGTCCACGGGCAGGGTGCACCCGATCGCCTCCAGGTGCGCGCCCTCTCCGGCGCGGGCCTCCCGGAGCGTCCACGAGCCATCCTCGTTGCGGTGGAACACCTCGATGCGCGGCTCGTGCTGCCAGACGAGCACGTACTCCCGGAGCGAGGGGATGAGCCGGTAGTGCGCGAACTTCTGCCCGCGGTCGTAAGCCTCTGTGCTGTCGGAGAGGACCTCGACAAGGACGACCGGGTTGAGCGCTGCGTCCTTGTCCTCGAGATCGCGCTCCAGCCTCCCGCACACAACGCTGACGTCAGGATACGTGGACAGCCCGGTCGCCTGCACCCGGACGCGCAGATCGGAGGAGTAGATCCTCGCAGAGCCAACGGTGGCCATCCTTCGGGCCGCCCAGCACGGCCCGCCTCAGCTCACTTCGGCCGCGTGGCCTCCGTCGACGCGCGCTGCGCCGCCTCCTCCTGCCGCCGCTGCGCCTCGAGCACGGCGTAGCCCGCCGCGGCCCCGGCCGACGCGCGGCTCTGGGGCTGCGCGGCCGGCGCCGCT
>NZ_JEMA01000572.1 GCF_001589285.1 Sorangium cellulosum | reverse complement strand
GGCGCCGCCACGAGCCCGCTCCAGCGCGCGAAGACGCTCATCTACACGCCGAACGCGCCGGCCACCACCAGCGCCGCGCCGGCGCAGGCCTCGGTCAAGGCGGCGGCGCCGGGCGGCGCGCCGTCGGGCCTGCCGCAGACGACGATGGCCTTCTCGCCGACGCCTGTCTCCGGCGTGCCGAAGACGGCGTCCGGCGCAGCGGTCGCGGCCTCCGCCTCCGCGCAGGTCAACGGCCAGATGGCGGGCAAGCTCGAGGGCCTCGGCCTCTCCGCCGATCAGGTGGAGGCCGTGATGGCGCTGTCCCGCGAGGTCGTGGAGCGCGTCGTCTGGGAGGTCGTGCCGGTCCTCGCCGAGACGATCATCAAGGAAGAGATCGCGCGCCTGACGAAGTAGCCGCGCGCTGCGGCCGCGCGGCCGCTGTCGTCGGCGAGCCTCCCACGCGCGGGGCGGTCCCCGGCGAGGTGTGCGAGCCGCGCGCGGCGTACCAGCCTGCGCCGCGCGTTGCTTGCTCCCACGAGCCCATCGATCACACGTCGAGCCGCGCGAGCCCCCGCGGAGATCTCGCGCGGGGCATGGCCTCGCCCCACCGGCGCTCGCGGCGGTCTGTCGCGCGCGAGCATGCGGCCGCTGCTTTGCCCGGGGACGTAGAGTTGCTACGCCAGGCCCGCGCCTCGTTCCGCGTCCGGCGCAGCCATGAACGACACGCACGACAAGAGCAGCGGCGCGACCGCGGACGCCCGTGACGACATGACCGCGGGCGACGAGCCGGCCGCAGGCGGCGTGGAGAGCTCCGGCGCCGCCGAGCCGCGCGTCGCAGCTCCGCCGCGCGCTCCTTCTCCGGAGGGCGAGGCGGCGGAGGACGACGGCGGAGCCGGCACGGACGACGTCGATCCCGACGCCGGCGAGGAGCGCCTCGTTCCCCTGGGCAACCCGCTCCGCTGGCGCGGCGCTGCCGCGCTCGCCGCGGGCTCCCTCGTCGCGTTCGTCGTGATGGCGCTCGCGCCCCGGTTTCGCTGGGGGGTCCCGCTCGGCGCGCTCGGGGTCGGCGTCGCGACGCTCGGCCTGCTCGATCTGCTCGGCACGTTCGACGATCCGCCCGAGCGCGTCGCCGCGCGCGTCGGGATCCGCGATCTCCTCGGCCCGCTCGCGCTGCTCGGGGGCGGGCTCGCCGCGTTCCTCGCGCTGATCACGCTCAGCGTGGCGGGCTACTTCTCGCCGCTCTCCCTCTCGCGGGACGGCGCGCCCGCGCTGATCTCGCTGGCGGTCCCCGCGGTCGCGATCCCTGCCGCGTTCCTCACGGCGGTGGCCGGCGCCTTCCGGATCGGCGAGCGCCTCGGCCCCGGTCGCCTCGATGAGGCGGGCGCGCCGCGCCCCCTGCTCCGGCGGCATGGCTTCTGGCTCGTCGCCCTCGTCACGCTGCTCTACCTGCCCATGCTCGGGAGCCACTCGCTCATCGATCCGTGGGAGACGCACTACGGCGAGGTCGCGCGCGAGATCCTCGCGCGGAACGACTGGATCTCGCTCTGGTGGGCGCAGGACGGCTGGTTCTGGTCGAAGCCGGTGCTCGACTTCTGGATGCAGGCGCTCGCCATGGCGGCCTTCGGCGTCCGCTACCGATCGGGGGAGATGCTCTCGGCGGTCGCCGAGGGGCGCGTGCCGTGGCCCGAGTGGGCGGTCAGGCTGCCCGTCTTCGCGCTGACGCTCATCGCCATTTACCTCCTCTACAAGGCCATCGCGACGATCTTCAGCCGCCGCGCGGGGCTGCTCGCGGGGGTCGTCCTCGCGACGATGCCGCAGTGGTTCCTGGTCTCGCACCAGACCATGACGGACATGCCCTTCGTCGCGACGATGGCCGCGGCGATGGCGCTCCTCCTGCTCGGCATCCACACCGACGAGGCGCGCGAGGCGCGCGTCTACGAGGTCGACCTCGGCGTGCTCAAGGTAGGCCTCTCCGGCTACCACCTCGTGCTCGGCGCGATCATCGCCTGCGCGCTGCCGCAGATCCTCTACCTGCTCTCGCGGCACGTCGAGATCCAGCCGGCGCCGTTCGGCGTGCGCCTCCACGGCGACGTCTTCAGCTCGGGCTCCCCTGGCAACTGCGGGCTCCCCGGCAACGAGGCCTGCCGGTCGGTGCTGCCCGTGCTCCCCGGCCTGCAGCCCGCGCTCCAGGCGCTCATCTGGGCGCAGACGCTCGGCATCGTCCTGTACGCGAGCTGGGGCGAGCGGCGCGTCCAGCGGCTCCTCTTCCTGTCGGCGTGGTTCTTCGCCGCCCTGTCCACGATGGCCAAGGGGCCGGCGGGCTTCGGCCTCCCGGTGCTCTGCGCGCTCGGCTACGTCGTCGTCTCGCGGCGGTATCGCGACCTGCTCAAGATGGAGATCCCCGTCGGGCTGCTCGTGCTCGCGTGCGTGGCGTTGCCCTGGTTCGTCGCGATGTACGCGCGGCACGGGCAGCCGTTCACCGACAGGCTGCTGTTCCACGACATGTTCAAGCGCGCGTTCACGCACGTGCACGACACCAACGAGGGCGACGACGTGAGCTTCCGCTACTACGTGTGGCAGCTCGGCTACGCGACGTTCCCGTGGACGGGGCTCGTGCCCGCCTCGCTCGTGTGGTGGCTCAGGCGGCGCGAGGGGGCAGCGGCAGGGGACGGGAGAGCCTCCGGCGGGCCGGGCTCGGCCGACGTCCGCCAGAGCGACGCCTCGGTGTTCCTGGCGATGTGGTTCATCTTCGGCTTCGCGCTCTTCTCGCTGATGCTGACGAAGTTCCACCACTACATCCTGCCGGCCGTGCCGCCGGCGGCGATGCTCACCGGGATCCTGCTCGACGACATGCTGCGCCTCGAGGGCGGCGCGCGCCGGCTCGCGCGTGGCTGGAGCGACGCCTCGTCGACGCCGCCGTCGGCGCGCTCCAGCGCGGTGGTCGTCTACGAGCGCGCGATGCTCGGCGCGGTCGCGATCGGCGCTGCGATCCTGGTCTTCTTCGTCGGGCGTGACCTCGCGATGGCCCGCGAGGGGCAGCCGAGCCAGGCCAGGCTGCTGCACCTGTTCACGTACAACTACAAGCGTCCCTGGCCGCAGTCGCTCGACTTCTCCGCGACCCTGTGGGCGTTCACCGTCGCCGCGGCGGTCCTGTGTCTGCTGCTGATGGTCGCGCGCTTTCGCCGTCACGTCCTCTATGCGCTGCTCTCGCTCGCCGTCGTGTTCACGGCGTGGGGGCTCGACGTCTACTTCGTGCGGACGTCGCCGCACTGGGGGCAGCGCGAGACCTTGCTCGCCTACATGCGCGCGCGCCAGGAGATCCCTGGGCCGCTCGTCGCCTACCAGATGAACTGGAAGGGCGAGAACTTCTATGCCGGCAACCATCTGCCGGTCTTCGTGTCGAGCGGAAAGAAGTTCCAGGACTACATCAATGAACAGAAGAAGAAGGGCGTGAAGACCTTCTACTTCGTCACCGAGCACGGGCGCACCAGCTCGCTCTCGAACGAGCTCGGGAATCCTCGCTTCTTCGAGAAGCTCACTTCTCTCGAGCTCAACAACAAGTTTCTCGTCGTTCGCGCAACGTTCGAGTGACAGAGCGGCTCCTGAAGGAGCTCGGCCCACAGGCGCTGTCCGGCTGTGGCCCTGTACGTCTGCTCGGGCCCGGGGAGCGCTGTTGTGCGCGCAATGTCGTATCGCTGCGTAAGGAAATTCCTAGCATGACTGTCGCCATGAACGCGCAGGAGCGAAAGGAATCTCCTGTTGATGCCCCTTAAGTAACTGAATTTACTAGGGGAAGGCGCAGGCACGCCTCGTGCTCAAGGGAACCCGAGCGTCGCGGCGGAGACCTTCCCCCCCCAGGTCCGCTGCGACGCTCTTTTCTTTTCTGCCGTGGGCGCTGGCCGCACATCGCGCGACCAGCACGTCACCGGCCGGCGCTTGCAGGGGCAGCCTGGAGCCCAGCGAAGTATCGATCCAGCGCGTCCAGGAGACCCGCCGTGGTGCTCACTTCGGCGGTCACGCCGATGCGGAGCCCCCGTTTCTCGGCTGTCGCGGTGGTGATCGGCCCGATGCTCGCAAGGAGCACCCGGTCGAGCTGCGCCGCGGCGCCCTCGCCGAGGAGCTCGCAGAGGCTGTCGACGGTGCTGCTCGAGGTCAGCATCACGACGTCGATCGCGCCCGCCGAGAGCGCTCGGATCAGCTCCTCGCGGCGCCCGGCCGACGCGGGGCGGGTCTCGTAGACGGGCACGACGTCGACCTCGCAGCCCGCGGCGCGGAGCCGCTCGGGGAGCACTTCACGGGCGACGAGCGCGCGGGGAATGAGGACCCGGACGCGGGGCGCAGGGCGCGCCGACAGGCGCTCGGCCAGCGCCGGGTCGGAGAGGAGGGCCTGCGCGAGCTCCTCGCCGCGAAATTCCCCCGGGACGATGTCGGGGCGGACGCCGCGCGAGGCGAGCGCGGCGGCCGTCCCGGCGCCGATCGCGGCGAGGCGCGCCGCGCCGAAGGCGCGCGCGTCCAGGCCGAGCCGCTCCACCTCCCGGAAGAAGCAGGCCACGCCGTTCTCGCTCGTGAAGACGACGACGTCGTAGCCGGAGAGCCCGCGGACGGCCGCGGTGACGCGCGCAGGGTCGGGCGGCGGGCGGATCTCGATGGTCGCGAGCTCCACCGCCTCGCCGCCGCGGAGGCGGATGAGCCGGGACGTCGAGCGCGCCTGGTGGCGCGGCCGGGTGACGAGCACCCGCTTGCCGAACAGCGGCTTCCGGTCGAACCAGCGCAGCGCGTCGCGCAGGCCGGTGACGGCGCCGACGACGATGACAGCGGGGCTCTGGAGCCCTGCCTCGCTGGCGCGCCGGGGCAGCTCGTCGAGGCGGCAGGAGACAACGCGCTGGTCTGCGCGCGTGCCCCACTGGATCGCGGCCGCCGGCGTCGCGGGATCGCGGCGCCCCGGCCCCGTCAGCCCCGCGACAACGGCGTCGAGGGCCTGCATGCCCATCAGGACGCAGATGGTCCCGCGGACCGAGGCGAGCTCGCTCCAGTCGAACGACCTGCCCGCCCGCGTCACGCCGCTGACGATCATCACGCTGGAGGCGATGTTCCGGTGGGTCAGCGAGATGCCGGCGTAGGCCGTCGCGCCGAGCGGAGAGCAGACGCCCGGCACCACCTCGAACGGCACCCCGGCCCGCGCGAGCGCCTCCGCCTCCTCGGAGCCGCGCCCGAAGAGGAACGGATCGCCGCCCTTCAGCCGGACGACGCTGCGGCCCGCGCGCCCGAGCGCGACGAGCTCCGCGTCGATCTCCGCCTGCTTCGCGTCCTTCAGCACCCGGTCGCCGCCGCGCTTGCCGACCGAGCGCACCTCGGCGTCCTCCCGCACGCCGTCCAGCAGCGCGGGGTGGACGAGCTCGTCGTGCAGCACGACGTCGGCCGTGGCGAGGAGCTCGGCGCCGCGCAGCGTGAAGAGCCCCGGATCGCCCGGGCCGGCGCCGACGAGGTACACGACGCCCGGCCTGGCCGCGCCCGGCCCCCCGCGCGCGGCCCCCACGCCCTGACCCTCCTCGGAGGCTCCGTGACGCCCGGAGAGCGCCGTCAAACTCTCATCGTTCTGTCGCTCATTCATGGCAGACGTTGATTGTCCTATCGATTCTGCAGTGATGTTGACTCGGTGCGTTAAAGGTATAGAATCGCACCCGTTCGATTCAACGTCCGGCGGTTTCTGGAGTCCATTCGATGAGATCTGTGAAACTGTTCGAGGAGCTGCGGAGCTCAGAGCGCGGCTTTACGGACCGATGGTACGTCAGCAACGGGGAGCAATCGGTCGGGCCGGTCAGCCTCGACCAGCTCGCGCGGGGCATCGAGAACGGCGTGGTCCCGCTCGATAGCTTCGTCCGCAATGAGGCGTGGACCGTGTGGCGCCCGCTGTCCGACATCGCAATGGTTACGGTCGCCGACGCGGCGACGCCCGCGGTGCAGCCGGACGACGAGTTTGCGGCGGACGACGACGACACCGTCCCGCTGTCGGGAGAGAGGACCTCGCCGCGGACCGGGACAGCGACGCGCCCGGTCGCGCGCCCTGGAGCGGCGCACCGCTGAGCGATGTGCGCGCCCGTCCGGCGCCGGGAGCGCGGGCCGCGCGCGGCAGGGCGAGCGCGGCCGGACGAAGGGGGGTGGGGGGCCTGTCTCATGCGGGCGGTTTCGGGCGAACACTAGCCGATTCGCCCGGCTTCCGCGATCCGCGGATCGCGCGTGCCGCGACCGGAGCGGTCCTCGCGGGTGAAGGGCTGCTATGCTCCGCCGCCGTGTTCCCCACGAAGAGACCGCGCCGGCTCCGTCGCTCTCCCGCCCTCCGCGCCCTGGTGCGGGAGACGTCCCTCAACCCGGGAGATTTCATCCTCCCGCTCTTCTTCAACGAGGTGCTCGACGCGCCTCGCCCGGTGGGGACGATGCCCGGCGTCTCGCAGCTCCCGGTGAGCGCCGCGGCCGCGCAGGCGCGGCTCTGCAAGGAGCTCGGCGTCGGCGGGACGATCCTGTTCGGGCTCCCGCGCATCAAAGACGCGTCGGGCACGAGCGCCTACGACGAGGACGGCCCGGTCCCGCGCGCGATCAAGGCGATGAAGGACGCGGTGCCGGAGCTGCTCGTGATGACCGACGTGTGCGTGGACGAGTACACCGACCACGGACACTGCGGGCTGCTGCGGCAGGACGCGTCCGGAGCGGTCGACGTCGACAACGACGCGACGCTCGAGGTGCTCGCGCGGGCGGCGGTGGTCCACGCCAAGGCGGGGGCCGACGTGGTCGCGCCGAGCGACATGATGGACGGCCGCGTCGCCGCGATCCGGCGCGCGCTCGACGCCGAGTCGCTGACGGGGACGGCGATCCTCTCCTACGCCGTGAAGTATGCGTCCGGCTTCTACGGACCGTTCCGCGAGGCGGCCGACTGCGCGCCCAAGTTCGGGGACAGGGCGGGCTACCAGATGGACCCCGGCAACGCGCGCGAGGGGCTGCGCGAGGCGGCGCTCGACGAGGAGGAGGGGGCCGACATGCTCATGGTGAAGCCCGCGCTCGCGTACCTCGACGTCATCGCCCGCGTGCGCGAGGTGACGACGCTGCCGCTCGGCGCCTACAACGTCAGCGGCGAGTACGCGATGATCAAGGCGGCCGCGGAGCGCGGGATGATCGACGAGAAGCGGGCGGTGCTCGAGCTGCTCACGTCGATCCGGCGCGCCGGGGCGGACTTCATCCTCACCTACCACGCGCTCGACGCCGCGCGCTGGCTCGGCTGAGCCATGCAGCGCCGGGGCGCGGACGGGGGTGCTGCGCGGCGTTCGAGGTGGGCCGCCGCGTGCGCGGTGGGGGCGTCGGCCGCGCTCGCGGCGGGGTGCTCACCGGGCAGGTGCGATCGCTCCGAGAGCGAGAACCCGCCGATCGAGTTCACCGAAGCCGTGCCCGAGGGGGGCGTCTACGAGACCTCGGCGCCGGACGGCGAGCTCCTCCATTTCCCGGGCGGCATGCGGTATGCGCTCAAGCATCACCTCGGGCAGCGGCCGCGGTGGTGGCAGGTGTACCTGTCGTTCGAGCGCGACGGCACGAGGAGCGGCGGGACGCTGGCGCACGCGGCGGGCAACCAGGCCGAGGTCATCTGCGTCGACGATCAGCACCTGGTCGTCATGAACGGTAGCTGCTCCGAGTACTGGCTCCGGGTGGTCGCTGGCGGCGCAGAGGGCGCGGACGGCGAGAGCAGCGCCGATGACGGCGCCACCGGGACCGCCGGGGGCGCGGAGGGCGCCGACGACGGCGCGATGGGCGCGGGCGGAGGCGCTGCTGGCGTGCGGTGCTACGCCGGCGATCCCGGCTGAGGGAGCGCACGACCCCAGGGTCGGAGAGAGAGCGCGCGGCGCGCGTCAGCGCCCGCGGCGTTCATCCAGCGAGCCCTGGCCGCGCCTGCTGCGGCGAGCCTAGGCGTGCGCCGCCTCCTGACGAGCGAACTGAAGCCGGTACAGCTTGCTGTAGACGCCGCCGGTGGCGAGCAGGTCCTCGTGCGTGCCCTGCTCGACGACGCTGCCCTTGTGGAACACGACGATCCGGTCGACGGCGCGGATCGTCGAGAGGCGGTGCGCGATGATCAGCGCGGTGCGCCCCTCCATCGCTCCCTCGAGCGCGCGCTGGAGGCGCGCCTCGGTGTCGCTGTCGACGTTGGCCGTGGCCTCGTCCAGGATGAGGATCGGCGGGTCGCGGTAGAGGGCGCGGGCGAAGGCGATGAGCTGCCGCTCGCCGGCGCTGAAGTTGCTGCCGCGCTCGAGCACGGGGCCGTCGAGGCCGCCCTCGCGGCGCTCGAACAGATCGAGGGCGCCGATGCGGTTCAGCGCGTTCACCACCTTCGCGCGATCCGGGATCGCGTCGCCTGCCGCGATGTTGGTGAGCACCGTGCCGGGGAACAGGAACACGTCCTGGGGGACGACGGCGAACTTGCGGCGCAGCTCGTCGCGAGGGTACGCGCTGACGTCGCGGCCGAAGACCCGCACGGCGCCGTCCTCGACGTCGTAGAGGCGGAGCAGCAGCGAGGCGACCGTGCTCTTGCCGGCGCCTGTCGCGCCGACCAGCGCGAGCTTCTCGCCGCTCCTCGCCGCGATCGAGACCTGCCGCAGCACGGGCACGCCCGGCTTGTAGCCGAAGAAGACGTTGTCGAGCTCGAACGCGACGCGCTCGTCCGCGGCCGCCGCCGCGCCGGTACTGCTCGCCGCCGTCGCCGTCGCGTCCTCGTCCTTGTTGTCGAGCAGCTCGAAGATGCGCTCCGCGCCGGACATCGCCGACTGCAGCAGCGTGTACCGGGCCGAGAGATCGCGGATCGGGACGAAGAACATGTCGATGTACGCGACGAAGGCGAACAGCGTCCCGAACGAGACCTGCTCCTTCAGGCTCTTCACGCCGGCGTACCAGAGCACCGCGGCGATGCAGACGCTCGAGACCATCTCGATGGCGGCGTCGAGCGTGGCGTCGAGCACGATCGATCGGTTGTTGGCGCTGCGGTAAGCCGCGTTGATCTCGTCGAACTCCT
Organism: Sorangium cellulosum; assembly: GCF_001589285.1. GTDB lineage: Bacteria > Myxococcota_A > Polyangia > Polyangiales > Polyangiaceae > Sorangium > Sorangium cellulosum_G. The sequence continues at coordinate 29,793 of NZ_JEMA01000572.1, read as the reverse complement.
CGGCCGAGCGCTCTTCGCGGGCGTAGGCCTGCACGACGGCCATCCCGGACACCTGCTCGTTGAGGTACGCGTTCATCCTGGCGGTCTTCGAGCGCACCTCGCGGAAGGCGTCGCGGATCCGCCGCCGCGTCCAGTTGACGCCGAGGGCGACGGGCGGCACCGCCGCGAAGGCGAGCAACGACATGCGCCAGTCGAGCGACAGCATCACGACGATGATGACGGCGAGCCGGATCAGATCGCCGAACGCGTTGAGCGCGCCGGACGCGAAGATCTCGCCGATCGCGTCCACGTCGTTCGTCACGCGGGTGACGAGCCGGCCGACCGGCGTGCGATCGAAGAACCCGAGGCGGCGCGTGTGAAGGAAGCCGAAGACGCGTATGCGCAGGTCAGCCATCGCGCGCGCGCCGGCGAGCTGCATCAGGTAGAGCTGCGGGAACGCGAGCGACTGCTCCACGAGCATGATGCCCGTGAGCAGGATGCCGGCGCGCGTGAGGTGATCGAGCCCGCCGGGCGCGTCGAAGGCGTCGAGCGCGTCGCGCATGATGAGCGGGCGCAGCAGCGCCAGCGAGGCGGTGACGATGAGCAGCGCCAGCGAGAGCGCGAGGTGCTTGCCCTGCGGGCGCACGAACGGCCATAGCCGCAGCAGCATGCGCGCGTCGTACGCCTCGCCGAGCTGCGTCTCCTCGTGGAAGCGGCTCAGCACGTCCTCGGTGCGGCTCGCCTTCTTCGCCCCGCGGGCCCTGTTTGCGGCCGCCTGCGCCGGCGGCCGCGGGCGCGCGCCGGCCTCTCCCGCGGCCGAGCCGCCGCTCGATCTGGCCCGTATCGTCGCGCCCTCTTCCGGTCCCGGCTGTGTCATGAGAGCCCCACCGGCTGCGAGGCCGGCGCCTCGAAGGTCGCGAGATCTTCCTCGAGCTGCTGCTCCTCCGCGAACGACGCGTACAGCCCGCCCGCGCGGACGAGCTCGTCGTGCGTGCCCCGCTCGATGACCTGGCCCTGCTCCAGCACCACGATCGCGTCGCACCGCCGCGCGGCCGCGACCCTGTGCGTGATCAGGATGACGGTCCGCCGCGCGGCCTGCCGCTCGATCGCCGCGAGGATGGCCTGCTCGGTCTTCGCGTCCACGGCGGAGAGCGGATCGTCGAGCACGAGGACGTTCGGCTCACGCACGAGCGCGCGCGCGAGCGCGACGCGCTGGCGCTGCCCGCCGGAGAGCTGCACGCCCCGCTCCCCGACCACCGTGTCGAAGCCGTCCGGCAGCGAGAGCACCTCGTTCAGCACCTCGGCCTCGGCCGCGGCCGCGCGGATGACCTCGAACGAGGCGGGCGAGTCCGGATCGTCGAGCGAGTAGCCGATGTTGCGCGCCACGGTGGTCGAGAAGAGGAAGGCGTCCTGCTGCGCGTAGCCGACGCTCGCGCGCACGGTCTCCAGGGGCAGATCGCAGATGTCGATGCCGTCCAGGAGCACCGTGCCGCGCGGCGTGGGCATGAGCCGGGCGAGCAGCGTGGCGATGGTGCTCTTGCCCGAGCCGGTGCGGCCCACGATGGCCAGCGACCTGCCCGCCTCGATCTCGAAGCTCACCCCGTCGACGACCTTCCTGGCGCCATGGGAGAACGTCAGATCCTTGACGGCGATGGCGCCGCGGACGGCCTCCGGGGCGGGCGTCGGGCCGCTCACGACCTCGGGGACGGCCTCGAAGATGGCCTTGAGCCGCGCGTAACCGGCGCGGCCGCGCTGGACGATCGCCGCGACGAAGCCGAGGGCGAGCACCGGCCACGTGAGGCGCAGCAGCGCCAACCAGAAGGAGACGAAGTCACCCCTCGTTATCTGCCCGTCGAGCACGAGCTGCCCGCCGTACCAGAAGACGATGAGCACGCCGACCGAGCTGATGGCCCCCATGAGCGGCCCCATCGACCCGCGCAGCTTGGCGAGCGAGAGGCTCTTCTCGAGGTAGGCCTGGTTCGTGTTGGAGAACGCGGCCATCTCGGAGGCCTCGAGCGCGAACGAGCGGACCACCCTCACGCCCGCGAGGCTCGCGAGGACGCGGTCGCTCATGGCGCCGATCGCCTCCTGGTTGTCGCGGGTGCGGGTGAAGAGCCTCGTCGAGAACGAGCGGGTGACGAGCATCAGCGCGGGCATCGTCACGAGCGCCGCCAGCGTGAGCTTCTTCGAGATGTTGAGCATCACGTACAGGGCGCTCGCGAAGGCGAAGATCGAGCCCACGACGTTCAGCAGGCCGAAGCCGAGGAGCAGCCGCACCTGCGTCAGATCGTTCGTCGCCCGGCTCATGATCTCGCCGGTCGGCATCTTGCGGAAGAAGGCCGGCCCGAGCTTGTGCAGGCGCGCGAGCAGGACGGCCCGGAGCTCGTACTCGACGTTGCGGCCCGCCGTGAAGACGGTGACCCGCGAGAACACGCGCATGATCGCGGCGCCCACGCTCACGCCGAGCATGATGAGCGCCGCCCGCGAGGCCTCGGTCGACTGGAGCTTCACGGCCGCGTCGACGGCGTCCTTGACCAGGAAGTCCCGCTTGGCCATGAGGAGCTGCTGCGTCGCGAGCAGCGCTGCGCCGGCCAGGTAGAGCGGGAGCTTGTCGCGGAACTGGGCGCCGAGCCCGACGGGGTAGGTTGAAGGATCGCGCTTGATCATTTCGGGGAGAGCCGCGCGGGCGACGCTCAGCGCGCCTTGCGCGGCGTCGGGGCGAGCGGCTTGCGGTGCGACGTCGAGAGGGCGGGGCGCTCTCTGCCCTCCACGACGAGCTCGAGGTCGTCGATCTCGAGCCTCGTCGAGAGCAGCCCGAGCAGGACGCGCGCCCCTCCGCGCCCGTCGAGCTCGCTCACCACGCCGATCTTGTCGGCGAAGGGCCCGCGCCGCACGCGGACCCGGCTGCCCTTCTCGAGCACGCCGGCCTTCGCGGGCTCCGGCGTGATCCTCGCGGCGGCGTCCGGCTCGACGGACGCCGCGCGCTGCGCTCGCGGCGCGTGCTCGGCCGACGGCCTCTGGGGAGCTTCGGCCTTCGCCTGATGCTCCGTCTCGGCGTGCTGCGCTCGCCGGGCCGGAGCGGCGCCCTCTCCGCCGTGCTTCGGCGCGGGGCGCGGCTCGCCGCGACCGGCGCCGCTCGTCGACTTGAACAGCGTCGCCAGGGTCGGCCGGCGGGCGGGGAGGGCGGCCTCCACGCGCTCGTCGCCGCGCGCCCGCGCCTGCTCCATCGATCGCTCGCGCGCGCGGGCCTGCTCGGAGCGCCACCGCTCGTTCTCGGCCTCGAGCTCGGCGTGGGCCCGCGCCCGCTCCTGCTCGATGCCCTCGAGCTTGTGGTCGAGCGCGATGCGGTCGTTCTCGCGCGACCACGCGACCAGCCGGTAGATGGGGGCGAGCGCGACGAGCGCGTCCTCGAGCTGCTCGTCGAGGATGTCGGCGTGCTCCACCGCCGTCTCCCGCGGGACGGCCCAGCCGATCCAGAGCGGCACCTGCCCGTCGGCGGCGCGGCGGAGCATCTCCGCGATCGCGTCGGGCGTGGCCGCGCTGCAGGCGACGCGCTCGCCCCCGCCGGCGCCGAACGAGAACTGCTCCGGGAGCGCGTGCAGCGCGCTCGTGAGCTCGGCGGCGAGCGGCGACGTCGGCTCGCCGGTCGCGTCCTCGGTCGCCGAGACGCGGGCCCGGAGGTTGTCGACATCGACCTTCGCGTCCGGGTGGACCGCGAAGCACACCTGCACCTCGCCCTCCGAGATGCGCAGCGCGAGGAACGCGTGCCGCGTGTAAGGGCTCGGATCGTCGATCGCCTCGGACATCGAGCGGCCGCGATCGAGCAGGCGATCGAGCTCGTCCCGCGCGGCCTGGTCGCGCCAGAAGAAGACCCACTGGCAGTCGGCCCGGTGCCTGTTGCGGATCGAGGGGTGCTCGTCCGAGCCGTGGACGTCGACGGAGATGCCGAGCTCGGCCAGGCGGGCGACCACGCCGCGCGCCCAGGCGAGCGCGCGCTGCTTCACCTCGAGGCGAGGGCGCGAGTAGGCCTTCGAGGTCGCCTTTTCGGCGGCGTACGCGTCGAAGTCACGAGCGGTGAGGTGCAGGGAAGGATGGCTCATTGCTTCGACTGGCTGCGAGGCGCTGCGTGGGCGGGTGATGCCCGTGGTCCGTCACGGGAGGAGGAGTACGGGAGGAGCTGCGCTCCCCGGTGAAAGTCGCGCGGATGGTATCGTGAGGAGCTTCGAAATCAAAGCCTCCACGCCGCGCGATCGATCCCGGCGATGCGTGGAGGCGGCACGCTTGACCGCCCTGACAAGCATGTCACCGTAGGCACTCCCGTGCCCCATCAAGAGGGCGATCCCACCAGTATCATCGAGATCCCCCGCGTAAAGTGCGCTTCTCCAGCGCAGCGGGGCAGCTCCCGGGCGCTCCAGTCACGCGAGTCACGCGTGCCACCCGAGCACCCGAGCCCGTGAGCCTGCGAGGCCCGTCGGCCTGACGAAAGAGGAATCATGGAACAGCATCGAGACGAGCACATTGTCTGCGCGAGCTGCGGCACGTCGTTCCTATTCTCGGCTGCGGAAGCGGCCGTCTACGCCGAACGGAAGCTCGCGGCCCCGCCCAAGCGGTGCCGGACCTGCCGCCGCGCGCGCAAGGACAATCGAGGGGAGCACGAGAGCGCGTCGACGACGCGCGCAGCGCAGCACCAGCGCCCTGGAGCGGCCCGGAGCGCCGGAGGGTACCGCGGCGCTCCGCGCGGCGGCGGGCAGCCTCGGACGCCTCGCTACACGGGCGATGTCAACGAGTACCGGAGCCCGATGCAGGATGCGTACTCGGGGCTGACGCCCGCCTGGACGGCGCCGAGCCACTACCAGCAGCGCCCGCGCGGCGGCGCGCCTGCCCGCGACGACGGCAACTACCGCGCCCCGTCGTTCGCCGGCGAGCGCCGCGCGGCGCCGCCGACCCGCAGCGCGGCGCAGCAGCCCCGCGCGCCGCGCAACCGTCCGACCTTCTCGATCACGTGCAAGTCGTGCGGCGCCGAGGGCGAGGTCCCGTTCAAGCCGGTCGAGGGGCGCGACGTGTTCTGCCAGGCGTGTTACCGCGCCCGCAAGCCTTCCTGAAGACCCCGGAGAAAAGCCCGGCGCCGCGCGCGTCCCGCCGAGGGTCGGCGGGCAGACCCCGCAGGGTCGCTGGCGCGCGGCGCGACCGGCGAGCGGCGAGCGGCGCGACCGACGCGCTGAGCTACAGGCTGATCTCGCAGGCGAGCTCGGAGGTGAAGCCGAGCTCGCCGAGCGTGATCGTGACCTTCACGCCGCCGCCGGACGCGCGCCTCGCCGTCTCCTCGACCATCCCCACGACCCACAGCCGGAGCGGCAGCGAGGCCGGGTCGAAGTCGCCGATGTGCAGCGTGACCCGACCGGTCGGGCCGGTCGCCACGCGCCACGAGCCGAACGTGAAGAGCCGCGACCAGATCGACGTCCCGCGGCGCATGAGCGACGCGATGTCGGTCAGCGGGCGCGCGAACAGCGTGCGCACGAGGCTGTGCAGCTCGCCGCCGACGCCGAGCCTGCCGATGTCGCGCCAGCGCTCGAGATCGCGCAGCACGAGCGACGTCGCGAGCTCCATGTACGCGTCGAGCGCCTCGAGGTCGTACCCGACGAGCGCGTTGATCGAGTCGTGCCGGAAGTCGTCGGCGTAGCGGAGCGGCATCTGCGCGACGACCTCGTCGCGCGCGCTCCTGCCGTACTCGTCCACGATGGTGCGATCGACGCTCCGCAGCACGGGGCCGCGCACGTGGTACTGGCCCGCGAAGCGCGCCGGCAGCGGTCGGACCGGGGTCACGTTGGGCCGCCGCGTGTCGCGCTGCCGGTTGATCAGGTTGCCGAAGTCGGCGCTGCGCACGGTCGGCTCGGCGCGGAGGCCAAGATCGGCGCTGCGCACCGTGGGCAACGACTCGCCGCGCTGCGAGAGCAGGGTGGGCTCTGAGCCCCGGTTCCGCAGCGCGTTCGAGAGCGTCGCGCCGGGCGCTGGCTTCGCCGGCTCGGACGACGGCCGCATGCCCGGCGGCGCCTCGGTGACGCGGCTGCCGGACACGAGCGGCGGCGAGATGCGCATCGGCGGCGCGGGGCTCACGTCGAACGGCGTGCCCACGCGCGAGCGGTCGCGCGAGGAGGAGAGGCGATCGCGCTCGTTCTCCGTGGCGTTCCCCAGGCTCAGGGCCATCCGTCGCTGCACGTTGATCAGCCTGCCGAGCGCCGCCGTCCGCCGGGAGGCGTCCGCCGCGACGCGCTCGAGCTCGCGGACGACGTCGCCGGCCGTCTGGAAGCGCTTCGCGGGATCCTTCTGCAGGAGCCGCTGCACGATCGCCTCGAGCCGCGGGTCGACGGTCACGCCCGCCGAGGCGAGCGTCGGCACCTCCGCGTGCACGACGCGGAACGCGGTCGCCACCGCGGTCGGCGCGCGGAACGGCCGCGTGCCCGTGAGCACCTCGTAGAGCAGGACGCCGACCGAGAAGAGATCGCTCCGCCCGTCGAGCGGCGAATCTCCGGTGGCCTGCTCCGGCGACAGGTAGTCCGGCGTGCCGAACACCACGCCCGTGCGCGTCCGCGGCGACGGCCCGTCGGAGTCGAGCACCTTGGCGATGCCGAAGTCGAGCAGCCGGACGACGGCCGAGCCGCGGCTCGGATCGAAGGCGATGAAGATGTTCTCGGGCTTGAGATCGCGGTGGATGATCCCCGCGCGGTGCGCGGCGTCGAGCGCCTCCAGCACCGGGATCGCGACCCCGACGGCGGCCTCCATGTCGAGTCGGCCGAAGCGCGCGAGCGCCATGCCGAGCGACTCGCCGTCGAGGTGCTCCATCACGATGTACGGACCGAGGTCGCCGACGCCCGCGTCGATCACGTCGACGATGTTCGGGTGGCGGATCCGGTTGACCGCCTGCGCTTCCTGGAAGAACCGGTGGGAGAGCTCGGAGTTGTCCGCCAGCTCCGGGTGAAGGAATTTGATCGCAACGGCGCGACCTGCGAGCACGTGCTCCGCCCGGAACACGTCGCCCATGCCGCCCCCGCCGATGCGCTCCGCGAGGCGGTACTTGTTGTCGACGAGGAGGCCGGGGGTCGGGGGTCGAAACGCCATCTGCTGCCGCTGGCGGGCGAGGGACCAAGGTCATGGTCCCCGAGAACACGCGCCCCTGTAAAGGGTTGGGAGGCATGCTCCTCCCGAAAGCTCGATCCTATTCCTTCGGTGCGCGTCGCGGCTAGGGTACGTGCTCCATGTGTGGGGCGGATCGCAGCGCGAGGCACATTCGCGCGCGCGGCGATCACGGCGCGGGTGCATTCTTCCGCAGTTCGGTGATCCGGTGTGCGATTTCTGCGAACCCGCGCCCCATGGGAAGCGAGGCCACGAACCGCGGCGGCACCGACAGCTTGCCGAGGTGGGCTCGGACGTTGGCGACCCCGAAGGTCAACGCAAATGCGGCAAAAGCGACGCCATCGTTGCCGCTGTCGCCCACGAAGGCGTAACGGTACCGCGCCCGGGTGGGATCCTCGCCGAACCGCGTCGAGAGCAGCCGCACGACCCCCGTGGCCTTGTCGGACGGGTCAAGGGTGAGGTGGAGGTGGACGCTGGAGAGCAGCGTCCTCACCCCCCGCTCGCGCAGCTCCGCGCGCATCGTCTGCACGTCCTCGGGCGGGACCTGCCGGTGCTCTCCGATGTCGATGGTAACGTCGGTCACCCTCTGATCGTTGTCGTCCGCGAGCGCCGCCGCAGGAAAACGACGCACCAGGTCGTCGGCGAGCGCGACGAGCTCGGCCCGTCGCGCTCGCCTGGCCTCCCGGTCCATCCCGTCGAGCAGGGCGACCCGGCCGCCGCCGGCGCTCCGGGCGAGCGCTCCCTGGTAGCCGGCGCCGGAGGCGGGACCGGCCTGCCCGCGCACCACCGCGACGGCCCCGTTCTCGGCGATGGTCGCGTCGATCGGCCATTGCCGCTGGATCACCTCGCCCCATCCGGCGGGCCTGCCGGTGCAGGCGATCAGCGCGAGGCCCGCCTCGCGAAGGCGAAAGAGCCCTCCGTACCCGGGCTCGGTGAGGGCGCCGTGGTCCAGCACGGTGTCGTCGAGGTCGAAGATCACCCCCGCGAGGGCGCGGGCGGCGTCGGGGGTCAGCCGGGAGAGGGGTTCCATCGGGCGATCGTCAGAGCGCGTCGACGCGCGCGATGAGGCTCTTCAGGTAGAGGCCTTCGGGGAAGGCCGACGGGACGGGGTGGTCCCCGCCCTGGAAGTGCCGGTCGAACACAGCGGCCTGCATGCGCGCGTCGCGCGCCCCGAGCGCGAGCACCCGGGTCAGGTCGTCGAGGCTCACGGCGCTGGAGCAGGAGCACAGGACGAGGACGCCCCCCGGCCGCGTGGCGCGGCACGCCCCGGCCGCGAGGCGCCGGTACGCGGTGAGCGCGGCGTCCTTCGACGCGCGCGTGCCCGCCAGCTTCGGAGGGTCGCAGATGACGAGGTCGAAGCCCCCCAGCCTCGACGCGTTCTGCAGCGCCTTGCGGGCGTCGTCGCGCGTGAAGGTGATCCGGTCGAGCAGCCCGTTCTCCCGCGCGCACTCCGCCCCGACCTCGAGCGCCGTCGCGCTCTCGTCGATCGCGAGCACCTCGCTCGCCCCGCCGCGGGCCGCCGCCATGGCGAACGTGCCGACGAAGCAGAAGGCGTCGAGCACGCGCCGGTTGTGGGCGAGCTGCTCGACGCGGGTCCGCAGCGTCCGCTGGTCCAGGTAGAAGCCGGTCTTGTGGCCGAGCGCGAGCGGGATCGTGTAGCGCAGCCCTCGCTCGACGAACCGGAGCTGGTCGACGCCGGGATCGCCGCGCACGACGCCGGCGTCGGCGGTGAACCCCTCGAGCTTCGCGAGCGATTCCGGGGTCCTGTCCACGATCGCGCGGGGCGAGAGCGCCGCCTGGAGGGCGTCGAAGATCACCCCTTCGCGGCGCTTGACCCCGATGGTGCCGAGCTGCACGACGGCCACGTCGCCGAACAGGTCGACGATCAGCCCCGGCAGGCCGTCCCCCTCCGCGTGGACCAGCCGGAAAGCGTCGGTCTCGTGGCCGGGCGCCCGCGCGGGCAGGCCGAGCTCGCGGCGGTGGGCGATGGCGCGCTCGATCCGGTGCCGGAACAGGGCCGCGTCGATCGGCCTGTCCTCGCGCGTGTACATGCGCACCGGGATGGCCGAGCGCGGCGTGTAGAGCCCGCGACCGAGCACGCTGCCGTAGGGGTCGGTGACCACGACCTCGTCGCCGGCCACGGCGCCGCCCTCGATGCGCGCGATCGCCTGAGCGAACACCCAGGGATGCCCCGACCACACGGGTCGAACATGACCCTGCTTCAACGTAACCGTAGGCATGATGAATCCGATTGCTCTCGATGTTGGCAGGGCTGCCGACGGGGGCGGCCGCGCCGTGACGTTTGCCGTTCGAGCTAGTACCCTGCGGGACGGCGCGCGTGTGAACCTTCCGCCACAGCGCGCCGTGGCGGCCGATGCACGCCGGCGTGCTTCGCGGCCATGGTGACGACAGTCCAGCGAGATGGTCGATGGCATCCCGGTTGCTAACTTCCCTGCACCGAAGAGGAGTCGCCCGATGCGCCGTTGCTTGACCCATGCCCTTGTTGCGGTGGCGATGACCGCGCCGATGAGCGCGCTCGCGCAGGAGAACAACAACTGTCCTCCTGGCGCCTGGTTCTGCGAGGAAGTGGAGCCGCCCCCCGATGCCGCCGCGGAGCCGCCGCCCGCCGACGAGCCCCCGCCCGCCGAGGCGTTGCCCCCACCGCCGCCCGTCCCGCCCCCGGGCAGGCGCGCGACCCGCCCGGCCCCGCCGCCTGTCGTCGTCTACCAGACCTCGCCCTCGGGCCAGCCCCCGCAGGTCATCGTGGTGGCGCCCGGGACCGCTCCTCCGCCCCGGGTGATCGTGCGCCGCACGACCCCGCCAGCGCCGCCTCCGCCGCCGAAGAAGCGCTGGCGGCGCCAGTGGGGCGTCAACTTCCGCATGGAGGGCCTGATGATGGGCCGCGAGCACGGCGGGGCCGACGAAGCCGGGATGGGCGGCGTCGGGATCAGCCTGCGTTACCGGCCCGTCCCCGCGTTCGCGCTCGATCTCGGCGCCGACTTCCTCGCGGGCATCGACTACAACGGCAACCCGCGGAGCGAGATGCCGCTCTCGCTGAGCGGCATGCTGTTCGTCAACCCGCGCAGCCGCACGCAGTTCTACTTCACGGGCGGCCTCAACATCGCGCACGCCGAGGTCGAGCAGCGCTCCGGCCAGGCGGCCGGCGGCGAGGCGTTCGCCCCGAACACGGAGTACGACTACTTCGGCGCGCACGGCGGCATCGGCCTCGAGTTCCGGCTCTCCCCCCGTCTCGCCCTGAACATCGATGCGCTCGGCTTCGTGCGCGGCCGCACGGACGACGGGCGCATTCCCGAGTTCAGGGATCCCGACACAGGCCGCACGACCGATACGTCGGGCGGGGGTCTCTTCCGTGGTGGGCTCAGCGTTTACTGGTGAGCGGCGCGTCGTAGCCTCCTCCCCGCCTTGACCTGGCGGGGCTCGCTTCGGTTTCGCTCTCGCCCCTCCCGCCTTCGCGGTCCGGGCTCCCTCCACGCGGTATAACGCCGCCTCGTGCCCAAGGCCCCGACCCCACGCGCGCCTCGCGGCCGCGCCCCGCTGCTCCTTTCCGTCGTTGGCGGCGCGACGTTCGCCCTCACCGCCCCGCCCACGGATCTCTATCCCGCGGTCATCGCTGGCCTCGCCTTGCTGGCGGCCGCCGTCCACGACGCGCCGACGTTCTGGCGCGCCTTTGGCCGCGGCGCCGCCTGGGGAACGGCCGCGGGGATCGTGGGCCTGCGCTTCGTGCCCGAGGTCATCCAGCGCTTCACGCCGCTCGGCTCGGCCGCCTCGTACCTCGCGCTGGTGCTGCTCGCGGCCGCCCAGTCGCTGGTCTGGGCCGTCTGCGGCGGCATCACGAGCGTCCTCCTCCGGCGGCTGCGCGCCCCCCTCGAGCTCGCCTTCGCGATCGGCGTGTTCGTCGCCGTGGCGCTCCCGACCGTGTTCGGCTGGACGCCGGCCGGCCTCATGAGCCCCTGGCCGGCGCTCGTTCAGCTCGCGGACCTCATCGGCGAGCGGGGCGTCTCCGTGCTGTTCGCCGTGGGGGCGGCCCTACTCACCCGCGCGGGGCTCGCGGCCTTCGGGAAAGCGCCGGGCGGGCGCCCGCTCGCCGGCGTGTCGGCGCAGGGGCCGCGGTCCGCCCGCCCCCGGCTGTCCCGCGCGGTCGTCTACCCGGCGCTCGCGGGCGCCGGGCTGTTCGGCCTGCTCGCGGTCCACGGCGCGCTGCGGATGGCCGCGGTGGACCGCGCGAGCGTCGGCCTGCCGACGACGCGGGTCGCGCTCGTCAACCAGGCCGTCGGGCCCCACGAGCGCTGGCAGCCGAAGAACCACCCCCGGATCTTGCGCACGCTGCACGAGCTCACCCGGGAGGCCCAGGCCGCCGGCGCCGAGCTCACCCTCTGGCCCGAGGCCGCGTATCCCTACCCCCTCCCGCACAGCGCCCAGCAGGCGCCGCGCGGCGGCCGCGCGATCCTGGGGCCGGGCGTCCGCGGCCCGGTCCTCGCCGGGCTCATCACGCAGGCGGCCCCCGTGAAGGCCGCCGACGGCGTGGTGGAGCGGAACAGCTACAACTCCGCGACCCTCGTGCTCCCGGACGGGAGCATGCAGCCGACGCAGGACAAGCTGCAGCTCCTCTGGTTCGGCGAGACGGTCCCGGGCGGCGCTTACCTGCCCTGGCTGCGGCGCATCTTCCAGAAGAGCGGCGGGCTCATCCCGGGCGCGGAGCCGCGCGCCCTCACGCTCCCTCGAGAGCCGGGTCCCTCGCTCCGGATCGGCGTGCTCAACTGCTACGAGGATACGCTCACCGGGGTGGGGCGGCGGATCACCGCGACGCTCACCCCGAACCTCCTCGTCAACATCACGAACGACGCCTGGTTCACCGGGAGCGCCGAGCCCGAGCTGCACGCGAGGCTCGCGGTGATGCGCGCGATCGAGCTGCGCCGCGATCTCGTGCGCGCCGTGAACCTGGGCGTCACGTCCTGGATCGACGCGAGCGGCGTGGTGCGCAGCCGCAGCGAGGGCGCTGCGCCGGAGATCACGTTCGCGAGCCCGACGATCAGGGACGCGCCGCTGACGCCCTACACCCGCCTGGGCGACGCCCCGCTCGCGTCGCTGCTCGTCCTCGCGGCCGTCGCGTGCGCGCTCAGGGCGCGACGCTCCCCGGCGAAAGCCTCGCCCGATGCTCGGGACATCACCTCGGCTGCGCGCCCGACCGAAGGGGCGCCGGAGCTCGCGTCGCCGGATGCGGCCACGCAAGCTGCAGCCGACGCGCCGCTCAGCCGTCCTTGAGCGCCTTGACGGGCGCCGCGCGGAGCTTGCGGCTCGCGGGCTTACCCTTGATGGTCATCGGCTGCTTCGTGAACGGATTGATGCCCTCCCGGTCCTGCGTTGCCGGGGTCTCCTTCGCCTTGATCTTCACGAGGCCCGGAACCGTGACCTCGCCAGGCCCTTCCGGACCAAGCTCCTTCTTCACCAGCTCGCCGAGCGCATCGAGCACGCTGGCCACGGACTTCTTGTCGAGGTTGGTGGCCTCGGCAAGACCAACGATCATCTGGGCCTTGGTCAGCTTGTTCGAACCGGGCATGTTTCCTCCAAGTCGAAAGGGGGCGTCCGTTTAACAAGCGAGGTTTCGCATCGCAAGGGATAAGTCATTGAGCCCCTGTCTTATTCGGTCTCGCGACGCCGGTGCGAGGCCGGATTCCAGTAGGACTGCTGCCCCGTGACGCCGCGGCAGCCTCGAGCTCCTGGGTCAAGGCCGTCATCTCCCGCTCCTCCGCGTCGGTCTTGTGGTCGTAGCCGACCAGGTGGAGCAGGCCGTGCCCGAGCAGCATCGTGATCTCATCGAGCAACGGACGGCCGCGTTCAGCGGCCTGCCGCGCGGCGGTATCGACCGAGACGATGACGTCGCCGAGCAGCCCGCTCCACGCCGACGGATCGAGGGGACCGCGCCGGCCGCGCCGGCGGGAAGCGGCGCCGTTCTGCTCGAGCATGGGGAAGGCGAGCACGTCGGTCGGCTTGTCCTTGTGCCGGTACGTGCGATTCAGCTCGTGGATGGCCTCGTCGTTCACGAGGGCAACCGAGAGCTCCACGCCCTGCAGCGCGAGGTGGTCGAGCATCTTGCTCGCTCGCCGGCGCACGACCGCCGTCGACACCCCCTTGAACGGTCCGCCCTGCGTCGTGATCGACACGACCGCGGGGGCCGCCGGGCGGCTCCCGCCTCGCTTCGTCACGGAGCTCTCCTTGCGCTTCTCGGCCACGGGATCGCTATACCAGCTCCGGTATCTTCTTCGCATCCGCCAGGAACTGCGCGAGCCCGATGTCGGTCAGCGGGTGCTTCGTGAGCTGCTTGATGACCTTGATCGGCATCGTCGCGGCGTGCGAGCCGATCATGGCGGCCTGCACGAAGTGGACGGGGTGCCGTACGCTCGCGGTGAGCACCTGCGTCGGGAAGCCGTAGTTCCGGTAGATGGTCACGACCTGCATGACGAGGTCCATGCCGTCGCCCGCCGTGTCATCGACGCGCCCGACGAACGGCGAGATGTACGTGGCCCCCGCCTTGGCCGCGAGGAGCGCCTGCGCAGCCGAGAAGCAGAGGGTGACGTTCGTCTTGATGCCCTCGGCGGCGAGGATCCGGACGGCCTTGAGCCCCTCGTCGATGAGCGGGACCTTGACCACCACGTTCCGGTGGATCTTCGCGAGCTCGCGCCCCTCCCGGACGATCGCGTCCTTCTCGACAGCCACCACCTCGGCCGAGATGGGGCCGTCGACCACCTCGCAGATCTCGGCGATCACCTGCCTCGTCGGCCTGCCCCCCTTGGCGAGGAGCGACGGGTTGGTGGTCACGCCGTCGATGACCCCCATCGACTGCGCTTCCTTGATTTCCGCGATGTCCCCAGAATCAATGAAGATCTTCATGGCCCTGCCTCCCCGGGCCGGTGAACCGGCCCTCCGCCCGTGTTCATGCGGGGGTCGGACGCAGGAGCAAGGGCCTGGCGAAGGCCCTTGCAGCCAGATCGCGCCCTGTCAGGCGGGCGGGCAGGAGGCCCGGCTCAGACCGTCGCCTCGTCCTCGGCGCCGTGGCACTTGTTGAAGGGCTTGCCGCTGCCGCAGGGGCACTCCTGCTCCTGCGTGACCGCGGGCGGCGCCAGCGCCGGCGCGGGGTTCGCGCCCATCGGGAGGGACTCCTCATGCTGCGCGATCGCGTCGAGCAACGCGGCCTCGTGCCGCTGCCGATCGGCCGCCTCGATCTGCGCCTCTTCCTGCTCGGCGCGCCTGACGTTCACGCTGAAGAGCTTCGTGACCACGTTCGAGGAGACGCGGGCCACCATGTTGACGAACATGTTGTAGCCCTCCTTCTTGTACTCCTGCTTCGGATCCTTCTGCCCGTAGCCGCGCAGGCCGATGCCGTCGCGGAGGTGGTCCATGTCGGTCAGGTGATCGACCCAGGACTTGTCGAGCTCCTCCAGGTAAAGGTGCCGGAAGATGCGCAGCGACAGCTCGACCCCGATCTCCTCCTCGCGCTTCTCGTAGGCCTTCTCGGCGCGCTCGTAGAGCTCCCGCGCCAGCGTCTCCTGGTCGCCGATGTGCGAGACGTCGTCCGGCAGATCGACGCCGAAATGCTCGCGGAAGCCCTGGAAGATGCCGCCCCAGTCCCAGTCCTCCGGCGGCTTGCGGGGCGGGCACGACTCCTCGACCATGGCGCCGATGAGTCGGTCCATCAGATCGAGCAGCCGCTCCCGCTGCTCCGTGAGCGCCTGCGGCACGAGCTCGACGCACTCGTCGAAGATCTCGAGGACCTTGTCGGCGCGCGGCTCGAGCTCGACCTTCACGCCCCAGCGCGTGTAGATCTCGCGCTGCAGGTTCTCGAGCTCGACGAACCGCTCCGTCCCTTCGAAGTCCTTCCGCACGATCTCGCGGCGGTTGCCGTCCGCGTCGAGCGGCATCACCGGATCGTTCGTGAACATCCCGAGCAGGTAGCCGACGTCCGGCCGGACCAGCTCGGTGATGGACGCGAGCGGCTTGACGGCGCGCTTCTCGCCCGTCGGCTTGCCCTCCTCGTCGAGGATCTCGGGAGAGTAGCGGCCGACGAGCAGCGACTGGCGCATGTCGTAGATCGTCTTGCGCTGCGCGCTCATCACGTCGTCGTACTCGAGCAGGTTCTTGCGGATGTCGAAGTTGCGCTCCTCGACCTTCTTCTGCGCGTTCTCGACGCTCTTCGTCACCCACGGGTGCTCGATGGGCTCGTCGTCCGGCATGCCCATCCGCTCCATCAGGTTCTTCACCCGATCGCCGGCGAAGATGCGCATGAGGTCGTCCTCGAGGGACAGGTAGAACTTCGACGTCCCGGGGTCGCCCTGGCGGCCGGCGCGGCCGCGGAGCTGGTTGTCGATGCGGCGCGACTCGTGCCGCTCGGTGCCGAGGATGTACAGGCCGCCGAGCTCGCGGATCTCGTTGCCCTCGGCGGTGCACTCCTTCTTGATCTCCTCGACCAGGGCCTCGAACGCCTCCGGCTCCGCCTCGGGCTGGCGGTTCTGCTCCTTGAACTTGAGCTTCGCGAGCATCTCCGGGTTGCCGCCCAGGATGATGTCCGTCCCGCGACCGGCCATGTTGGTCGACACCGTGATGGCGCCCTTGCGGCCCGCCTGCGCGACCACGTAGGCCTCGTTCTCGTGGTGCTTGGCGTTCAGCACGTTGTGCTTCACGCCCCGCTTCGTGAGGATCCGGCTGATCGCGGTGCTCTTCTCGACGCTCGTCGTGCCCACCAGGATCGGCTGGCCGAGCTCGTGTTTCTCGAGGATCTCGTTGATGACCGCCGTGAACTTCTCCTTCTCGGTCTTGTAGACGAGATCCTCGTAGTCGACGCGGACCACCGGCTTGTTCGTGGGGATGATGACGACGTCGAGCTTGTACGTGCTGTGGAACTCCGAGGCTTCCGTGTCCGCGGTCCCCGTCATCCCGGAGAGCTTCTTGTAGAGCCGGAAGAGGTTCTGGAAGGTGATCGTCGCCATCGTCCGGCTCTCCTCCTGGATCCGGACGTTCTCCTTCGCCTCGACCGCCTGGTGCAGGCCGTCCGACCACCGGCGGCCCGCGAGGACGCGGCCGGTGAACTCGTCGATGATGAGCACCTTGCCCTCGCGCACCATGTAGTTGACGTCGCGCTTGTAGAGCGTGTGCGCGCGCAGGCACTGATTCAGGATGTGCAGCGTCTCGAGGTTCACCGGATCATAGAGGTTCGTGCCCTTGAGCACCTTGAGCGCCGAGAGCAGCCGCTCCGCGGTCTCCACCCCTTCGTCGGTCAGCGTCACCGAGTGCGCCTTCTCGTCGACGGCGTAATGCTCCTCGTTCCGGAGCTGGGGGATGACCTCGTTGATCGTGCGGTACTTGTCGCTCGAGCGCTCCCCCTGGCCGCTGATGATGAGCGGAGTCCGCGCCTCGTCGATGAGGATGGAGTCGACCTCGTCGACGATCGCGTAATGGAGCGGGCGCTGCGCGTACTCGAGCGCCGAGAACTTCATGTTGTCGCGCAGGTAGTCGAAGCCGAACTCGTTGTTCTGGCCGTACGTGATGTCGCAGCGGTAGGCCTGGCGCTTCTCCGCGTCGCCCTGCTGGTTGACGACCACGCCCGTCGACAGGCCGAGGAAGCCGTAGAGCTTGCCCATCCACTCGGCGTCGCGCCGCGCCAGGTAATCGTTCACCGTGACGACGTGCACGCCCTTGCCCTCGAGGGCGTTGAGATAGCAGGGGAGCGTCGCGACCAGCGTCTTGCCCTCTCCGGTGCGCATCTCGGCGATGCTGCCGTTGTGGAGCACCATGCCGCCGATGAGCTGCACGTCGTAATGGCGCATCTTGAGCGCGCGCCTCGACGCCTCGCGGCAGACAGCGAACGCCGGGACCAGGATGTCGTCCAGCGTCGCCCCGTTGGAGAGCTTCTCCTTGAACTCCGCGGTCTTCCCCCGAAGCTCGGCGTCCGAGAGCTTCTGCAGCTCCGGCTCCATCCTCCCGATCGCCTCGACCCGGGGTCGCAAGCGGCGGATGGCACGCTCGTGCGAGGTGCCGAAAATCTTCTTCATCGCCCAAGTGAACATCTTTAGGTGCCTTGGCTCCGCGGCGGTCAGGTGGGAGGAAAGGGTCCGGCCGAGGAACGCGAACGTAGTCGCGCCGCGGGCGCCGCGCAATTCCTGGACCGCGCGCTCCGTCGACAACGCCGCCGCGACGATCCGACGGCTCTCCACCGCCCGGGCGCCGCCGATCGCCGGGATGTCAGGGGCGCGCGGGTCGCGTGGACGCGGACCCGCTTCCACACGCCCAGCCGGTCCCACGCGCGGACCGGACCGTCCCGGGGGCCCGCCCCCTGCTGAAAGGAAGAGCTACGGCGCGCCGCGTCCCGAGGCGGTCGAGTTCATGCCGTGGTGCACGAGGGGGGACTCGAACCCCCAAGCCTCGCGGCGCCGGAACCTAAACCCGGTGCGTATACCGATTCCGCCACTCGTGCGCGCGCACGCTTGTGGCACCCTACGCCAGCCTCATCAAGCCGGAAAATGAGATTGACGCGGTGCTCCGTTCGCGTCGAGGCGGGGATGTTGTATCAGTTAGGGCGTAAAATTCGCGCCCGGCTTCAACCTGGAGCATCCGGCGGATCGGTGGACGGCGCCGCCCTGGAGGGGCCGCAAACCTGGGCTGGCCCGTGCGCACGAACCGCGCACCGGCCAGGAGGCGCGCGGTGGGCGAGCCGACAGCATGGGGTCGCGGTCGTCGCCGGGGCGGAGGGGCGCCGCGGGAGGAGCGCGAAACGGGCACAGCGACGGTCGAGGGGGCCGCGGGGCAGCCCCACCCGCAGCGCCGCGCGAAGGGCCGCGTTTGAGGCGGAGATCCGGGGCCGACGAGGGGCCGGGCGGCGGCGGCGACCCGCCGTCGGCACGTGCGTTGCGAAGAGGGGGCACCGTCCGCGGACGCGGATGCTGCCGCTGAACGACGGGGAGCGCGCTGGTGGCCGTCCTCGTCGATGCGGCGCAATTCGACTGCAAGCCGCAGGGATACCGATGACGTACCAACCGAACGTTCTCCTCCTCGATCAGGACCACGTCCTCCGGAGGGCCACGGCGCTCCTCCTCTGCAACCGCGGCGCCCTCGTCAGCCCGGCCGCGACCCTGGACGACGCGATCTCTCTCTCGCGCGAGCGCGTCTACGACGTCGCGCTGATCGATCTCGCCCCCGGGACGAAGAGCGCCCGCGAGATCCTGGGCCGCCTGCGGCGCGAGGGCACGATGCCGCGGCGGGTCGTCTTCTGCGCCGACGAGCCGGTCTCGTGCGACGGCGCGGACGACGTCAGCGAGGTCTTGCTCAAGCCGTACGCCTTCGGCCGGCTCCTCAGCACGATCTTCGTCGACCTCGGCGCCCCGCCCTCCACGAAATCCGGGGTCTTCCCCCGCCTCCGGCTGGTCCGCGGCGACCTCGGCAAGGCGGAGCGGAGCGGGCCGGGCGAGCGAGGCGTGCGCGCCGCCGGCGGGGTCGCCCTCGAGGCGGCGGTCCGTCCGGTCGCAACGCGCGCGGCCTCCGTCGAGGCGCGCGCCGACGCGCCCGTCGAGACGCGCGGCGGCGCCGTGGTCCGGCTCCAGCGCAGGACGCGCAGCGGCCCGTCCGGGCGGACGGTCAGGTCGACCCGGCGCGCGCCGCGAGGTGCTCGCCATCCCGGATGACGATCCGCCGCCTGTCGAACGAGATCAGGCCGGCGCGCTTCAGCTTGCCGAGCAGCAGGGTGACCGTCTCGCGGGTGGAGCCGATGAGCAGCGCGATGTCGGCGTGCGTGAACGGCGCCGACACCAGCTCGCCGGCGGCGTGAGGCTGCCCCCACCGCCGGGCGGCGGCGCGGAGGAACTCGAGCAGGCGCGCCTCGACCGTGCAGAGGAGCAGCGAGCCGAGCCGCGCCTCGGTCTCGAGCTGGCGCGCCACGAGCGCCGCCGCGAGCGCGGCGCGGATCGCCGGGTCGGCCGCGACGAGCCGGTCGAGCCCGGCGAGCGGCACGAGGAGCGCGTCCCCCTCGTCGAGCACCGTCGCGCTCTCGCACGCGACCGTCGCGCCCGCGAGCGCGCCCTCGCCGACGAGGTCGCCGGGCCCGCGGTGCCCGAGCGGAAATACCCGACCGTCGGCGACGCGCTCGACCTTCACGCGCCCCGCCCCGAGCAGGATCAGGTGCCGCGCCGGCGCGCCCTGCTGGACGACGCTCTGCCTGCGCGCGAGCCGCTCGAACCTGCCGATCTCGAGCAGCGCATGCCGGCTCGGCGACGTCAGGCGGGCGAACGGTGAGCGCGACAGGATCCGCTCCTTGTCGGCGCCCAGCGAGGCCTCGCCGCGCACCCCCTCGACCCCCAGCGTAGGTCCGCGCACCTTCGGCCGTTCCATCGCGCCTTCGCCCAACCTTTCGGGATTTCAAGCCTCCCGATCGGCGGGCGATAGTGCAACGATCCGTCGACGGGGGCCAATCCAAACAGGTTGCGAGCGAGCTCCCAGGCAGGGTGAAAAAATCCTGCCGTGGTCCAGAGGCTGACACTGTGTTCAGCCGTGCAGGACCGAGGCCCCGCGCTTTTTTTTGGTGCAGACGTGAAAGCAAGACCCGGGCCGCTGCCCCGTTCGATGCTACGTTGGGGGTGAGGCCACCAATGAAACACTCGATGGCACGAACCTCGCGCAATGCCCCGGCCCCCCTTCGGCGGGTGGCGCCGGCGGCGAACTGAGAGAAGGAGCTCCTCATGGGCATGGAGATGAAGCTCCAGTTCAAGCTGTCCCAGCAGCTTGTGATGACCCCGCAGCTGGTGCAGGCCATCCGGCTGCTGCAGCTCTCGCGGCTCGAGCTGGTCGACGAGATCAGGAAGGAGCTGGACGGCAACCCGGTCCTCGCGGACGACATGACCGACCCGAAGGCGCGGGACGGGGAGAAGGGGGATCAGAGGGGGAGGAACGCCGACCTGCCGACGGAGCAGCGGCTCGAGAACGGCGAGCGGTTCGACCGCGACACCGACATCGCGGCGCGCGAGACGGAAAAGCGGGTCAAGGAGGTGGACTGGGAGCAATTCCTGGAAAATCGCCAGCTCCAGCAGGCAATGCCAGCGCACCGGGGCGGCTTCGAGGAGCTGCCGCCGATCGACCAGAACCTGACGAAGCCGTCGAACCTGCGCGACCACCTGCTCTGGCAGCTCCAGATGAGCGATTTCGTCGAGAACGAGCGGCAGTTCGCGCTGCTCGTCATCGGCAACCTCGACGAGAAGGGGTACCTGGACCTCAAGGGGGGCGAACGTCCGGACGGGACGAAGGGGCCCGACCTCTGCCTCGCGGACCTGGCGCGGGAGGCGGAGCTGCACCCGGAGGACGCGGAGGAGGTGCTGGCGATGATCCAGCGCTTCGACCCGGTCGGGGTCGCCGCGCGCGATCTGTCGGAGTGCCTGCGGGTCCAGGCGGAGGTGCTCGGCTTCGACGCGATCGAGATGGCGATCATCAAGGACCACCTCCACAACGTGGAGCGGCGCAACTTCCCCGCGATCGCGAAGGCGCTGAAGATCCCGCTGGAGGACGTCTACGACGCCGTCCAGGAGATCCAGAAGCTGGAGAGCGTGCCGGCGCGCAACTTCGCCGAGGTCGACGAGAAGACGATCGCCATCACCCCCGACGTGTACGTCATCAAGGACGGCGATCAGTTCGTCGTCACCGACAACGACAAGGGGCTCCAGCGGCTCTACATCAACGAGAACCTCGCCCAGCGGATGCTCAAGGACCCGAAGGCGAAGGAGTTCATCAGCGAGAAGCTCCGGAGCGCGCAGTGGCTGATCCGGGCCATCGAGCAGCGGCGGCGCACGATCATCAAGGTGACCGAGTGCATCGTCGAGAAGCAGCGCGAGTTCCTGGAGCGCGGCGTGGGCTACCTGAAGCCCATGATCCTCAGGGACGTCGCCGAGTCGGTGGGCATGCACGAGTCGACCATCTCCCGCGTGACGTCGAACAAGTACGTGCACACGCCCCAGGGGCTCTTCGAGCTCAAGTACTTCTTCAACTCATCCATCCACCGGGTGGCGGACGAGGACATCGCCTCGGAGAGCGTCAAGCAGGCGATCAAGAAGATCATCGTGGCCGAGGACAAGTCGAACCCGTACAGCGACCAGGCGATCGTCAAGATCCTCGAGGAGACGGACGGCATCAAGATCGCCCGCCGCACCGTGGCCAAGTACCGCGAGATGCTCGGCATCCTGAGCTCGTCGAAGCGCAAGAAGATGTTCTGAGCCGCGCCGGGCCGCCCGCCCGGCCACCCCATCCATGCCCGCCGATCCGATCACGGCCGCACAGCTCTTCGAGCGCTTCTTCGCGCCGCACTACCCGCCCGACGCGCTCGCCGACCTGGCGAGCGCGCGCTCGACCGACGCGAACCCGGCCGGAAACCCGTCGATCCTGGCCCAGATCGAGCACGCCGCGGAGGTGTTCGCCCGGCTCGCGCCCGGGGCGTTCGGCGCGCCCGACCTCGGGCTCGATTTCTCCGACGCCTCGGTCCACCGCCTGGGCGCGGCGCTGACGCGCGAGCGGCGCGACGCCTGGCTCGCGCCGGCAGAGGGCGCGCGGGACGCTGACGGCGCGCCGACGAGGAGCGGGGCGGGGGAGCCGCCCATGATCGTCACCCTCGTGACGCACGGGGCGCTCTACGTCGGGGCGTGCGTCGCCAGGAACCACGGCGGAACATGGCTGGTCCGGAGGCCGCTGTGGGAGTCGCTGGTCCGGCTCGAGTCGAGGGCGGGGACGGGCGATCTCGCGATCTTTCAGTGGTGGCTCAAGGCGCTCAGCGACGAGGAGATCGGCCGCGGGAGGCTCGTGGATCGCTACCGCACCCACGTGGAGGTGCCGACCTTCGACGCCGAGCAGCTCCCGATCCTTGCCGCGGGCGACCGGCGGATCCCGAGGCTCGCGAAGGTGCGGTACGACACGCTTTACAAGCACCTGCGCGCGCACCTGCCGGAGCTCAGGTCGGTCGGCGAGGATTTCCCGTCCCCCGAGCGCTTCGAGGAGATGGGGTTCAAGAGCATGGATTTCGCGCTGCTCGGCGGCGGGCGGATGCTCCTCATGCACGGGGCGACAGCGGAGGGGGTGCACCTGTTCTGGCTCGACGCGAGCGGCTTCGTGAAGTCCGTGTACTACCCGGCCGACAGCTTCCCCGCGCACGTGGTCCAGGTCGAGGGCCAGAAGGTGCGGGTGATCGTGCCCGTCCGCGGCGAGACCCAGGCGCACGAGATGCTCTGGTGGGGGGCGTAGCCCGCCGCGCCAACGCGCCGGGATGACGGCGCGCGCAGCGGCTGGCGCTCGCGCGCTGCGCGCCCGGGCCTGACGCTCGCGCACGGCCCTCCCTGGCGGTAGGCTCGCCCCGTGCTGTCGTCCGACGTCCGCTTCGAGGGGTTCACCGCGACCGACTGGGTCCGCGTGCTGTCGTTGTTCAGGCCGCGGCGCGCGGATGCGCCCGAGGCCGGCCGGCCGCGCGGCGGCGTCGTCGCGGTCCACGCGGGCGGCCGGCTCAGGAAGCTCATGCACACCGACGCCGGCCGGCTCCGGATCGACGACGCGCAGCGCGCAGCGCCGCGCACAGCGGAGGAGCTCGCCGCGCGCCACCACGCGAGCTGGGCCGCCGTGATCGAGGCGGGCGCCCTCGAGGCGATCGTGGAGCGGTTCGGGGCGCGCATACGGCGCGGCGACGACTTCATCGCGCAGTCGCTCCTCCTGCTGCAGCTCGCGCGCGAAGAGGTCCTCGCCGGGAAGATCGACGTCTGGCCGGCGCGGCTGCGCGGCGTGCCGATGCCGTCGCCGGGCGTCGTGCGGGGCACGCTGGAGTCGCTCGCCGGGGTCGGCAAGACGATGGTGATCGGCCTGTTCGAGGGCGGGGAGCTGTGGACGAGCGTCGCGATGCGCCGCGACGCGCGGGGGATCAACCTGATCCTCGGGCCCGACGAGGTGCGGAAGGACATGGGCCTGCTCGCCGGCGACTGGCGCCGCGACTACCGGCACCTCTCGCGCGCCATCGAGGAGCGGGCGGGGGAGCTGTCGCTCGGCTGCTTCGCGGAGGCGGAGACGATCCGGAAGCTCGAGGTCGACCCGAGCCCGGGCGCCTGGGCCCGGGCGGTGGCCGTGCGCGACGTGATCCTCGCGCCGGTGCCCGCGGCCCTCGCCATCCCGCTCGGGATCGACGCGGGGCGCGCGGCGCTCAGCGCCCTCCGCGCGATCGCGGAGCGGATCGACCCGATGGGGATCGTGGGGCCCGCGATGCGGGCGATGCTCGAGCGCGCCGGCACCGACAGCGAGATGGCCGCGATGCTGCCGTTCCACCCGCTGGAGCTCCTCCGCAAGCTGATCAGCCGGGAGCGCTGATCCGGCGCGAGCGCGCGCCGGGCCGCGGCGCGGCCGCGCCGCCGCGTCAGGGGTGCGCGGTGCTCGAGTCGCCGCCCTGGACCGCGGGCGCGAGCTGGAAGCGGCGCTCCTCGCAGGCGTACGCGGTCGGGGTCAGCTCGATGACGGTGTGCAGCGGGATCGGCAGCGTCGGGCACGAGGGCGCCGGGCGATCCACGAGGTAGGCGTACAGCGCGCGCAGCACCGCCTGGTGGCCGATCACGAGCACGGGCGAGCGCTGGCGCTCGAGCTGGATGATCAGCGGGTCGAGGCGCTGGATGACGTCCTCGTACGACTCGCCGCGCGGGTAGCGGTAGCGGAACTTGTCGGCCGCGCGCGCGTTGAAGACCTCGGGCATCTGCTGCCGGATCTCCTCGTAGGTCATGCCCTCGCAGACGCCCGCGTCGATCTCGTCGAGGGCGCGCCAGGCGACGTGGTTCTGCGTGATCGGGCGCGCGGTCTGGATGGTCCGGCGCAGGGTGCTCGTCCAGACGTTGACGTACTCGTCGCCGGCCCGCTCGCGGATGAAGACGGAGAGGTTCTTCGCGTACTCGTCGCCGCGCGCGCTGAGATCCGAGTCGCCGCCGAGCAGGCCCTTCTCGTTGAACACGCTCTCGCCGTGGCGGGTGAGCCAGATCGGGTGCGGCGTGAGGTGCATGTTCATCAAGAGCGGGACGAGCCGCGCCGGCAGGTAGCCGTGGATGCGGTTCAGCACGACCTGGCGGCCGACGTCGATGATCTTGATGTAGCTCTTCTCGGGCTCGCCCAGCGGCTCGTACGCGCGGGCGTAGTGCGCGATGCGCGCGCGGAAATCGCGTAGCGCCGCCTCGGGATCGACGCCCTGGTAGTCCGGGGAGCGGAGCTTCGTCTCGCGGACGTTGGTCTCGATGATTGACTCGTCGTTGCAGATCGACTCGATGAAGACGACCGGGAAGCCGTGCGCCTGGCAGCGCTCGGTGACGAGGTTCCGGCGAGCGCGGGTGCTGTTCGTGGCGTCGTAGATCGCCACCTCGCCGCCGGAGCTGAGCCAGCCGATGAGGTCGTCGAGCGCCGTCATCGCCATGCCGAGCAGCGCCTGGCGGCCCGAGGTGTTGTCGGGGTCGAAGAACTGGTGCGGCTGCGCGGTGCCGAGGTGCGCGCGGCGGTAGTTGCCGACGTTGAAGAGCCGCGTGGGGTGGCCGAGCCACGAGAGGTACCGCGCGATCTTGCGGGCGATGGATGTCTTCCCCCGGGCGGGCAGGCCCACCATGGCGAGGACGATCGGCGACGAGTCGCGCGCGAGCGAGACCATGGAACCGTTCTAGCCGATGACGGTACGGCCGGCGATGATCGCGGAGAGCAGCCGGCCGCTCCGCTGTCCGTCGCGCCGGTAGGAGAAGAAGCGGGCGGGGTCACACGCCGTGCACCCGCGGACGTCATCGACCCGCGCCGCGTCGAGCCCGACCTCGGCGAGCTGGGCCTTGAGGATGCTCCGGACGTCGACGTGGGGGCGCGCTCGGGAGGCGCCGCGGACGACGACGGATCCGCCGGCGGCGGAGCAGGCGGCGAGCTCGGCGGCGACGTCGTCGCCGACCTCGAAGCAGCACGCCTCGATGTGCGGGCCGATCGCGGCGACGAGATCCGCGTCGGGGCCGGCGAGCGATCTCAGCGCGCGGGCGGCCTCCACGACGACGCGGAGCGCGGTGCCGCGCCAGCCGCTGTGGACCGCGGCGACGGCGCCGCTCCGGCGATCGGCCAGGAGGATCGGCGCGCAGTCGGCGCTGCGGACGCCGCAGCCGACCCCGGCCGCGCGCGAGAGGGTGACGTCGCCCACCTCGCGGACGACGTCGTCGCGGTCCTCGTCGCCGGTGAGCACGCGCGCCGCGACGCCGTGGACCTGGCTGAGGTAGTAGAGCCGCGCGGCGGGGATCCCGAGGCGCCGCGCGGCGCGCTCCAGGTTCTCGCGCACGGCGGCGGGATCGTCGCCCAGCGCGACGGCGAAGCTCAGGGTGTCCCACGGGGGGGCGCTGACGCCGCCGCGCCGGGTGAAGAAGGCGTGCGAGAAGCCGGCGGCGGCGAGGAGAGGGCTCTGGAGCGCCTCGGCCGCCCCGGGGGCGTCCAGTTTTGCGGTCATTTGTCCTGTCACGACGCGATCGGACGCGTCGGCTGCTTCGGTCATAGACGATACGGGTGGGTTGCGTGGTATTTTCCCGCTCCACGCATGGCCGCCGGTCCGGACCCGAACATCGGTCGAGATCTGCTCGGGGGGCAGTTCCAGATTCTTCAGAAGATCGGCTCCGGCGGCATGGGGTCGGTCTACAAGGCCGCACAACCGGCGATGAACCGGATGGTGGCGGTGAAGATCCTCCACCCGAAGCTCGCGAACCGAAAAGATCTCGTCTCTCGCTTCCGCCGCGAGGCGCGGGCGATGAGTCATCTCACGCACCCGAACACAGTGAAGGTGCTGCTCTACGGCGAGCTCGAGGACGGCTCGCTGTACATCGTCATGGAGTACCTGGAGGGCAAGAACCTGAACCAGGTGGTCCGGAAGGAAGGGCCGCTGCCCGTCGAGCGCGCGATCCCGATCCTCATCCAGGTCTGCGGCGCCCTGCAGGAAGCGCACATCCAGGGGATCGTGCACCGCGACCTGAAGCCCGAGAACATCTTCCTGTCGACCAACGGCGGGCTGAAGGACTACCCGAAGGTGCTCGACTTCGGGCTCGCGAAGGTGACGGAGCGCGAGCTCAGGCCGGGGTCGGTGATGCTCACGCAGGAGGGGATGGTCTTCGGGACGCCGGAGTTCATGTCGCCCGAGCAGGCGCAGGGCAAGGTGCTCGACGCGCGCAGCGACATCTACTCGCTGGCGACCATCCTCTACGAGGTGCTCACGGGCAAGCTGCCGTTCGAGGCGCGCACGCCGATGGAGTACATCCAGCACCACGTGACAAAGAACCCGATCCCGCTCGACGAGCGCGTCCCCGGGAAGCAGTTCCCGCACGGGCTCGCGGCGGTGCTCGGCAAGGCGCTCGAGAAGCGGCCCGAGGACCGGTTCGAGTCGGCCGCCGAGTTCGCGGACGCGCTCAAGCCGTTCGCGGGCGGCGCGGGCAAGGGCTACACGGCGATGATGCCGAAGAACGCGAACGCGGTGCTCGAGCAGGCGGCGAAGCAGCACGCCGCCGCGCTCCAGGCGAGCAAGGCGCCTGCGCCGACGTTCAAGTCGCCGGCGAAGACGGTGAAGATGATGCAGCAGCCGCCGGCGCCGGCCGCCAAGCCGGCGCCCCTGGCCAAGACGCCGACCAAGGCCGATACGCCGGCCAGGGCCGAGGCGAAGCCGCTGCTGCTCGTCGGCATCGCGGCGGGGTGCCTGATCGCCGGCATCCTGATCACCATCGTGGCCATGCGGCTGTTCCAGGGCTGATCCTCGGCCGCTGCGCCCAGGATCGAGGCGATCCCACGCGGGCGTGCTAGCGTCGCCGCGCCGGTGCGCCGGGCGCTCTGGATGCGCATCGCATGCGCCAGCGTTCACGGGGACGACGTCATGGCCTCGGAGCAATCAGGGAACCCTGGGGGAAACGGGAACGATCCAAACGGCAAGGCCGATCCGCCGCGGCGCGCCTCGGAGCCGCCGCGGAGGACATCGGAGCCGCCGCGGCGCGCGTCGGAGCCGGCGTGGCGGGCGTCGGAGGCGCCGCGGCGGGCGTCGGAGCCGCCGCGGCATGCGTCGGAGCCGCCGGCGCGGAGGTCCGTGCCGCCGGGGCGAGGGAGCGAGCCGCCGCAGCGGAACAGCGCGGGGGCGCGGCCGATCAGCGCGCCGCACCTCGAGGGCGCGCCGCTCCCGCCGGACGGGGCGGCCGCGCAGGACAGGAACGCCAGGCTCGCGACCTGGGCGAAGCGCATCGGGATCGCGCTCGCGGCGCTGCTCGTCCTCGCCGGCGTCGCGGTCGTGCTCGTCGTCCAGCACTACGAGGCGGACCTGCCCTCGACCCGCGAGCTCAAGGACTACCGGCCCCCGCAGGTGACGCGCATCCTCGCGCGCGACGGGACGCGCCTCGGCGAGCTCTTCACCGAGCGACGCACCGTGGTGCGCATCGGCGAGATCCCGAACCAGGTGAAGCTCGCCGCGCTCGCCGCCGAGGACGCGGGCTTCTACGAGCACGCAGGGCTGAACTACCTCGGCATGCTCCGCGCGCTCGCGGTGAACCTCCGCTCGACCCAGACGAGGCAGGGCGCGAGCACGATCACCCAGCAGGTCGTCAAGAACGTCCTGCTCACGCCGGACCGGACCTACGGCCGCAAGGCGCGCGAGATCATCCTGGCCCGCAGGATCGAGCAGGAGCTCACGAAGGACGAGATCCTGGAGCTCTACCTCAACAAGATCTACTTCGGCCACGGCCGCTACGGGGTCGAGGAGGCGAGCCGGTACTACTTCGGCAAGGGCGTGCGCGACGTGACGCTCGCCGAGGCCGCGCTGCTCGTCGCCGTCGTGAAGGGGCCGTCGGTGTACTCGCCCCGCGTGAACCTCGAGCGCGCCGCGGGGCGGCGCGACTTCGTGCTCGATCAGATGCAGCGCAAGGGCTTCGCGGACGAGATCCTTGTCGAGCAGGCGAAGCGTGAGCCGGTGGTGCTCGCCATCGAGACCGAGTCGCTCGCGGAGCTCGCGCCCGAGGTGGTCTCCGAGGCGCAGCGCGTGCTGCGCGAGGTCGCGGGGCCCGCCGCGCAGCAGGGCGGCTACACGATCACGACCACGATCGATCCGGCGATGCAGGCGGCGGCGCGCGCGGCGGTCCGCAAGAACCTCGACGCGTACGCGAAGCGGCACAAGCTGTTCGGCCCGCTCGCGCGGGCCAAGAAGGAGCCGCCGCCGTTCGACGGGGCGCCCTCCGGCCACAAGGTCTTCCGCGGGATCGTCACGGGCGCCGACGACGCTCGAGGGACGCTCTCGGTGCGGGTAGGCACGGTCGAGGGCACGGTCTCGCTCCGCGGCGCGCAGCGGTACAACCCGAACGGGCTCGTGCCGAGCAAGTTCGCCGAGGTCGACAAGGTGCTGCGCGTCAGCCTGATCGGCCCGGCGCCGGAGCCGGTCGTCGCGGCCATCGCGCCGGCCGAGGGGGACGACGAGGACGCCGCCGGCGAGACGAAGCGCGCCGCGGCCGCGGGCAGCGCGGCGAAGCCCGCGGCGCCGGTGCCGATGCGGCTCGAGCTCGGGCCCGAGGGGGCGCTCGTCGCGATCGACGTGCGGACGCGCGAGATCGTCGCGCTCGTCGGCAGCTACGAGGCGGTGCGCGGCGGGCTCGACCGCGCGACGTTCGCGCGGCGGCAGCCAGGGTCGACGTTCAAGGCGTTCGTGTACGGCTACGGGATCCACGCGCGAACGCTGACGCCGGCGACGATCCTGGAGACCAACCCGTCGGCCGTCTCCGGGTACAACCCGCAGAACCACGACGAGAGCGAGGGGAAGTCGCCCGCGCGGCTGCGCGAGGCGCTCGCGCACAGCGTGAACGTGGCCGCTGTGTCGGCGATGTCGCGCGTCGGCGCCTCGAACGTGGCCGCGTTCGCGGGCGCGCTCGGCGTCCAGTCGAAGCTCGGCGCGGACCTGTCGCTCGCGCTCGGCGCGTACGAGGTGACGCCGCGCGAGATGGCGGCAGCGTACGCGAGCATCGCCGCGGGCGGCGTCCACGAGCAGCCGGTCCTCATCACGAAGATCGTCGGGCCCGGAGGCGTGGAGATCCCGCTGCCGCCGCGCCCGCCGGCGCACCGCGTGATGGACGAGGCCGAGGCGTACGTGCTCACGAGCCTGCTGACGTCGGTCGTGCAGAGCGGGACCGCGAGGCAGGCGCGATCGCTCGGGCGGCCGATCGCCGGCAAGACGGGGACGACGAACCAGTCGAAGGACACATGGTTCGTCGGCTACTCGACCGACATCGCCTGCGCTGTGTGGACCGGCTACGACGACGCGGCGCCGCTCGGCAAGGGCGAGGCGGGCGCCACGTCGGCGCTGCCGGCGTTCGTCGATTTCATGAAGCAGGCGCACGCGAAGCGCCCGGCGGCCGACTTCCCGGTGCCGAGCGGCGTGGTGCGCGTGAAGATCGATCCGGCGACGGGGCTGCTCGCGCGCGAAGGGCAGGAAGACGCGATCGAGGAGGTGTTCGTCGCCGGCACGGAGCCGGTCGAGGAGGCGCCGGTCCCCGAGGCGGACGCGGGCGCGGAGGCCGCGGACGGCGGCGCCCCGGAAGAGCTGCAGGGCGTCGTGCCGGCGCCGGGCGAGGGGCCACAGCCGGCTCCGGCATCGCCGGGAGCGGCGAC
>NZ_JEMA01000571.1:0-42207 GCF_001589285.1 Sorangium cellulosum | reverse complement strand
CGCCGGAGCCACCACCGGACCCGCCGATTCCGCTGGACCCGCCGATTCCGCTGGACCCGCCGGCTCCGCCGGAGCCGCCGACTCCGCCGCTTCCGCCGCTGCCCTCCGGGGTGACGCCGCCCTCGTAGATCTCCGCGCTCTCATGCGCCTCGGGGTCGCCGTCTCCGGACGAACACCCTGCCCGTAGCCCACCGAAGACCAGGACGCGGTTGCCCTCGAGCAGCACGGACCACGGAGCGTCGCGTAGCCTGCTCAGGCTCGGCACCGTCGACCAGCCATTCGTCACCGGGTTGTACACCGCGGCGCTGCGGAGCGTGCACTCGCTGCCGCCCGTCCATTCCCTGCCGCCCGCGATGAGCACCATGCCGTTCCCGAGCAGCGTGGCCGTGTGACGCCGGCGCGCGACGTCCAGGGGCCCGGTCACGGTCCAGTCGTTCGTCGCCGGGTCGTAGACCTGCGCGTGCGGGACGTTCCGCGCGCCCGTGACCAGCACCCGACCGTCGCCGAGCAGCACCGCCGTGAAATCGGCGGGCGGCATGAGCAACGCCTGCGTGGGCGTCCATGTATTCGTGGCCGGGTCATACCGATCGGCGCCGTCGCCGCTCACCACGAGCACGCTGCCGTCGAGCAGCACCGTCGCCCTGTGCCCGGAATGCGCGTAGGTCAGCGTCCCGGCCGGGGAGAACACCCCCGTGGCCGGGTCGTAAAGCTCCGCCGTCGCCGGGCCGCCAGCGCCGCCGCTCACCAGCACCTTGCCGTCGTGCAAGAGGACCGCCGAATGCCGCGAACGCGCGACGCCGAGCGGGCCCGTCGCTGCCCAGGACCTCGTCGCCGGATCGTAGAGCTCGGCGACAGCCGTCCCGCCGCCCACGACGAGGATGCGATCGCCGGGGAGCCGCACGAGGGCGGCGCTCGCGTCGTGGTGCGCGGCCATGGCGCCGGTGAGCGTCCACGTGTCGCTCGCCGGATCGTAGGCCTCGGCCGTCGACGGAGAGTCACCGCCCACGACGAGGATCTCGCCTGTCGAGACCCGGATCGACGCGGCCTTGCGGCGCACGCGCGAGATCGGCGCGACGTCGCTCCAGGCGTTCGTCGCCGGATCGTAGAGGTTCGCGGACAGGGTATCGCTCCAGTCGTTGTCGTACCCGCCGGCCACGAGCACGCGGCCGTCGGCGAGCTCGGCCCACGAGCCGTCGTGCCGCGCCACGGGCATGTTCCCGGCGGGCGTCCACGCGGGCTCGCAGCCGACCGGCTCATCCCCGACGCAGGCGCCCGCCTGGCAGACGCCGTTCGCCGTGCAGCCGTCGGCGCTGCCGCACACGGCGCCGCTCAGCGGCGTGCAGGTGCCGTTCGCCGACGCGCCCGCGGCCACCGCGCACGCGTCGCACGAGCCCGCGTCACACGCTGTGTCGCAGCAGACGCCGTCGACGCAGAAGCCGCTCGCGCACTCGCCCGCGAAGAGGCAAGAGGCGCCCGGGGCCGCGAGGGTGAGGCTCTCGACGCTCGTGCCCCCGCCGCCGGCCACGAGCACCCGCCCGCCGGCGAGCGCCGTGGCGGTGTGGCCGCTCCGGTCCGCGTTCAGGTACCTGCCGAGCGACCACCTCCCGCTCGCCGGATCGTAGAGCTCCGTGAGCGCGCCGCCGCCGGCGACAAGCACCCGGCCATCGGCGAGCGGCGTGGCCGTGTGCCTGTAGTGGGTGACGTTCATCGGCGTCGCGGCCGACCAGGTGTTGCTCGCCGGATCGTAGAGCGCCGCGCTGCGGTTCGTGGAGGTGAACCCCTCGCCGCCGTAATCGGTGTAGCCGCCGGCGACGAGCACCTTGCCATTCACGAGGAGCGTCGCCGTGTGCCCTTCGCGGTTCTGGACCGAGCCCGCGGCGGTCCACGTGTCCGTGGCCGGATCGTAGCGCTCCGCGCTGCCGATGGGGTCGCCCGAGGAGTCCACCCCGGCCACCACGAGGACGTCGCCGTCCGGCAAGAGCGCGGCCGCATGAGAGGAGCGTGCCTGCGCCATCGACCCCGCGGCGGTCCACGTGTCCGCGACGGGATCGTAGATCTCGCTCGATCTCATCATCCACTCGTCGAATTCGCCGGCGGCCACGAGGATCCGGCCATCGGGCAGGAGCGTCGCCGTGTGGCGCTCGCGCGGCGAGAGGAGCGGCGCGGCGAGCGTCCATGTATCCGTGGCGGGGTCGTAGATCTCGACGCCGGCCTCGTTCGCGCCGCCGACCACGACGACCCTGCCGTCCGGAAGGAGCGTCGCTGTATGGCCCGTGTGCGGCATGCTCATCGACGCGACGAGCGTCCATGCATTCGTGTCCGGGTCGTACACCTCGGCCGTGGCGCTCGCTCCGCCGGCCACGAGGACCCTCCCGTCGAGCAAACGCGTCGCCGTGTGCCTGCTCCGGGCGACGTTCATCGGCGGCGCCACGTCCCAGCGCGGCGCCGTGAGCGCGGCGGCAGCCGCCCCGATGCCGTGCTCCACTGCGCGACCTCGTGGGACATCGTCGCCAGTGCAGCCGAGCGCCGCGGCGAGCGGCGCGATGAGCAGGACAGGGGCGAGGCGGCGCAGGAATGAGGGTGAACGCACGCTCGACGATAGCGGCGTCAGCGACTTGACTGTCAAGACAAAGCGATCGCCGCGGCGGAGAGGAAGCCGTGAAGCTTCCGTCCGCATCAAGCCCCTCGGGGCTCCGGCTGCCCTCCCAGCCGCGTCACCGCCCTCGATCCCGCCTCGATCCCGCGCCGCAGGCCCTCCGCCTCGCCCGCGCCCTCGATCTCCGCGGCGATGAACCCGGCCGCGAACGCGTCGCCGGCCCCTGTCGCCGCGTCTCGTCGAGGAGCCACACGGGCATGTCCGAAGGCTCGAGCGCGAGGTTCGCCCCCCGGTCGGTGAGGAAGCTCCGCTCCCCGTCGGCGTCGACGAGGACGACCAGCACGCCCGACGGCGCCTGCGGGTCGGCCACGAGGATCGGGTCGACATGGAAGCCCTTGAAATAGGCCTCGATATGCGGCCCCTCGGGACGGACGATCACGTCCGTCATCACGTCGCCGACCACGAGAACGCGGCCGGCCTCGCTCATGCCGTGGCCTTCGGCCTTGCCCCGAGCTTGCTCATCGCCACAGCGATCTCCGCCGCCACAGCCGCGTTGTTCTCGACCAGAGCGATGTTGGCGATGAGGCTCTTGCCCCCGGTGAGCTCGACGATGCGCTTCAGGAGGAACGGCGTCAGGTCCTTGCGGCTCACGCCCTCTGCCTCGGCGCCCTGGATCGCCTCCGCGATCCACGCCTCCATCGCCCTGGCGTCCACGGCATGGCTCTCGGGGATCGGGTTGGCCACCAGGATCCCGCCCAGGCCGAGCTCGAACTGCAGCGCGATGACCCTGGCCGCTTCCTCGGCGCTCTCGACCCTGTGGTCCACCTTCTGCCCGCTCTGCCGCGCCCAGAAGGCCGGGAAATCCTCGGTCTTGTAGCCCAGCACCGGCACGCCGCTCGTCTCGAGCGTCTCCAGCGTCTTCGGGATGTCGAGGATCGACTTGGCCCCCGCGCACACCACCGCCACCTGCGTCTGGCGCAGCTCCTCCAGGTCGGCGGAGATGTCGAAGGTCGTCTCCGCCCCGCGATGCACGCCGCCGATGCCGCCCGTGGCGAACACCTGGATACCGGCCCAGGCCGCCGCCATCATCGTGGTCGCCACCGTCGTCCCGGCCATCGCGCCCGAGACCAGGAGCGCCGCCACGTCGCGCCGCGAGGCCTTCGCCGCCTTGCCGCCCGCCCTGGCCAGCCGCTCGAGATCGTCGGCCTCCACGCCCACCACGAGCTTGCCGTCCATGATGGCGATCGTCGCCGGCACGGCCCCGCTCCGGCGGACCACCGCCTCCACGCGCCGCGCCATCTCGAGGTTCTGCGGAGGCGGCATGCCGTGCGTGATGATCGTCGACTCCAGCGCCACCACCGGCAAGCCGTCGGCGAGCGCTCTCATGACCTCGGGCGAGATGGAGAGATGGTCCTTGAGCGACACGCTGAGATCCTTCGGCTGCGAGGGTGTTACGCCCCAAGGAATCCGGACGCCCCGGAGACGTCAAGCCCCACCGTGGGGACCTGCCCTGGGTCGGACAGCGCGTGTCCTGTTCGACCCGGGGTCAGACCGCCGGCGGCTCGGTCTGGCGTTGCCACGCGCGGTGCATGGCGATCGCCTTGATGAACGCCGGGGCCGCATCGGCCACCGCGTCGTCGGGCAGGACGAGCAGGCCCGGGTCGGCGTCCGCGCCGGCCGCGGCGGCCCCGATGCCCGCGGCTGCGGCGAGCGACGCGGCCGACGCCGGCACGAGCAGGGGCTTGCAGTGGCGGAACTGGAGCTGGACGAACTCGACAGCGAGCCCGTCGAGCGCCAGCGCCGCCGCGCCGGCGCCGGGCGGCAGCGCCGCCGCGTCGAAGAGGACGCTCGGGGCGGCCTCGATCGTGACCTCGACAGGCAGCTCGTCGCCCTCGACGGTGCGCACAACGCCGAGGCGCGCGCCGACGTAGCGGGGCACCGCGCCCGCCAGCAGCAGCGCGTCGTAGAGGGCGCTCGACGCCGCGCCGCTCACGCCGTCGGCGACGAGGATCGCGACGCGGCGGCCGAGGATGCGGCCGTCGCCGGGCCGGGCGAACAGCGACAGGCCCGGCGACACGGCGACCTCGGGGTTCTCGACGGGCGGCACAACCATCGAGAGCGGCTCGGGGAGCTGCATGCCGAGGTCGGCCGCGACGCGCGCGGCCAGCCCCTCGTCGACGTTCCGCAGCATCGCGACCATGCGCTCGCGGATGGCCTGGGTCTGCACGCGCGTCAGCTCGAAGCGGAAGGCGCGCGCGATGTGGTAGCGCTCGATGGGGGTCTGGCTCGCCCAGAAGAGGCGCGCCTGCGTGAAGTGGTCGGCGAACTTCTCGGGCTTCGCCCGCAGCTTGGTCGGCTCGGTCACGGCCTGCTGCGCCAGCAGCCGCTCGGCGACCGAGGTGAAGCCGCGCGCGCCCGCCTGGAACGGGCAGCCGCCGGCGAGGGAGTTGGGCTCGTAGTTCACGCGGCCGCGGTTGATCGCCTGGCGGTGGAACCCGTCGCGCTGGTTGTTGTGCACCTCGGCGACCGGCGCGTTGATCGGGATCTCGTGGAAGTTCGGCCCGCCGAGGCGCGAGAGCTGCGTATCGAGGTACGAGAAGTTGCGCCCCTGCAGCAGCGGGTCGTTCGTGAAGTCGATGCCGGGGACGATGTGCTGCGTGCAGAACGCGACCTGCTCGGTCTCGGCGAAGAAGTTGTCGGGGTTGCGGTTCAAGACGAGCCGGCCGACGGTGCGCAGGGGCGCGAGCTCCTCCGGCACGATCTTTGTCGCGTCGAGCACGTCGAAGCTCCACCGCTCGGCCTCGGCCTCGGTGAACGTCTGGATCTGCAAGAGGTACTCGGGGAACGCGCCGCCCTCGATGGCCTCCCAGAGGTCGCGGCGGTGGAAGTCGGGGTCGGCGCCCGAGATCTTCACCGCCTCGTCCCAGTCGAGCGAGTGCGTGCCGAGCACCGGAGTCCAGTGGAACTTCACGAGCGTCGCCTGACCGGCCGAGTTGACGAACCGGAAGGTGTGCACGCCGAAGCCCTGCATCGTGCGGAAGCTGCGGGGGATCGCCCGGTCGCTCATCTGCCACATGATGTGGTGCATCGACTCGGGCATGAGCGAGATGAAGTCCCAGAAGGTGTCGTGCGCGCTCGAGGCCTGCGGCATCTGGTGG
The DNA here is from genome assembly GCF_001589285.1 of Sorangium cellulosum. Taxonomy (GTDB): domain Bacteria; phylum Myxococcota_A; class Polyangia; order Polyangiales; family Polyangiaceae; genus Sorangium; species Sorangium cellulosum_G. The sequence continues at coordinate 36,453 of NZ_JEMA01000571.1, read as the reverse complement.
TGCGGCTCGGGCTTGACGGCGTGCACAACGTCGGGAAACTTCATCGGATCCTGGATGAAGAAGACGGGCATGTTGTTGCCGACGAGGTCCCAGTTGCCCTCCTCGGTGTAGAACTTCACGGCGAAGCCGCGCGTGTCGCGCACCGTGTCGGCGCTGCCGCGCTCCCCCGCCACGGTCGAGAAGCGCACGAAGACAGGCGTCCGCTTGCCGACCTTCGCGAACGGCGCGGCCTTGGTGAGCGAGGTGATGTCCTCGGTGCACTCGAAGTAGCCGTGCGCGCCAGAGCCGCGCGCGTGCACGACGCGCTCGGGAATGCGCTCGTGATCGAAATGCGTGATCTTCTCGCGCAGGATGAAGTCTTCGAGCAGCGTCGGGCCGCGCAGCCCCGCGCGCAGCGAGTTCTGGTTGTCCCCGACGGGCACGCCCTGATTCGTCGTCAGCGTCCGACCGAGCGAGTCGACCCGGTGCTTCTGCAGCGGCCCCTGGTTCGGGTTCGCGCCCGGCGCCGCCTTGGCGCCGTTCTTCTCGGACTCGTTGCTCTCCGTGATCGTGCTGGCTGTCGCGTCGAGGTTCTCCGGCTTGGCTGTGGCACCTTGCGGCGGCTGTGGCACTTTGCCGCGCAGCGCGTACTCGGCCGCCTTGTTCACATTTTCGGGGATGGCGGCGACGAGCGCCTCGGTGGCGTCGACCTTCGCGTCGAGGCGGTCGGCGGCCGCGAGGTTGCGCACCCCGTCGTCTTCGCTGCTCGTCCCGCTGCCGAGCGCGGTCGCCGCGCGTTCGATGAGGCTGCGCTTCGGCCGCGCCGCCCGCGGCTTCGCCGACGGGCCGCCCATCGATTGCTTCGCGCTGCCAGCGCCCTTTTCGCTCGGCTCTTTGGACGACGGATTCACGGGGTTCTTGCGATCGGTCATGTGATGGCCTCCGGGAGGGAGCCGGGCTTTCAGCAAAGAGCGCACCAACGCTCGCGCTTCAGGCAGGCGCCCGGGCGACCGACGCGCGTCCAGGCCCGTTGCGGCGCCCGGTCGGCTCGCTGCGGGCTCGTAGGGCGCCGCCGTACCGCCGGCCGCGGCGATGGGCGGGCGGCCGGGGACGTGCGCTATCGTGTTCGCCATGAACCTCGCCGGCATTGCCCATATCCAGCTCTCGGTCACGGACTTCCCGCGCAGCCGCGCGTTCTATCGCGCGCTGTGCGAGCACTTCGAGATGCAGTGCCAGTACGACGATCCTGGCACCGAGGACGAGCGGCCCTCGCTCTATTACATCGGCGGCAAGACAGGCCTGTTGATTCGCCCCGTGAACCCGGAGCACGTCGGCACCCGATTCCACCAGTACAAGCCCGGCCTGCACCACCTGTGCTTCCGCGCCCGCAGCCGCGAGGACATCGACGCATTCCACGCGTTCTTCGAGGGCACGCTGGCCGCGCTCGGCGGCAAGCTCGTGCACGCGCCGGAGGAGGGCGCGTGGGCGGCCGGCTACTACTCCATCGTGTTCGAGGATCCGGACGGCATCCGGCTCGAGATCAACCACGTCCCTGGCAAGGGCAACCTGGCCGAGGACGTCAAGCTCCCGTTGCCCGCGCCCTTCGCGGGGGGCGTGCCCGAGCAAGCGTGACGAGGGGCGCGCCTCCCTCCCCCGGGGTCCATCCCCTGATCACATCGGCCGGCCGCCGCTCGCGCGCACGATCTCCCCGGTGACAGCGGTGTTCGCCGCCGAGCACAGGAAGACGATGGTGGGCGCGACCTCCTCGGCCCGCAGGAGCCGCCCCACCGGATACGCCTTCCCGCGCCGCTCCGCGAACTCCGGTGAACTCCGCGCGCTCACCCGGTCGGTCAGGGTCAATCCCGGGACCACCACGTTGGCCAGGATCCCGTGCGGCCCGAGCTCGCGCGCGAGCACCGCGGTGAGCCCGTGGAGCGCCGACTTGGCGGCGGCGTACGGGCCGGAGCCCACCACCCCGTCGAGCGCGGCGCCCGAGGAGAGGTTGACGATACGGCCCCAGCCGCGGGCGCGCATGGAGGGCACCGCGGCCTGGATGGCGGCGAAGGCGCCGTCGACGTTGTCGTGGATCGTGCCCTGCCACTCGTCGAGCGGGATGTCCTCGAAGCGCGGCGCCTCCCAGGGCAGGCGCTCGCTCCAGCGGACCGCGTTGTTGACGAGGACATCGAGCTGCCCGAAGCGCTCCAGGACGGCCGAGACGGCCGCCTTGATCGACTCGAGCGATCCGAGGTCGAGCTCCAGCGCGAGCGCCTCGCCGCCCCGGCGCTCGATCTCCTGGACGACCTCTCGGGCCTTCTCACGCCCGCTCCGGTAGGTGAGCGCCACGCGGGCGCCCTCGGCCGCGAGCTGCAACGCCACCTCCTTGCCGATCCCCTGCGAGCCACCTGTCACCAGCGCGGCCCTCTTCTCCAGCCCCAGCTCCATGCGACACCTCGCTTTCGACGGGTAAGGTAAACAAACTGGAATAAACTTCCACAACAAAATGGAAGAATCCTCCAACAAGGCAGGCTGGTCAGCGGCGCCGGGCTGCGGTAGGGGAGAGGCCATGGCGGTGGCTCGACAGAGCGGCGTGGCCCGCCGGGAGGCGCTGCTGGACGCGGCGCTCCGCTGTTTCGAGCAGCGTGGCCTGTTGCGCACCGGCATCGAGGACGTCCGCAAGGAGGCGGGCGCGAGCCCTTCGAGCGTGTACCACCTCTTCGAGGACTTCCCGGCGCTTGTCGCGGCGCTGCTCGAGCGGACCTTCGCGCGGCTGGCGGGGGCCATGACCGCGCGCGTGCTCGCCGCGAGGACGGCGCGCTCGGCGGTGCGGGCGCTCGTGGAGGCGCACCTGACTTGGGTGTTCGAGCACGAGGCCGAGGCGCGCTTCATGTACCAGGCGCTCGCGCTGGAGCTGGACGGGCATCACCGCGCCGCGCTCCGTGAGACCAAGGCGCGGCTCAAGGCGGAGATGACGGCGCACCTCGCGGAGCTCGGCGTCTTCTCCGGGGCGCGCTCGTCCGAGGTGACGCTCGACGTCGTGCTGCTCGGCCCGGCGCACCAGGCCTGCCGCGCCTACCTCTCCGCGCCCGGCGTCGTGGACCCCGCGTGGATGAGGGCGACCCTGCCCGACCTCGCGTGCGCAGCGCTGGCCAGGGTCGAGCCTGCGGCCCGGGGGGCGCGGGCGGGCAAGAGCGCGGAGGCGGTGGAGACGCTGAAGAAGCCCGGCGGGAGGAGGAAGAGCAGGCCGGCCCGCGGATGAGTGGGCGAATCGCGGCGCCCATGTCGGGAGCAGGATCCCCAGCTCATCCGGGCGCATCTCGCGGGCCCGGCCTCGGACGGCGGCGGTAGCAGCCACCCTGCGCCGGCGACGCCTCGCGCGATGGAGGCGCGCAGCGCGTGGATGAAGACGAGCTCGGCGAGCCGCGTGAGCGCGGCCCCCGAGCCCGGCCGAGGCGCCGCGACCTCGCTCGCCAGCGCGCCCAGCACGCCGAGGAGCCCGGGGCCCGCCGCCTCGGCGGGGAGGTGCAGGAAGCCCGGCAGCGCCGACCCCAGGAGGGCGCGTCCGGCCTCGTCGATCGCGAGCGACCCGCAGACCAGCGTCGTGCGAGGTCCCGAGCCGCCCCACCGGAGCGGGCCGGGCCCATCTCCGGCCGCGCGGCGGAGCTCGTCGAACGAGACCACCGCGCTCCCCGGGCTGTCCCGCAGCGCGTGCGCGCGCCCCGCCGCCACGAGGACCACGTCGCCGCTCGCGATCGCGACCTGAGCCTGCGGCGCGTCGAGCAACGCGAGGTGCGCCGCTCCCCGGACGACCACGTAGCAGACGAGCTCCGGGATCCCCGGCGTCTGCACGCCCCAGGGCGCCCCGAGCTCGCCCGCGCCGAAGACGCTCCCGCGCAGGCGGACCGCCTCGAGGACGCCGCTCAGCGGATCGGCGGCGGTCTCCCGGGACGATTCATCAACCACGCTGGATTACATATCACTGAACGTCCACAGCCGCCATGGTAGCTGTCAACGACCTTGGTGAGGAGGCAGGCCGCCGAGCGGATCCGGGCCTCCCGGCGCGTCATCCACGGGCTCGTGCACAGCGCGATGACCATGAGCTTCCAGCGAGCCACCACGGCCGACGGCTTCGAGCTCGCGTTCGGCCTGCAGTACCTCGCCCGGTACGCGCTGAACCGCGCGCTCGTCCGGGAGCTCGCGGCCTCGGGCGACGGGCGGATCGTGCACGTCGGCGGCAAGGCGCCCTCGGGCCTCTCGCCCGATCTCGAGGATCTCCAGTTCGAACGGCGGAGGTGGTCGCTGCTCCGAGCGCTCATGTCCTCGCAGGTGCTGGGATATCTCCACGTGCAGGAGGCGGCGAAGCGCTGGAATGGCGTGCCGGTGACGGCGAGCATCGCCTGCGTCGGGATGACGAAGACGCAGAATGCGATGAGCGGCCCGTGGTGGGTGCGCGCGCTCTACAGCGTCGCCGGGGCGGCGCCGGAGCGGTCCGCGGAGAACGTCGTCCGATTGCTCACCGCGGCCGACGCGAGCGACGCGCACGGCGCGGTCCTCTTCGATCCGAAGCGCTTCACCCCCACCCCGCTCGCGTACGACGCCGCGCTGGCGAGCCGCGCATGGGAGCTCTCGGAGGGGCTGGTCCGGGAGCGAGGGCTCTCGTTCGCGCCGGGCTGGCTCAGGTGAGCGGCAGCGCGCCCCCCGTGTTCAGGATCTCGTGGCCGAAGCTCTTGACGTCCTCGAAGCCCATGTAGTGGAAGCAGCTCACGAGCATGTCGGCGAACGATCGATCGCCATCGAAGTCGACAAGCCGCCCGCGCCGGAAGTAGTCGTGCGCCTTGCCCGCGAGGACGACAAGGGTGTCGTGGATGCTGTGGGTGTCGCCCTGCCCGAGCTCGTTCCAGTGCACGACGAGCGTGTGATCCCAGAGGGTGCCCTCGCCGTCGCTCGTGTTCTTCAAGATCTCGTAGAGCTTGGTGTTCTGCTCCCAGAGGTGCCTGTGGATCTTGCGCACGTCGGCGAACGCAGCGTCATCGCTGTTGTGCGATATGTCGTGGTGACCCTCGCTGAGGCCCAGGTTCGAGTAGACGCGACCGCTGGTGTTGCCGCTCCAGTTGAAGTTCACCACGCGCGTCAGATCGCAGGCGAACGCCAGGGCGCTGATCTTGAAGAACAGCTCGCCCATGATCATGTGGTTGTCGTCGTCGTAGGGGTCGAGCCGCTCGCCGAGCGGGGTCTGCACGCACGCGGCCGCGCCGTTGCCGGTCTGGAGCGCGCGCTCGACGTCGCGCATCGCGTCGAGGTGCTGCTGGATCTTGGCGCGGTCCTCGGCGCCGAGCCTGGTGAGGAGCGAATTGCCCTCTTCGCGCACCAGATCGATGGCCGACTGCTTCTTCGCCAGGCGCCTCAGCACCTCCTTCTGCGCGGCGTCGCCGTCGGACGTGAAGGAGAAGATGCGGGCGTAGGCCGCGTACGGGTCGGTCTCCGCCGGGATCGGGCTCTGCTCGCCCGCGGGCCCCGCGTGGGCGTGCGTGTTCCAGATGTCGTTCCACTTGGTCCCGACGCGGTACACGAGGTGCCGGTGCGCGACCCGCTCGTTGCTTTCCAGCACGCGACCGCCGATCGCATAGTCGGCGCTCGGCCCCTCCACGTAACCGATGGTGCTCTCGGTGCCGCCGATCGGGAACGACCCGGTGCCGGACCTCCACGGCGCGAGCGAGCTGCCGCCCTGCTGGTGGTTGTCGGCCCGCTCGGACTCCGGCAGATCGTAGAAGCGCTTGTGCAGCTTGTTGAGGAAGAGGAGATCCTCGCGGTACGGCTCGAGCGGGGCGAGGAACTCGCCGAGTTGAAAGCTCGTCTCACCGCCGGCGCTGAAGCGCCTCGCCGTCTGGTCGCCGTTCGCCTGGAACACGAACAGGATGCGGCGCGGGGCGGGCGCCGCCGCCTGGGCTCGCGCGCGGCTCGGGCGCATGGCGTCGAGGAACGGGAGCGCGAGCGCAACTCCGGATGCGCCACGCAGGAAAGTACGGCGGCTCAGGGGTTTCATGGTTCCTCCGGGGTGATCACGGGCGGTAGCGGAACGCGTCGGTCTGCGTGAGCGCGACGACGAGCTCGGACAGGCTGTAGCCGCTCTCCTTGAACGCGACCGAGAGCGCCGCCATCGAGCAGCGATCGGCGTCGGTCTTGTCGCGGCCGTAGAAGAAGCGGAAGTTCTGCAGCACGTAGCAGGCGCGCGCCTCCTCGCTCTGCGCGAGGCGCTGGCCCAGCTCGGCGGCGTTCGCCACAGGGCCGTCGAGGTCGAACGTGTGCGCGATGTTGCTCGACGTGACGACCGGCCTGCCCTCCTCGTCCGTCGTGCGGGAGCGGCCCACGGCGTCGAACGACTCGAACACAACGCCGAGGGGATCCATCAGGTTGTGGCACCCCGCGCAGCTCGGATCGGTGCGGTGGAGCTCGAGCCGCTCGCGCTGCGAGAGCTCGTCTCCCAGGCCCTCGAGATCGAGCTGCACGTCGTTGGGGGGCGCGGGCACGAGCTTGCACAGGAGATCGGTGCGCACCTTGAGGCCGCGCCGGACGATCGAGGTGCGCGTCGCCTTGTCGCGCGTGAGCATCATGCCCTGGGTCAGCACGCCCGAGCGGCCGGGCATGTCGACCCTGACGAAGTCGTCGCCGCTCACGTCGCCCACTCCATAGTGCTTCGCGAGCGCGCCGTTCACAAAGCTGTACTCCGCGGTGAAGAGCTCGTCGAGCGAGCCGCTCGGGTCCGCGAACAAGCTCTTCACGAACGTGCGCGTCTCCTCGTGCAGCAAGGCGGGCAGCCCCGACACGACGCCCGGATACACAGCAGGATCGCGGCTCATGCTGCTCAGGATGTCCGTGTCGAGCCACTGGTCGAAGTACTCGAACAGGCGGTCGGCCCTGGGATCGGCCAGCATGCGCCGCACCTGGGCTTCGATCTGCTCCGGCGTGCCGAGCTCGTCGGCCGCCGCCGCCCGCGTGAGCTCCTCGTCCGGCTGCGACTGCCAGACCAGGTACGAGAGCCGCGAGGCCATCTCGTACGGCGTGGGCTCGTTGACGCCCTCCGCGCCCGCCTGGCCGAGCTCGACGCGGTAAAGCACGTTCGGCGACTGCAGCATGCTGAAGACGACCCACTCGATGCCGTCGTTGAAGGCGGCCCCGTCCGATCCCGCGGTGAAGCGCTCCTCGTAGCTCTGGACCTCGGCCTCGGTGAGCGGTCGCCGGTACGCCCTGGCGCCGAAGGTGCGGATGAAGTCGCGCGCGCACTCGAGCTCACCGAGCGCCGCCGGATCACAGGCGACCAGGCCCGGCGCGCGCGCCGCGACGGCGGCGATCTGCTCCGCCGCGTCGAGGTACTTCTGCGCGACGAGCGAGCCGACGGTCAAGAAGCTCGCGTTGTTGCGGAAGCCGAGCGACTCGGGCTCGTTCGGGAACGTGGCGACCACCGTGTCGATGGTGGAGGCCACGCCCGAGACGCCGGAGAAGAGATCTTTCAGCGTGTTGGTGTACTCGTGGTTGCTGAGACGGCGGAGCGGCGCGGAGCCAGGCTGCGGCGTCTGGCAGAAGGGCGAGGCCAGCACGTCCTCCGGGACCTGGCCGCTCTCGGGGTCGCCCCCGCCGCCCACCCACGGGTCCGTGCCGGGCCCCGTGGACTGTCCGGGCCCGCCGATCTGGCCGTTGCAGCCCGCGGCGAGCGCGAGCAAGAGCGGCGCCGCGACCCTGAGCTTCTTGCCGGGGAGATCGAGGGGCCAACGATCCGTGTGCTGCTCGGGGTTCATCGTCTCCTCCACGCCGCGCCCGACGAAAGGCACGGGTTGGTGCGAGCGCCGACCACACAGGTCGACACCGACACGGACTCACGATGCTGCGACTCGACAGCGCCGAGAGGATCAACGTATCAGAATCCGCCCGAACAGCCACACGTCACGAATCGATCGCAACCACTTTTGTGCTCCAACGACTCACTTGCTTACCCAATTTATCCACTCTCGCCGGGCTTTTGAATCTCGGCGGTAGCGCAGCGGAAAAAGGGCGATCCACCAGATCACCCGTGCGGTGCACGGCGAGGAAGAGGGCGATCGTGGAGATCACCCCCGCGGAGATCGCGAGAGCCGCCCGCGTTCAGGCGTTGCGCGCTGAACGGCGCTTTGCACCCTGGCGGCGGAGCTTTCCTGTCGTCAGCTCGTGAAGGACTCCCGCCAACGACGCGTACGTGGACAGATCGCCGAGCTCCACGTCCACGAGGCTCCTGGCGATCTCGGGGCGCACGCCGACAAGGATGAGGCGCGCGCCGAGCAGGGTAACCGCGCGGCTGGTCTGGCCGAGCGCGTGGGCGACCTCGGCGTCCACGGCCGGCACGCCGGTGATGTCGAGCAGCACGAAGCGCGCCGCGTGCCGGCCCGCGCCCTCGGTCACGGCCGTGAGCACCTGGAGGGCGCGGCCCCTGTCGAGCGCGCCGACCAGCGGCACGAGAAGCACGCCGGGGAGGAGCGGGATGAGCGGGCAGCCGAGCTCGCGCACCGTCTCGGAGAGGGCGCGCTCGAGCGCGTAGGCGTCCTGCAGCTCCGCGTGCTTCGCCGAGAGCGACTGGACGAGCTCATTGCGCTCCAGGGCCGCGCCGAGCAGCGACGCCCAGACCCCGACCGTGCCCTCGTCCCGGGTCAGCTCGCGGAGGGTCGGCCCGATGAGCGCCAGGATCCCCCAGTCGCGCCGCGCGGTGCGGATCGGCAGGAGGAGCATCATGTGCGCGCCGCTCGCGGCCGACGGCGGCAGCAGATCCGCCGGCGGGAACGCCTCCACCCGATGGCGGCCGCCGATCGCGGGCGTCGCGCTGCTATCGCGGCTGTAGGCGCCGGCGACGACGAGCGTCGTCGCGTCCTCCCGGAGCGCGAGGCAGCCCCAGAGCGCGGGGGTCTTCGCGAGCCATGAGAGCGAGAGGGACTCCTGCTGGGAGCCGCTGAGCAGCGCGAGGCCCACCTCGTAATTGGACCTCACGAGCAACCCGACCTGCGCCAGGGCGTCGGTCTCCACATGGAGCCGGGACCGGGCGATCGCGAGGCGCGCGCTGTCAAGGAACGCCTCGACCCGCTCCGCGGACGCCGCATCTCCGCCCAGCCGCGCGTGGGACCGGCGGAGCAGGCGGACGAGCGCCATCAAGGTGCCCATATCGGGCGCAATGCCGGCGGCCTGCTGGTACGCGTGCTCCAGCGCCTTGGCCGGAGGGGGCGCTGTGCCCTCGATCGCCGCGGAGTACCCTGCGAGCACAAGGGCGACCCCTGGCCATACGGCGGCTGGCGACAGCCCCGGCGCGAGGCGCTGGGGCGCGAGGAGCAGCTCGACGAGCCGCCGGTCCAGGTCGCCGCCGGCGTCCTCCCCGGCCGCCGCGTCCTGGTCGAGGATGCTCTGGATCACGTCGCACCCGCACGAGGTCCGCTGGATCAACGTGTTCTGCGTGAGCACGAGCTCGGGCGGGGAGGTCTCGCCGGCGAGCATCGAGAGGATGAGATCGCACGCGGCGCTCCCCATCATCTCGAACCGCTGGCGCACGGTGGTCAGCGGCGGGTCGGCGGTTTGCGCGTCCGGCACATCGTCGAACCCGACGATCGCCATGTCCTCGGGGATGCGGACGCCCGCCGCCTTCAACAAGGGCATCATCGCGAGCGCGTTCTTGTCCGTCCCGAAGACCGCCGCCGTGCACGCATGCCGCTGCGCGAGGAGCTGCGGGGCGGCGCTCTCGCCGCCCGGATACCAGCTATCGCTGGTCCGGATGACGAGATCGGGATCGAGAGGTATCCCCGCCTCGGCGAGCGTCTCTCGGTAGGCTTCGAAGCGCTCGCGCACGTCGGACTCCTCGAAGTAGCCGACGAACGCGATGCGCCGGTGCCCGTGCTCGAGCAGATGGCGCACGGCGCTCCGGATCCCGCTGCGGTTGTCGGGGATCACGGACGGGCAATTGCCCTCGTGGGCGTCGGTGCCGACGACGACGAGCGGGACCCGCGCGCCAGCGAGCTGCGCGATGCCGTCGACCGCGATCACGAGGATCCACCCATCCACCAGGTCTCTGGCGAGCGAGGGGGCCTGGAGCGAGGCGGGGGTGCCGCGCATCACGATCGTCCGACAACCGTGCTGCTGCGCCGTCTCGTGAATGCCCTTCAGGACCGGGTTCCAGAACGAGCCGTCGAGATAGGGGGTGATGACGCCCACGGTGCGGGCGCGGGGCGTCTCATGGGCGTCTTTTCCGTGGTGGGCCGGCTCCGCAAGGCGGCTCGCAGCGCGCGTCGAGGTGGCGGCTTTTTCTCCCGTTGCCTGTTGTCCGGCCCCTCCATCTTCCTGTGAAGAGCCGCTCGCCTTGCCGCCCTGCGGGCCCGGCGACTCGACTTCCCTGCCCTGGCGACCCAGAACCATGACCCGGCTCTCCCTGCGCCCCCGTTCCTCGGCTGCGCGACCTTGTCCACGTGTACCACGACCTGGACGTGTTCTCCTCGAGGCAATGGGGCGCGTGGTCGTGGCCGCGGTGGTCGGGCAGATCGCCAAGATCAAGGGCGCGCGCGTGGTCGGCGTCGCCGGGGGCGCCGACCACGCGCCGTCATGCGGTCGAGGAGCTCGGCTTCGACGTCTGCCTCGACCGCCGCGATCCCCGGCTCGCCGAGCGCCTCGCTGGGGCCCGTCCGGGCGGCATCGACGTCTATTTCGAGAACGTCGGCGGCGCGGTGTTCGACGCTGCGCTGCCGCTGCTCAACCTCGGCGCGCGCGTGCCGGTGGTCGGGCTGATCGCCCATTACAATGACGAGGCGCCGCCGCCCGGCCCGGACCGGCTGCCGCTGGTGATGACGGCCGTGCTGCAGAAGCGCATCCGCATGCAGGGCCTGGTCATCCTCGACCATTACGGCGATCGCTTCGACGCCTTCCGCCGCGACATGGACGCGTGGGTCGCCGACGGCCGGGTGAAGCTGCGCGAAGACGTGGTGGACGGACTGGAGAGCGCGCCGACGGCGTTCATGGGCCTGCTCGAGGGGCGCAACTTCGGCAAGCTCGTGGTGCGCGTCGGCGACGGGTGAGCGCGCGGCGCCAGCGCAGAGGGGTCCTGTTCTGCGGGCGCACCGGCGCGCACGCACCGCCGCCTGAACCCGTCGACCCTGGCATCCCCCCGGGCGCGACAGCGACAGCGGCCGGTGATGTCGTGCTACATACGAATCCCATGGCACGGAAACTTACAAGCGCGTTCGTTCGCGCAGGCAGCATCCTTTCGACGGTGGCGCTCACGATGGTCCTCGGCGCAGCCGCGTGCAGCTCCGACCCGGACCAGGCGCCCAGCGGGAACGCCGGCGGCGGGGGCGCCGGCGGCGGGGCCATTGGCGCCTCGTCCAGCGGCAGCTCCTCGGGCGACGGAGGCGCGCCCGGCACATCGACCCCTGACCCGAGCGACGCGATGTTCGATCCCGACCACGTGCTCGACGTGGCGATCGAGATGGCGCCCGAGGACTGGGAGAAGCTCCGCCGTGAGTCCCGCGACGTCTCGGAGGTGCTCGGCGAGGGCTGCATGGACGGCCCCAGGGAGAGCCCCTACACGCAGTTCCCCGCGACGGTGACCATCGACGGCGAGGCGCTCGAGATGTCCGCCGTCCGCAAGAAGGGCTTCCTCGGCTCCGCCAGCCTGTCGAAGCCGTCGCTCAAGGTGAGCTTCGATGAATACGTCGACGGGCGCGAGCACGCGGGCCTCAAGGGGCTCACGCTCAACAACGCCCGCCAGGATCCCTCGCTCATCAAGACGTGCCTCGCGTTCAAGGTGTTCGGCGACGCGGGCCTGCCCGCCTCGCGGTGCAGCTTCGCGCGCGTGACCGTCAACGGGAAGGACCTCGGCATCTACGCCCACGTGGAGCCGGTGGGGAAGCGCCTCCTCAAGCGCCATTTCCCGGACGACGGCGGCAACCTCTACGAGGGGCAGATCAGCGACTTCCGCGACGGCTGGAGCGCCACGTATGAGAAGAAGACCAACGAGGACGACCCCGACCGGAGCGATCTCGACGCCGTCACGGCCGCGCTCCTGGCCAGCGACGCGGAGCTCGACGCGGAGCTCGGCGAGGTCCTCGATATCGCCGCCTTCAGGAGGTACTGGGCCACCGAGACGCTGATCGCGGCGTGGGACGGCTATGCGGGCAACGTGAACAACCACTTCGTGTATTTCGATCCGGACTCCGGCAAGATGTCCTTCCTGCCGTGGGGGCCTGACATGTCGTTCGACGCGACAGACCCGCTCGGCCCGGCGGGGCGGCCGCAGTCGGTGTCGGCGAAGGGGGCCATCGCGCATCGGCTCTACCAGACGCCGGAGCTCCGCGCGCTCTACGCCGAGGCGATGGCGGAGCTCCTCGACGAGGTCTGGAAGGAGGACGAGCTCCTCCTCGAGATCGACCGGATGGAGGAGCTCCTCGCGCCCTACGTCAGCGAGAGCGCCGAGGCCGTGAAGGCGGGGACCGACGCGGTGCGGAGCTTCGTGAGCGGGCGTCGCGCGGTGATCTCCGCCGAGATCGCGCCCACGCCGCCGACGTGGACGTACGCGCCCCCCGCCGAGGGCTGCCTGACGCCGGTGGCAACGATGACCGGCACGTTCTCGACGACGTGGGGATCGCTCGCCGAGATGGATCCCTTTGCCACGGGGACGGGGACGCTCACCGTGACGCTCCCCGAGGGTGAACCGCAATCGAGCGACGCCATGGGCGTCGCGTCAGGCTATGACACCTCCATGGGCGGCGGGCCTGATTTCGCCACGAGCGGGCGAGCCCAGCTCATGGTCGTCGGGAGCTTCCCCGACGGGAATGTGCGCGCTCTCTTTTTTATTGTGGACCCTGAGGTCTTCGCCGCTGGGAAGGACGCCCCCTACGACTGGCAATCGGCCGTCGCGTTCGCGTTGGACGTCACGCAGCCGGAGCCCGTCTTGATCGGCCTGTCTGGCGGCGGCGAGATCCACTTCGACGAGGCCTCCATGGAGCCCGGCGCGCCGGTGTCGGGCTCGTTCACGGTGACCGTGCTCGGAGGGGGGATTTTCTAGAGCGACAAACGGGTTGAGCCGGCCTGATTCGAGCAGAATCTCGAGCCGCCAAGGCACCAAGGCATAGTCTTCTTCTTGGCGTCCTCGGCGTCTTGGCGGTTCATTTCTCGCTCGTTCAACGTGATCGGTGGACCGGAAGAGGGAGCGATGGAGAAGCTCAATCTGGAGGCATATGCCGCGCAGGCCACCCGCTGGCCCGCCGCGGGGCGACACATCCTCGCGCAGTTCGACGCCGAGACCATCGTGGTCTATCAGGCGTACCGTCCCTCGATCGCGCGCCACGCGGCGCAGCACCAGCGGCTCGGAGGGCCGGAGTTCAGCTTCGGCCGCATGAGCTGGATCAAGCCGAACTTCCTCTGGATGATGTACCGCGCGGGCTGGGGCACCAAGCCCGACCAGGAGGCGGTGCTGGCCATTCGCATCCGGCGCGCGGGGTTCGACGCGATCCTGGCGGCCGCGGTGCCGTCGAGCTTCGTGCCCGAGCTGCACCCGAGCCAGGAGGCGTGGAAGGGAGATCTCCAGCGCTCGGACGTGCGGCTCCAGTGGGATCCGGACCACCATCCGTCGGGCGCGCCTGTCGCGCGGAGGGCGATCCAGCTCGGCTTGCGCGGCGCGATGCTGCGGCGGTTCGCCGAGGAGTGGACGGTGGGCGTGGAGGACATCTCGGAGCTCGTGGCGGAGCAGAGGGAGGTGCTGCGCGCGCGGGGGGATCGAGAGCTCGTGATCCCGCGGGAAGAGGTGTATTGGCCGGCGGACGCGGAGGGGGCAAGGCGGGTCGGGATAGAGCGCTGAGGGGCGGAGTAAACGCTGGGGGGCGGAGTAGAGGAACGAGCCGGGTGAACGGCGGGAGGGCCGCGCCCCCCGGGACGACGCGGCGGCTCGGTGTGCATGGGTCCACCCAGTAGCGGCTGACCAGCGCGTCGTCGCACAGATACCGTCGGACCTCCGCGTCGTGGAAGAGGCGCAGCAGGGGATCGATGTCCTCGTCGCTGACCGGGTCGAGGAGGAGACGCGCCGTGGTGAGGAGCACGAGGAGATCCTCGCGGCGGGCAGAGGCGCGGTCAAGGCCTTCGCCGGGGATGCCGCGCAGAACTGGCTGCTCTTGAAGGACGGCGACCACGTGATCGGGCTGTTTCAATGGATGTTCGAGGAGAACATCCTCACCTTCAACCCCGGCTGGGATCAGAACGCCACTGCTCCCGCCCGGCCTTCGCACTCGATCGAATCGAGCTCCTGCCCGGCGGCGGCGCGGCGAGGGCACGTCGCTCTGATTCAGAACCAGCGCGCGAGCGCGTCGTCGAGCGACTTCGACGACGCGTCTGTCCACGCGATGCAGCCGTCGGGACGGACGAGCATCGACGCGCCGTCTTTTGTGCGTGCATGGTGCACGTTGTGCGGGAGTGACTGTTCAGAAGGCGATATGAAGAGGCCGCCGCCTCTCTCCATCAGCGTGTAGAGCCGCGCTTCGCTGCCGTCGGTGAGCGTGAGGAGCTGGTCCTTCGCGAGCGTGCCGACGAGCGGGTCGTCGTCACCGAGGTCGTAACGAACGCCGACGCCCGTGATCATCTCGCCGAAGTAGCGATTGCCTTCGGGCAGCTTCATCAGGTCGCTCACGATGGTGCGGAGCGCGCTCGTGAGCGGGTCAGGACGCATGAGCGCGACCTGCGCGCGGGTATTCTCGAGGACGCGCGCGGCGACGGGATGGCGCTCGGCGGTGTACGAGTCGAGGAGATGCTCGCGCCCCTTCACCGCCGCGGCGAGCTTCCAGCCAAGGTTCGCGGCGTCGACGAGGCCGAGGTTCAAGCCTTGGCCGCCGAAGGGCGAGTGGACGTGCGCGGCGTCACCGGCGAGAAAGACGCGGCCCATCCTGTAGGTCGTTGCTTGCCGCGCGTTGTCGGTCCAGCGCGTCGCCATCGTCATCGACAGGATCTTGACGTCGGTGCCGCTCACGCGCTGGATCGCGGCTTCGACCTCGGCTTGCGTGATCGGCGCATCCCGATTGGGCGGCGGCCCGTTGAACTCCGCCGTGAAGACGCGCCCCGGCATCGGTCCGGACGCGACGAGGCCGCGCGGCGTTCGGTGCCAACCCGTCGCGAGCTTCTCGGGCGTATCGAGCTCGACGACGGCCTGATAGCCGGTGATTGTCGGATCCGTGCCGGGGAACTCGAAGCCGGCGAGCTTGCGGACGCGGCTCCGGCCGCCGTCGCAGCCGACGAGGTACTTCGCGCTCAGCGGGCCCGCGCTCGTCTGCACTGTCACGCCGTCGTCGTCCCGCTCGAAACCTTCCACCGTGATGCCGCGGCGGATCTCGATCCCGAGCTCCGTCGCGCGCGCGGTCAGGATCTTCTCGAGCGCCTGTTGCGGCACGGGACGCATGTGGCGCTCCGGGTCGCGCTGGAGGCTCTGGTCAATCAAGAACATTCCAGAAAAATGGCCTCCGGGCCTTCTCCTCGGCCCAGGTCCGAAGCGCGCCTTCAGCGCCGGCGCCATCAGTGCCATGGCGGCGCGGCGCTCCTCGTCGAGCGCACGCGCGAGCCCGCGTCGCTCCAGCGCCTCGGCTGCCACCGCGCCGACCCCGGCGGCCTTGATCGTTCGGTCGGGCTCCACGAGCCGCTCCAGCACGAGCGGCTTCACGCCCGCTGTCGCGAGCTCGATCGAGAGGAAAAGCCCGACCGGGCCAGCGCCGGCGATGACCGCGTCGTGAGTCATGACGCGAATCTTAGACTCGGCAAAAACTTGCGCAAGTATATTTTTTATCTTAGTATAACATTTCACCCATGGGCGAGCTCCGCGAAAGCAAGAAGCGCGAGACAAGGCAGCGGATCTCCGACGTCGCGACGGCGCTGTTCTTCGCGCGCGGCTTCGACGCGGTGACGGTCGAAGAGATTGCCGCCGCCGCCAATGTCTCCAAGATGACGGTGTTCAACTACTTCGCGCGCAAGGAGGACCTCTTCTTGGATCGCGAGGACGAGGTGAAGCTGCTCTTGCGCGAGGCAATCGGCGAGAGGCCGCAAGGGCAGTCGCCGATCGAGGCGCTCCGCCGCCTCGTCGACAGGCTGTGCGAGCAGAAGCATCCGTTCGCTCGCATCGACGGCCAGACGGTCGGCTGGTGGCGCGTCGTCGCGGCGAGCCCGTCGCTCAAGGCGCGCCTCCGCGAGATCGGGGACGAGGCGGTCGAGGGGCTCGCGGCCGAGCTCGCTGGCCCGAAGCCCGACGGCCTCGCGCGGCTCGTCGCCGGCATGGTCGTGCTGACGTGGCGCACGGCTTACGGCGAAGCGATCCGCGTGTTCGAGCGCGGAGGCTCGGCGAAGAAGGCGAACGCCGCGTTCATCGCGTTGATCGATCGCGGCTTTGCGGCCGCTCACGGAATGGCGGCGGGCTCGAGCTGGCAGACGAGCGGATGACCCATCCCCACCCAGGGTTGCGCGCGTGATGCATCGTTGACCAGCGAAACCGGTCCCCGCCACGTCCGGGTGCGTGAGCAAGAGGTCGATCCCGCTCGCGAGCAGGGCCGTCGACGTCTCGTGCCCGGCGGCCAGGCCCCCGACGAGCGCCGAGAGCCGAGAAAACCCGATCGGTAAAAGGGCCATCAATCAGAGAGAGGGCACTGCTCGTAGCAGCGCCAGGCCTCCGTGCTGCGGTCCGTGCCGCCGGCGAAAGACGCCTTGATCTCGTCGCAGGGCGCATCGAGCACGCACGACGCGCGACACGCCTCGTGTTCGGAGCAGCCGGCGAGGTCGTCCTCGAGCTCGAGGTCGTCGACCCCGCAGGCCGCGGCGTGCTCGACGGCATCCGCGCATGTCCCCGTCTTGCAGCCGGCCGCGAGGAGCGCGGTCGCAATGAAAATCGACGCCATGAGATAACTCTTGCGCATAATCCAGCTCTGCAGCTCGCAACGTATGGATGGAGGGGAGCCGGCCGGCCCACGCAGCGCGGCGCCCCGGAAGCGGCCCGCCGTTGCCGCCGGCCCCTTCACCCGATGGAGAACGTGGGGGAGCCGGTTTGGGCACGGGCCGATGTCGATTTTTTTGGCTTCCAGTCTTGCTGGAATACGACGAAGGTTGAACCGGGGGATCGGCCCGCTCGGATGGGAGGTGACCGCGTCTCGCAACGTTCGGCCGGGCGCATCGCGTACCGGCTCAAGTATCCGACGCGGGGCGCCCCCACCGGATCATGACGCCGGTGAATTCATTGCTCGACCTGCCGCATTGGTTCCTCCGTCGCGGCATCCATTGGTGCGATGCAGCAGCGTTCTCGCACCGCGCTCGAAATAGGGCCGAAGGCTCGTCACCGCGAGATCGTCGCCGCGGGACAGGGAAAACCAGGCGACGAACCGGCGCGATCAATCCGGCGCGCCCGAGGTGTCGACCTCGTGGGCACCGATGTCAACCGCACCACCGACGGGCCGAGGGGTCCCGTCCAGATCGTCCGGCACGGCGAGGCCGAGGAAGGCCCCACGGTTCATCGCTGGCGAGCCGAGCCTCAGGCGATAGTCGTCGCTCGCCGGGTCGACGAACAGCGCCTCCGGCGCCACGACGAACGAGTGCCTGTCTTGCCCTGTAGCTCGTTGCCACGCCGCGAGGCTGATGATCGTCTCCCCCCCATCCCTGCTGAAGCGGTTCACGACCACGTTGTGATCGCTGTGGAAGCAAGGGTCCTCCGCGCCGCCGGGATAGATCAGGATGGAGCCCCTGTCGAGGCGCGGCGTGTAGAGGATGTTGTTCACGATCCTGTTGCACCTCGGGTTGGCGATGCCGTCCGGCGATGCGGGGATGTTGATCACCCAGCGGCTGCCCTCCGCCATCACGATGGTGTTGTTGTAGACCTTGTTGCGGCTGGAGCCTTCGCTGCCGTCGATCGCGTAGAGAGATATCCCGCTCGCGTGATTGCTGAAGAGCAGGTTGTTCCGGATGACGCTGTCGCTGACGCCGTCGCAGTTGATGGCCGAGGCGCCCGCGACGCCGTTCTCCCAGATGACGTTGGCCTCGACCGCGGCGAAGCTGATGAGCCCGTCGCCGGGCGTGAAGTTCCTGTCGCCGTTCATGTGAACGCCGGCCGATTGGTTGTGGTGGAGGAGATTGCCGCGAACCACGGGGAAGTCGCCGCTGTTGCTCGTGTAGACGCCGTGCTCGCCGTTGGACTCGGACTCGTTGCCCTGGATGACCACAAAATCGCTGAACGCCGTGAAGATCCCGGTTCTCCCGCTGTCGTGGACGTGGCAGTTCTGGACCGTGATGTCGCGCGTGCCGCGCAGGTCGACGCCGGATCTGACGGCGCCAGGGATATCGAAGCCGTCGATCACCCAGTGCTGAACGACGCCGTCGAACATCTCGACCTCGATGTTGCTGCCATGCTGGTTGTTCGGCCCGGCGGTGGCCACCACGGCTCCCCAGGGTGGCACGGCCCGCAGGGTCTTGGGCCGGCCGGCCTCGCCCGAGCGTTCGATGCGACACCCCGCGTAGACTCCTGGCAATACGATGGTCGTGTCGCCATGACCCATGGTGTCGACCGCGTGCTGGAGCGTCGCCCACGCCCTTCTGGCGGTCAGGCCGTCGTTTGCGTCGTTGCCGACGTCGTCGACATAAAATGTCCTCGCTGCCGCCGGCCCGTGGATCAGGGCGACTGCGGCGAACGTCAACGGGGATAGAGCACCGTTGATACCCATCTCCAAGCTCCTTGTGAAGGATGTTGGCCGTCACGGACGAATGCACACACACGCGCGAGCTCTCATGAATGTCCCGGGACGCCGACGTCCTGCGGCGCGCAGGGCGCCACGGGCGTTGCTCTCGAAGAGCGCCCAGCACGTCCGAAGTCGCTTTGTCCGAGCCGTTCCGCCGTGACGTCGCGCCACGGTGGATCGCAAGCCTGGTCATCGACGCCGCCGGGGACATCGACGGGAGACGCCCGCATCGGTCCTGCGCGAAGATCTCTTGTGCGAATTCCTGAGATTGCCGAAAGAAGGGCAGAGGATAGACCCGGGAAAGCACGGTCGCAATGCGCAAATGCATCTGATCGCGTCGAAGGCCACGACGTCGTGGACGCGCGTCGGTTCGTGCGCGACGGCGGGTGAACGGGAGCGCGTCCGGCCCGGTGTTCGACAACGACGCGCCTGCGCGATGCGCGTCGCTGGCCGCGCCGCTCGACGGCGTGCGGCAGGTGGATCACATCGTGTAGGATGTCTCCCAGGAGAGCGATTCCCATGATCCAAGAGCTGCGGAAGTTTGATTTATTCGCCCCCGATTTCCAGGCGGACCCATTCCCCACCTACGCCGAGATGCGCCGCTCCGGGCCTGTGTGCGTGCTCGAGCCGCTGGGCGCCTGGGCGGTGAGCCGGTACGCCGATGTCATCGCCGTCCTCAAGAACCCTCAAAAATTCTCGTCCGCTGGCAACGTCGACGCCTTTCACCCGCCCTGGCTCCCGAGGCAGCCGGGGGCGCACTCTTTGCTCTCCATGGACCCGCCGGAGCACACGAAGCTCCGGAACCTCGTCAGCCGGGCCCTGGGTCCCGGGATCATCACGAGCATCGAGCCGATGGTCCGCTCCATCGCCGAGCGCCTCACCGACGCCCTGCAATCCAGGGGTGAGTCCGATTTCGTCGCCGACTACGCCGTCCCGATGACAGCGGGCGTCATCGGCGAGCTCCTCTCCCTGGACCCTTCCCTCCACGCCAATTTCAAGCGGTGGGCGGACGATGTGCTCAGCGTCACGCCCGTCCCGCAGAGCCCCGAGCATGCCGAGCGCGTCCGCGCGTCCGTCGCCGAGATGGAGCGCTACCTCGGGGACGTCCTCGAGGCGCGGCGGCGAGCGCCCGGCGACGATCTCGTGAGCGCGCTCCTCCAGGCCGAAGTCGACGGCCACAAGCTTACCCCGGAAGAGCTCATGTCCTTCGTCTTCGTCCTGGTTCCAGCGGGGTTCGACACCACATCCACATTGATCAGCAAATCGATCATCACCCTCGCCAGGCGCCCCGCGGACACGGAGCGGCTGCGCGAAAACCCGGCGCTCATCCCTCGATTCATCGAAGAGATGCTCCGGTGGGACCCGCCTACCCATAACCTCTTCCGCAAGGCGATGCCCGGAGCGGAGGTCGGCGGCGTCAAGGTGCCCGCCGGCGCTCCGGTGACGGTCATCCTCGCGTCCGCCAACCGCGACGAGGCCGCGTTTCCCGACCCCGACGAGTTCAACATGGACCGCGATGTGCCAAAGACCGGGACGGGGGCGTCGGTCGCGTTCGGGCACGGCGTCCACTTCTGCGTCGCCCACCTCCTCGCGCGCCTGGAGGCGAGGGTGGCGCTCGAATCCTTGCTCGCTCGATTCAAGCGAATCGATCTGGTCGACCCCACCATCGAGTGGAGCACGATGGTCTTCGTGCGAACCCCATCGCGGCTGCCGGTCCGCGGCGTCTTGCCCTGATCGAGGGCCTCCTGGCTCGGGCACCGTGAGGGGATGCGTGCAGACGAAGCTGGCAGGCTGGAGCGCTCAACGGTTCCGGGGGACCGCGGCGGTGCTCTTGCGCAAGATCAGCTCGGCCTCGACCACGACGCGCGAGCGGGAGCGGGAGCGGCGGCCGCTCTCGATCTGCCCGAGCAGCACGTGGAGGCACCTGCGCCCCAGCTCGGAGAAGTCCTGGCGGACGGTGGTGAGCTGAGGCGTGAAGTAGGCCGCCTCCGGGATGTCGTCGAAGCCGACGATGCTGATGTCCCGCGGCACCGCGCGTCCGATCTCGTGGAGGTAGCGGAGCACGCCCAGCGCCATCTGGTCGTTGGCCACGAACACGGCGGTGACGCCTGGCGCGCGCGCCAGCTCCGGGGCGAGCTCGTAGCCCGAGCGTGCGCTCCAGTCGCCGCGCAGGAGAGGCGGCGGCTCGACGCCCGCGGCCTCCAGCGTCGAACGCCAGCCTTCGACGCGCTGCTCGGCCTCGAGCGAGTCGATCGACCCGGCGATGTGCCACACCGTCCGGTGACCCAGGTCGAGGAGATGGCGCGTCGCGGCCGCCGCGCCGCCGTGCTGGTCGACGGCGGCCACCGGGACCGCATCGTCCGGCCCACCCTCGACGGCGACCACCGGCACGTCGGAGGTGACGTAGCGGAGCGCGTCCACCCCCGACCGCAGCGGGGCGATGACCATGATGCCGTCGGCGCGCTGATCGCACAGCCCCTTCACCGCATCCACCAGCGGCGCGCGGCTGAGCGATTTCAGGCTGACGACGCTGACGCCGTACCCGGCGTCGTGCGCCGCCGTCTCGAGCCCGTGGAGCGTCGACGCCGGGCCGTAGTGCGTCGTGTTGAAGCTGACCACGCCGAGCGTCCGCGAGCGCCCGGTGACGAGCGCCTGCGCCACGGAGCTCGGGCGGTAGTCGAGCTGGCGGATCGCGTCGAGCACGCGCTCCCGCGTGTCCCGACGCACGTGGGGGTTGTCGTGCAGGACCCGCGAGACCGTCTGGTACGAGACGCCGGCGAGCTTGGCCACATCGACCATGACCGCGGCCCGGCGCCCGCCTCTCTTGACGCGCCGCTCGGGAGGAGAGTTGCCATCCATCGGGGCCAAGCTTAGTCGCGCGCGGGGCGAATGGAATCGACATCCACCACGACCGCGCCCCGGCGCCCGCCTCTCTTGACGCGCCGCTCGAGCGGAGCCTTGCCATTGGCCGGGCCCGATCTCGGCGGCGGAGGGGCGGATCGGTGTGAACGTCCCCGGTCGGGCCTCGTCCTCCGGCTTGGCCCTGAGTGGGTCGTCAGCCGCCGGTGGTCGCGCCGCTCGCCTCGAGCCGGACACGATCAGCCCCCGCACGCGTCGGCGACCCAACTCGCGCCTGCCTTTCGCGCGCGCCGCTGCGCCACGACCGCGTCCAGCGCGACAAGGGCGGCGACCGCGCCCGCCGGGGAGCTGGGCCCCGCCTCGACCCGGCAGGCGCGCCCGCCCTCGTCCTCGCTGGCGTCGTCCGCAGGGGCGGCGCCAGCGTCGCCCGTGGCCATGGCGCCGGACGGAAACACTGTCGCACCACGGAGCGAGGATGCCATGATGAGGACCTCACGTTGGATCTACATTGCGCTCATGACCATTCTTCGACCTCGCTGCTCTCCCGGAGCTTCGTCAGGTGTCGCCAGACAGCTGGTCGCCTGGCTGCTCGGACTCGCCAGGTCGTTGACCGGAGCGCGGGATGCCTTGTACTCCTCCCGCCTCCGCTCCCGTCAGGGCATCGGGTACACGAGCGAGAGCCCGGCGACGCACATCTCGTCGAACGTGTTCCCCTCGCCGTAGGCCACGTCGATCGTCGATATCATGTTCGCCTCCTTGAGCGCCTTGACCACGTACGGGTTCTCCGTCGAGTTATTGTACGTGCACCGGATCTGGAGCACATCGCCCGGCTCGAGCGTCGGGAGCGTCTCGATGGGCGCGTCGTACGAGTACGAGCGCTGCCAGCCGAACTCCCACTTCGGCGCGTGCGCCAGGCACTCCTCCCTGGGTTGCTCGGGTGAGCCGTTCGCCCGCGTGACAGTCACCTTCTCGTCGAAGCCCAGGTAGTGCATGTGCAGAAAGTCGCCATAGATGCGCGTGCCCGACGGGAACGGCATCTCTTGCGCTCCGGGCGTGTCAGGGGCCGGGATCGTGAACTGCTGCGTCTCCACGTGGTTCTTGCTGTCCGCGGGGATCAGGAACTCGACGCCGTCCTTGTCGCCCGGACCCGGCAGCAGCCCGAAGCCAAACTGGCCCACCGGGTCATCGAAGTTGCCGATCAGGTGGTACAGGAAGCCGTACTTCGGCTTCTCGCTGGTGAGCCTGAGCCGGATGCGCGTCAGGTCCGGGTCGGCCGTCGTGCCGGCGGGGTGGTAGTGGATCTGCATCATGAGGAGCGACCCCTTCGGGATCAGCTGCCCCACCCCGTCGGGCAGATCGACCGGGTCGGCGCCGGGAGCCCAGGCCGTGAGCATCTGGAGCGCTCCAATCTCCACGCCATTCGGGACGTCGCCGGCGCCACACGGAAAGCTCCCGTCGGGGCCGGCCAGGCTCGCGGACTTCCCCTCCGGATCGATGGAGATGATCCCATGGTGAACGACCTTGTGGTTGCCGGGCACCATCTGTAGACCATTCATGTACTGGTCCTCGGTGAGCCCGGGATCGATGACGAAGCAGCGGAACTCGTCCTGCTCACCGGAGGTGACGTAGGGCTCGTTCGGATGAACCTCGAGGGTCATGCCCGGCAGGTCGGCGCTCCTCGGCACGAACGCGGCGGGCGCGTCCCTCGGATCACCCTTGGGGGTGCCGGCCTTGCTCCAGGCCTCCAGCGTGCTGATCTCCTCGTCGGAGAGGCGGATATCGCCCTTCCACGCGTGGCGGGTCGAGCACTCGTCCGTGTCGCGCACGGCGAAGGGCGGCATCGTGCCCGCCTTGGTCGTCTTGACCATGAGCGCCGCGACAGCCCTGGCGTCGTCGTACGCGGTAAGGCTGAAGGGCGCGATATTGCCCGCGGAGTGGCAGCCCATGCAGCTCTTCTGCAGGATGGGCTCGACGTCCTTGTGGAACGTGGGGCTGCTCCCGGTAGCCTGGGACTCCGTGGGCTCGTCGCCCCCGGAGCAGCCGGTCAACGAGGCGGCGGCTGGCAGGGCGAGGGCGAGGGCGGACAGCGAGACTCGGGCGACGGAACGCGAACGTAGTGAAGCAGGCATGAGGCCTCCGGGCAGCCGGATCCTTCACGAGCGGAGGGCCCGGGCGCTTGATAAGGAGCCACGTTTGGTTCGACCGCGGCTCAGATATGTGTACTATGCATATAGTCACCCCCTCCGGAGCGTCAAGGAAATTTGTGCAAAATACACGTATCCAAAAGAAGCTCCGCGAGCTCCACGGAGCCATTGTCGGTCGGATCGCGCTCATGGATCCGCCGCAGCGGCCGGTGACGGTGCTCGACGGCGCGCGGCGTGCTCCGCCGGGTGGAGCAGCACCTGCAGCGGGAGCCCGTGGACGTGGTCGTCGGCCAAGCTGGCCGCGTGAGCGCCTCGGGGCCCCCAGAATGAGGCGCCGGATCCAGGGGCAGTGTGCCTCTTCAGCGCGAGGGCTGTAACCGCGGGTCCGGGTACGCCCGAGCGGCTGGACCCTGCCCGCCGGCCGGGCGGGGACGGGCCCGCAATGTCACCGCTTTCCGGAGGTGTCCCGCCTTCTCGCCGCAACGATCCGGTAGGACAGGCGACCGAGCGCATACTCGAGCCCGTGCTCGAGGCTGCCGCGCGTCGTGATGCGGCCGAGGTCGACGTCGAGCCCGACCAGGGTCTGCGCCGCGGCGGGGCCCATGCCGACGAGCACGCTCTCGCAGCCGAGCAATGCCGCGGCTTGCACGGTGCGCAGCAGGGCCTCGGCGGCCATGGTGTCGATGAGCGGGACGCCCGTCACATCGATGATCACGAAGCGCGCGGTGGCGTCGCTTATCGCGGCGAGGACGCTCTCGGTAACCTGCGCGGCCCGCTCCTGGTTCAGCGCGCCGACGAGCGGCAGGAGCAAGACGCCCTGCCAGATGCGCACGACCGGCACCGCGAGCTTTTCGAGCAGCGTGCGCTGCGCCTCGATGATCCCGAGCTGCGCGCGATTTTCAGCCTCGAGCCGCTCGGCCGCGACGAGCTTGCCCTTCATGTTCGTGATGTCCGTGATGATGCCGCAGAGCCCGACCACCTGCCCGGCGTCGTCGCGTATCGGGTACTTGCGTGTCCACATCGTGCGCTCGATGCGGTCGCCGCCGGTCACCACCTCCTGGTTCTCGTCGGGCTCGCCCGTGTTCACGACGAGATCGTCGTGCTCCCAGAAGACCTCGACCTGCTCGGCGGGCCAGAACCCCCTGTCGTCCTTGCCGATGAGCTCGTCCCGCGGGTACCCGACGAGCTTGCAATACCCCTCGTTGACGGCGACCCAGCGATGCGACCGATCCTTGACGAAGAGGGGATCGGGCAGGGAGTCGAGGATGCGCTGGAGCAGTTCGGCGCGGCGCCAGGTGAAGGGGTCGTCGGCGAGGCTGGTCATTGCAACTCTGCGCTCCACCGCCGGGAACCTACGCTGCGCACCACCGCCGACAACATGCGTTTCCATCGTACCAAGGAGCGCCCTCCGGCTCAAGGCCTGCTCCGGCCGCCCGGCAACTTCGGCTTCGCGCTCACCGGGCTCGACGGCGCTCACGCCGAGCGGGCTCGGGCTCGTGGTCCGAGCTCGCGTGGGTCCATACCTTCTTGCGCACCGAGCGCGGCGGGCGGCTCACCCCGCGTGCTGCTCCAGGCGGTGCAGGTGGTGCTCCTCGCCGTTCAGGGTCAGCACCGCCATGAACCCGCCGCGCGCGAGCTCCTTCGCGAGCTTGAACTCGTGCGTCCCCGGGGTGACGGGGGTGTCGACGACGCGCGCGACCTGCGGCTCCAGGGCGCCGCCGGGGTAGCTGTAGACGTCGAGGCGCAGCGTACAGGCGCGCTCGATCGTCGCACGCGCGACGAACGCCTCATCGCCCTCCGTCACCGAGAAGGCGCTCCCGAGCTCTCCCGCGACGGAAGCTCTGCTGAGCGCCCGGGCGATCTGCTGGCCAGCGATCGGGGCGTACACGTCCAGCACCATCACGTCCTTGTTCTGCTCCTTGAAGCGCGCGTGGAGGCGCTCCCGGGTGGCGGCGTCCACCCCGCCGCCGAGGGTGATGAGGTCGAAGTCGCCGGCGTGGAACTCCGCGTCCGGTGACCCGCTCGCCGTGCCGACCGCCGCGTGCCCCTGCTGGTTCAGCGCGGCCACGGCCCGCTCGAGGATATCCGCCCTCCTGCCGATGACCAGGATCCTCTTCGCTCTCGATGCCATGCTCTCTCCTCCGGTTGGTGGTTCGCCGCCCTCGCCTCGCCGGCGAGGGGCGTCTGGAGAGCAACGTGCAGCGGCGCCTCCCACAGGCTGGACTTTACGCCAATCCATTGGAAACATTCTGCTCGTTTGGGGAGCCTCTTCATGGGTCGATGAGCAGGCGCCTGGCGGTGGCCTCGTCCACGGCGTAGGGCCTCTCGCGCGGCAGCAACTTCGCCGCGCTGTCCGCGTGGCCTGCCTGGATCTGCTGGTACATTTTCCGGACCAGGGGAGTTCGATCCTCGATCGCGACGATCCAGCTCTCTGCGTACTCACGGATGAGATCGCGGCCGATGCCGACCTGGATGCTGTAGCAGGGCAGCGGGCCACCTCGGAGGTTGCGCTCGGTGTCCCATTGAATGTGCACCTTGGCCTCGGCGAACGCCTTGCGCCACGCGTCCGGCGAGCGAAACACAGTCGCTTCCGGCGAGGTGAGGACGGCGAGGGAGAGCGCCCGCTCCCAGCCTGCTCGCCGGATGCGGACGGCGAGGATCCGCTCCTGCCCGGCCTTTCGCCCCCAGTTGCTGCGGTGCATGAGCCAGAGGAACGACGGCTTGATCCAGGTCATCCGGCCGAACGAGAACGGGGCGACGAAGCGCTGGGCAGCGAGCGCGGGCTCGGCGATCGCCGGCGCGTAGGCCTGGTACATGACGATGGTCTCCGCGTCGTAGTCCGCCCGGATCTCGTGAAGCTTCGGCATGGGGTCCACTCTTCGCGTTCGCTGTGGTCTGACGGGGAGACTACCCTGCGGTGGTCGTGAATCGCCACGAAGCTCCGCGCCGGCGATACAGGTGGGTAGAGTAAGCGTCACGGACCTCGGGCGGTGAGTCAGGAGCCCCCTCTGCGCTTCCTGGTCCGCAGCGCGTGCTCGATGCCGCCGCGCAGCGTGGCCTCTGTCACGAGGCCGTGCCACTCCACCCCGAGCTCGACGAGCGTCTGCGCGATGGCGGGCTGGATGCCCGTGAGCACGACCCTCGCCCCGAGCAGCCGCACCGCGCGGGCGGCCTGCAAGAGCACCCCCGCCACATGGGCGTCGACCGATCTCACCCCCGTGATATCGATGATGGCGATCGCCGCCTGGTGCGCGCCGACAGCGGCGAGCAACGCCTCGATGATCCGGCTCGCCCGCTCGGGATCGAGCGTGCCGATGATGGGCATGACGATCACCCCGTCGGCGATCGGCAAGAGCGGCGTCGCGAGCTCCCGGATGGTCGCTTGCTGCGCCGCGATGACCGCGAGCTGCGCCTCCTGGCGTTCGGCCTCCGCCCGCTTGATGGCCGTGATGTCGATGGCCGCGCCCCCGACCGTCCCCTCCGGGATGCCAGGACCCCTGACGGGGAACTTGACCGAATGGAACAGCTTCATCCCTTCTGTGGGGTGAGGGACGCTCTCCTCGAACACCGTCGCGACACCTGTATTCCTCACCTCGTCGTCCGCGGCCCTCACCTGCGCGACGATGTCCTCCGGGAGCATGTCGTCGTCCCGCATGCCGGCGCAGCCGTGCGGCGTGATCCCCATGAACCGCTCGAACTGAGCGTTCGCGAAGACATACCTGCTGTCGGCATCCTTGGCGAACATCATGCCAGGCATGTACTCGAGGAACGCCTGGAACAGCGCCTCGCTCTTCTGCAGCTCCACCTCACGGCGTCTTTGCTCGGTGACATCCTCGGCCGAGACGAGGACCTGATGCGCCGCCCCGTCGTCGCCGCGCGTGAGGACCACGCAGCGCAGGGCAAGGACGCGCTCGACGCCCCCGGCGCACAGCGCGCGCAGCGCGACCTCGAAGGGCTCGCCGTCCTGTGACGCCCAGAGCTGCTCTGCGCGAACCGCTGACGCGTCGAGATCCTCGGGGTGGACGCGGGACACCAGGGTCTCCCAGGCGCGCTCCGGAGCCTCCTTGTCGCCGAACCCGAGCGCGCGGACGAACGCGCGATTGCAGGCGACGACCCGCTTGTCCCTGACATCGAGGACACAGAGGATGCTCGGCGCGAGCTCAAATATCCGCTCGACCAGCGCGCCCTCCGGCCCCGTTGCCCGCGCGGCCATCGAACCGTTCGAGATCGTCATGTGCCCGTGCCCTCCCTGTCCACACCTAGCCGATTTTTCGTCCTCCGTGGTGCGCGGATCCGGTGCCGCACGGCGGATCGAGCGCGCGAGCGGGCCCGTGGTCAGCATCGCGCGGCGCCTCGCCCCCACGCGATCGTGAATCGTTACCGTGCCGCCGTGCCGTCGACCGCCGCCGGCACGGACTCGCGCATCGCCTCGATGAAGCGACGCGGCCGGGCCGGGTAGAAGCGGGCATGGGGATAGACCAGGTGGAGTGGCAGCGGATCGGCCTGCCATGACGGCGCGAGGTGCAGCAGTCGCCGCTGCTCTTCGTCGGCATGGCCTCGGCGCCGCGCTGGGCAAGCCTGCTCTTCGTCCAGTGGGACTGGATGGCGGTGACGACGCTGCTCGGCCTCGGCGACGCGACCCACCACACGTGCACGGGAGACTCGGGCGGGCCTGCGCTGATGAATGTGAACCGCGTTCCCACCATCACCGGCGTCGCGTCGTTCAGCACGACGGGCGACTTCACCCTCTGTACGGACGGCTGGGATGTACGGGTAGACCTCTACCTCGACTTCATCGGCCAGTTCGTCAGCGCGCCATAGCAGCGTTCCCCAGATTCGTCCCTGGTTCTGCGTCCGCGCGACCTGCACCCCCCCGGGGGCAGGTCAGCTCGGCATGATCTCTCGCGCAACCAGGGACGAACTTGGGCAACGAATTTGCGGTGGCGAACCGGTGCGATCCGGAGTTTTTGCCGCGATTTTGGGGGCACCAGACCACGGATGGCACCCCATCGGAGGGCATGGACCCAGCCCTGGCCCAACCGGCGAGGCCTGGGCTCGGTGAGTTCGCACCGGCCCATCCGTCGTCCCGAGCTGTGCTGGTCGCCTCGCTCGCCGAGACGCTCGCCCGTGCCGTCACGCTTGGGGACGAGGAGGCGGCCCGGATCCTTCACGAGGCGGTCGGTCGGCTGCTCGGGCTGTCGGCGGGACCGGAGGGACGAGCGCGCTCGCGCCCGTAGGGCGAGGCCTCCCGCGACCAGGTGATGGCCGTCGCGGATCCGCACCGCAGGGGCCGAGGAGCAGGCGCCGTTCCCGCCCTACAGCCCGTCGAGGCGCGCGTTCTGCGGAACCAACCCCGGCTGACCACGCCCGGGAGCCCCTCAGCCGCGTCGTCCGGCTCCTGAAGATGCCCACCAAAACCGCGTTCCCTCGGCTCCGCCTGGAGCGCAAGCACCTCGCGCACGTGCTCTAGTGCCGGCGTCGCTTACAGTCGCCGCCTTTCTGGTCTCTTAGGTGACAGAAGGCTCCATACGCGATCCGCATCCTTCCTAGAAAAGTGACGCTGTATAAACAACTTATCGATGCATCGAGGGCCCGCGTTCACTCCGCAGCCTGCGGGGTACTAACGGGGCTTCTCCTCGGGCCGCTTGGCCGCTCCAGGCGCGATCCGAATGGGCCATCCCTAACACTTAGGTAGCCGACCTCGCGCTGCGCCCGATGACGCGCCGCAGCGAGGTCGGTCCGAGGGAAGGACCGCTCCGGATCGTGCGCTAGCGGCCGAAGTCGAGGCCGCCGCCATCCCGACGCGGCTTAGGGTTGTGCGATGCGGCCCTCGCCACATGGGGCGTGGCAGCTCGGGACGCCACATCGGCGTGCTGCACGCGGCATGGCAAGACGAGCCACGGATAGACGCGCTCCCCTAGACGAAGGTGATTGACCACACAAACGGGTGTGGTACGCTCGCTGCTGCCAGTGCGTATTCAATCGAGCAGATACCGAACGGAAAGCCCGACACTCATGGTCGGCAACCCGTCACCTAAACGGGACGCGACCGGAGCCGACGTAGTTTCTTCGCCGAGGGCAGCATGCAGCAGGTGGTTTCTTATCTCATTAGCCGACTCGAGATGGCACCCAAGAAGAACACCAAGGTCATTCCATGGAGTTCTCCAGTTCCCGCGTTCGGCGATGTGTCGCGATCGGCAATTGCAACGGTCGGAATCAATCCGAGCAATAGGGAATTTGTCGATGATCGCGACAACGAGCTCGCAGGGGCGCAGCGGCGGTTCCACACTCTGAGTTCACTGGGCCTGCAGACCTGGGCACAAGCCGGTGAAATTCACCACCGAGAGATCGCCCGGGCGTGCGAGGAATATTTCCAGACGAATCCCTACGATCGCTGGTTCCGGCAACTCGACTTCCTCATCTCCGGCACCAATTTCTCGTACTACTCACCGATGTTCAGCGCCTGCCACCTTGACGTCGTTCCATTCGCGACCGCTTGTAAGTGGGCCGAGCTAACCGCTGAACATAGGTCTAATCTATTCGCCATCACTGGAGATGCACTGGGCCGCCTTGTACGGGACTCACCGCTGCAAGTCCTCGTTCTGAATGGTAGTTACGTCGTCTCTCAGTTCCAGAAAATCAGTGGCACCATGCTCGCCGCGACCCCAAAGCCCTCATGGAAGCTGCCACGGCCTGAAGAATCTGGGGTTCCCGGATACGCCTACCATGGATCGATCAGCGTTCTTGCGGGCATTCACCTCAATCGAGAGGTGACGGTGCTCGGCTTCAACCACAACATCCAGAGTAGCTTTGGGGTCACGCGCGCGGTCAAAGCGTCGATTCGTCGTTGGATTTCTAAGAACGTGCAGGAGATTCTATCGTGAGTCTGGTCAGTCCACAACTCCGCCGAGCGATCCGTCATCGATTGGTCAGGTACCGATCCTCAGCGAAGCCGCTAGGGATCAGTACTGATGCAGCTTTCGAGGTGCTGCTACGGCAGATCTACGACAGTGTTCGCCGCGTCGAGTACT
Source organism: Sorangium cellulosum (assembly GCF_001589285.1). GTDB lineage: Bacteria > Myxococcota_A > Polyangia > Polyangiales > Polyangiaceae > Sorangium > Sorangium cellulosum_G. The sequence goes on along the minus strand of NZ_JEMA01000571.1, from coordinate 5,703 downwards.
TCTTTGCTCTCCGAAGCCGCGTACCAGACCCCACACGCAGTGACCCCACCTCGAAGAACTTCGATCCCATTCGGGCCGCGATCCACCAATTGCGAGCCAACAATATCGACGAGGCTGCATGGTTGGCATTTCTCGCGACCCACTTCGGCACTAACCGCCGCACCGGCTGGCGACTCGTTCGGGAAGTCTATGGCTCGCTCAGCGCCGGGTCTAGATGGGACTGGCACCACGTACGGCAGGGGCCAATGCGATTCACGCGGTGGCTAGAGGCGAATCATGAGCACCTGAAGGGCGGCTTCGGTAACCACCGCAAATACATGAGCCTCAAACCCAAATCTCGAGCTGGCACCGCTCAGGCCATCGAAAGCTACGTAAAGTGGGTTCAGGGTCACTCTTCCCACGCGCAGCTACTCGCGTCGTTTGAGCAACGAGTCGGCAACGACCGGTGCAAACTGTTCGACGCCATTTACAGAGATATGAGGAAGAATGTCAGAGCATTCGGCAGGACCGGGTGCTTTGACTTTCTCTGCTCACTAGGAAAGCTAGGCATTTTTCCCATCGAACCTGGCTCTCCCTACATATCTGGGTCCACAGGGCCGCGCGCGGGTGCCGAGTTGCTGCTGATGGGGCACAGCGGCAAGACTCTCCGCCCGATTCACCTCGACCAGCAGATACAGCCACTCGGCAATGAACTCGCAGGTGCAGGAGTAAAGTTCGCGATGCAGGTTGTCGAGGATGCGATCTGCAACTGGCAGAAGTCCCCTTCTCAATATGAGCGGTTCAGTGGCTAGTCCTCTCGGTACATATGATGCGGGCAGTCTCAGACTCGCTCCCGTCGAGCCAAGCCTTCCAGGCGTCTTTTCGCTCGATCCGGCTGGGTTATGTTGGACCTGCTGTACGGGCCCGCTGCGCGACGCATTCCAAGCAGCGAAAGCCAGCTCGCCCGCTTCGATCGAGGCGCCGCAGGCACACCGGCCACGTTTGTGTGCCTGGGTTGATGCGCTCCCGTTGGGCTCCGCCCCCGCAAGGCGACAGCTGCTTAGCCCATCCGATTGAACAGGTATATAGGGGGAGGACTCTTGCAGATTTCCTTCAAAACAGAAGAGCTTCGGGACTACCATCTAATCCCTGCGAAGGCACTTATTCGCTACGGACCAACCGCCGCCAAGAGACTTGCGATGCGATTCGCGGATCTGCGCGCCCTGCAGAATGCCAGCGAATTGGTGGCTTTCGGAGCCGAAGAATGTGCATTCGATGGGCTTCATGCACTGAAAGTGCCGGTGGCGGAATATTGCAGTCTTGTCATTGTGGCCAATCATCCCAAGAAGAAGGAGCTTGCAATAAATTGGGCGAGCGTTACTCGGGTCAAGGTTGTCACAATCGGGAGGCACGATGAACAAGGCTGAGTATGATCCTGACTGGATTCCGCCGCCCGGCGCAACGATCGAAGACCTCCTCTCGCGGAAAGCCTCCGCTCGCCCCCGGCAGGTAATCATCGAGCGTTTCGGCCGGGGAATGGCTCAGCAGCTGTTCGACGGAAGGCTCGGAATCGACTCCGACGTCGCCACGTTCCTCGCACACGCGGTGGGCCTGTCAAAGTCGTTCTGGCTTGAGAGAGAAAAGCTGTATCGCGAAGCCCTGGATCACCGGCAGCGTGAGCAGCAACTGCTTGCACAGCTACCTTTGGATGAGATGAAGTCGCGGGCATTCATCCAGCCCGTACAGTCCCATGCCGAAACGGTGGACGAGGTCGTCAAGTTCTTCGGGAAGGACGATCCGGAGAGCTGTCGCGAACACATCGAGCAGCTGCCAAGATCGATAAAGCAGAAGACCTCGCGCGCAATAGATTCTCACCCTGGCTCTCTCGCTGTATGGATTCGAGCCGGAGAGATCGAAGCAGATCAAACTGAGTGCGCTGCCTGGAATCCTGAGCGCCTTCAGAACTTGATGCCGGAGTTGCGCAAGCTCACTCGCACGAAGGATCCCGCGCAATACCTCCCTGAGTTGAAGCGGATCTGCCAGAGCTGTGGCATCGCACTTGCGGTAGTACGGCCGCCAAGTGGTTGCAGCGCTCGTGGCGCTGTTAGATTCCTATCGACGACCAAGGCGATGCTTCTCTTGAGCTATCGTCATCTCAGTAATGACCAGTTCTGGTTCTCGTTCTTCCACGAGCTGGCGCATCTTCTGCTTCATTCTCGAGGAAGCATCATTGTAGATGACGGGGAAGATAGCGAGACCAAGGAAGAGCTTGAAGCGGATGAGTACGCTGCACAGATTCTGATCCCGGCCGAGTTTCAAACCTGGCTTACTTCGCTCCGCGACGAGAGGTCCATTATCTCGTTTGCGCGACGCATTGGCGTTTCGCGCGGTATCGTTGTGGGGCAGATGCAACACAAAAAAATTGTTGGGTATGAGAAGTTTAACCGGCTAAAAATCTACTACCAGTGGAACAGTCGTAATGAAATCGAGCTGAAGGAGGGGTAGCTGCGATGATAACTAACGCCTTTTCGCCCCCTGAGTACAAGTGCGCGGACGACCTGATGCGAGCAGCTCTCGGAGGTCTTGTCGACTCTCAGGATCGGTTTTCAGGATTAAAAGGCGACGGCGGCGTTGAGATACTGGGGGCCAGTTTTCGCCTGATAAATCCACGCGCACGCATCAGTCGCTCCGAGATGCGAGGCAAGGTTTATAGCGCGCTAGGCGAACTATTCTGGTGTCTCTCTGGATCGAACAGGCTTAGTTCAATCGAGCACTATATCAAGGATTACAATCGCAGCAGCGACGACGGGAAAACCGTCTACGGCGCTTACGGGCCGAGATTGTTTGGTGAGAAAGATCTTAACCAAGTCCGGAATGTGGTAGATCTGCTAAACAGAAGACGAGACTCGAAAAGGGCCGTAATTCAGATCTTCTCATCGGGAGACATCTTAAAGGATCATAAGGATGTACCCTGCACTTGCACACTGCAGGCCATCCTGCGAAACGATCAGCTTCACCTTATCACGCACATGCGATCGAACGACGCCTACCTCGGGCTTCCACATGATATCTTTGTGTTTACAATGTTGCAGGAATTGATCGCACGATCGCTTGATGCCGAAATAGGCTTCTATCAACACATGGTCGGTCATCTGCATCTCTACGACAAGCATCGGGACATGGCGGTGGCCTACTTGAGCGAGGGATTCCAATCCATTGAGCCAATGCCTCCGATGCCTGAGGGAGACCCCTTGCCGCTGCTTCCCAAGCTGCTTGAGGCGGAAGAGGCGATCCGCACGGGTCCGACTTCTCCGCCTGTGTCGCAGTTCCACCCGTACTGGGAGGATATCCTTCGTCTCCTGCGGATCTACTCCGAGAATCGCCACAAGCTCGATGGGTACCGCGAAAGAGTGGAGGGAATCGGGGCTCAAATGAGTTCGTCTGCATACAATGTCTACTTCGGATAGTGGCCGAATGGGAGGGCAACGTGAAAAAGAGCCGCAGCAAGGTTGTCGAAATCATTGCGAGAGAGCTTGAGGTGGAGAAAGAAGCTGTCACTGAGGAATGCTTTCTCGATACACTCGGGGTCGACTCTCCGCAGCTCCTCGAAATTGCGTTGGCCATCGAAGAGGAATTCGAGATTGAGATCTCAGATGCAGACCTTACCCGTTTTCACACGGTGAGTGATATCATCACATATGTCAACGATCAGGAGGGCGCCTGATTAGCTGTTCCTGTCCATTCGCCGGTACCGGCTGCGCCTCAACGTCTTGAAGTTCTCGCGGGAAAGAACACAGTAAAGTTCAACCAAGAGGAGGACCGGGTGACACTGCCTAACCACTTTCTTCTGGAAGGCATCGATCGGGTCGGCAAGGACAAGTTGCTTCATGGAATTCAGCACCGCCTCGGATATCATCAGGTGTTGCACTATCGGCAACCGATGGAACTGGCTTGTTATGCCATGGGAGTAGCCAAGGCCGAAGCACTGTGCCGGTATCAGGAAACCAGTTTTCGAACGATGTTCCAGATCCTGTGCGGAGTTCCCTTCGCTAAAGTCATCTGCAATAGAGCCCATCTCGGTGAGCGCGTTTACGCTCCAGCGTATCGCAGGTATTCAGGCGACTACGTGTTTTGTCTAGAGCGTGAATTTAATGTAGACCAATTGTCGCACGTGCGGCTCGTCCTGCTCGTCGAGGACTTCGCCGTGAGTAGGCACTTCATAGATGACGGACGGAGCCTCGGAGGTGCGGAGAAGCGGCAGGACGAGCAGGCTCTGTTCCGACGTGCCTTCGACGCATCGGTGTTCCGGGACAAGAGGATCGTTTGCGTGACGGATCGAGAAACGGGCCAGTTCAGAAGTCCTGATTCGATCCTGGACGAGGTCCTTGCATGAAGTCGCTGCTGGAGCCTTTACTGTGAAAATCTACGTCGCCTCGTCATGGCGCAACACCTATCAGCCGAGTGTTGTTACCGCACTCCAATCTGCTGGTCACGCGGTTTACGACTTTCGCCATCCAAGTGCGGGCGAGGTTGGCTTCTCATGGTCTGATGTGGATCCGAGTTGGCAGAAGTGGTCGGTGAAGCAGTTCATTCAGGGGCTCCAACACCCTTACGCCCGTGACGCTTTCGGCCGTGATCGGCGCGCCCTTGAATGGTGTGACGTATGCGCCCTCGTTCTTCCATCGGGTATGAGCGCTCATCTGGAGGCTGGGTGGTGCGCCGGGCGGGGAAAACCCGTTTTGGTATACGCACCGGAATTGCGTGAGGCGGAACTTATGTATGGGCTCTTCGGTGAGAATGGGGGTGTGCCGATCTACGACACTCTGGAAGAAGTCCTCAGGCAAGTCTCTCTGCTGCGGCTGGGGCACCTGCATCAAAATGCGTGATATTTCGCGTGCTGTAGGCGCACCGGTACACGCTTGTTCCCGAACTGGCTAGATGACTGTCCTAGGCCCTTTTTCGCTCGCGCTGGTTGATGGTCATATAGTGGCCGGAGCCCCCGCCGGAGGCTCCGTTCGCTCACCGCTCGCTCGTGAGGGGTGCCGGAGCGCCGAGGGCGGGTCAAGCGCGGCGTACCCCGCGCCCCCGGCGCGGGCACCCCTGACACGCCTGGGCACTCCGGGAGCCTCGGCCGCGTGATGGCCGACCACCACGGCCGTGACCGGGAGCGTTCGCCCTCACGATGGGGCGCCATCAGCGACGTGACCGCCGCCGGTCACCCTCGCGATGGCCATCAACCAGCCTAGGCAATCGAGCAGCAACCATTGTGAGCGTCAACATCGTGCTCCGAGCGTACCGGACGACGCGGGCGGGCGGCGTGGACGCGCGCGTTCGGTGGAGCGCGCCTCGCCTCTCTAGCGGTCATGGACCACCGCGAGAGTCGTCACTGGCTGCGGAGCTTTTTGAGGTCGCGAGTGAGAATTTTCATCGCTCGAACACAATGGACGGCGCCGAACACGCGGCACTTCTGCACGCTCGACCGCGTCGTCGCGGTGGTATGAAAAGCAGCGCCGCGCTGGATGGGCCAGCGCGGCGCTGTGGTCCCCCTCGTTTGCCCCGAGGTGAACCGTGCGTGCTTCTATTCTACCGCTTCATCCGCGGCAAGCGGCGGCCCTGGCCCTCGTCCTTGCCTCCGCGTTCCCCGTACAGGCCGCGGCCGCGGCCCCTCCTCCCCGGTCCCGCGAGGTCCAGGAACTCATCGAGGAGGCGGAGAAGGCCGCCAAG
>NZ_JEMA01000570.1 GCF_001589285.1 Sorangium cellulosum | reverse complement strand
GGCGGCGGCGTGCGCGCACGACGCCGTCGAGGCGCCGCCCGCGGGCGCAGGAGGCCCCCCTCGGGCCGGGAGCCGCGTTGCCGCGCAGCGCGCGCCGAGGTCGGGCGCCGTCCAGGCCTCGTGGAACGCCGCCACGCGCTCCACAGGGTCGTCGACGTTGCTCGTGTCCTCGCTCGGCTCCTCGCCGATCGCGATCCAGAGCCGCACGCGGCGCTCCTCGGGGCTCCACGCGACCAGGTGATAGCGCCCGCCCTCCGGCACCTCGATCCGCCGCTCGAGCAGGAGCCAGGAGCGGGCCTCGGTCAAGGGATCGCCGAGCACCGCCGGGGCGCCCACGCTCGCTGTCGCGAAGATCCGCGCGCCGTGGCCCGCGGGCACCTCGAAGGGCAGCGCCGCCGCCCGCGGCAATCCGGGGCCGAGCAGCGCGAGCGACGGGCGCTCGCGCCGGAGCGCGGCGATCGCCGGCACGCCGAGCTGCACGAGCAGCGAATCTCCCCGCGCGGCCTCGAATTCGAGCCACACCGGGCGGCTCGGACAGCCGAGCTCGGAAAACACGATGCGAGAAGGACGGATATCGGAGAACTCGAGCGCCTCCTCGGCGCGCGCGTGGTCTCCATAATCGAAGAAGATCTCGCGTGCGCGCGCGGGGGACGCGGACGCGAGGAGCGTCGCCAGCGCCGCGATGAGCGGGGCGATCCGCGAGAGCCGCGCGCGTCGCGCGGTTCTCCCTGCCAGCGTCGAGCGGCGGTGTGCGGTGCTCATGTCCCCCGGCGATCTCTGGGGCGAGCGCGCGCGTTGTCCACGCCGGCCGAGCGGCGCCCGGCGCGAAGGACCCTTATCGGCCGGGAGGAAACGGAAGACGCCGAGAGGAGGTCAAGCCACCTCGGCCCAGCACCTCGCCAGGCGGCGCACGCCCTCGTCCAGCTCCTCGTCGCGCGACACGGACGAGAAGCAAAGGCGCAGGGCGAACGGCCGGGCGGCGCCGCTCGCCCGGAACATCGAGCCCGGGTCGAAGGCGACGCCGTGCTCGATGGCGGCGGCCAGGAAGAACGCCTCGTTCGGCTCGGCGTCGGGCTCGACCCAGATCGCGAATCCGCCGGCCGGCACCTCGAACCGCCAGCCGGGCAGGTACCGGCGGAGCGCTTGCTCCATGCGGGCGGCCCGGCGTGCATAGAACTCCCGCAGGCGCACGAGCCGCTGATCGAAGTCCTCGTTGCGGAGGTAGTCCTCGAGGATGGCTTGCGGCAGGCTGGCGGCTTGCAGATCGGCGGCCTGCTTCAGCTTGAGGACATCGGCCCGGAGCGCCCGCGGCGGCACCAGCCAGCCCACGCGCAGCCCGGGGCACAGCGTCTTCGAGAAGGTCCCCACGTGGAACACGCGATCGGGCGCCTCCGCCAGGAGCGGGCGCGGGGCGGCGCCGTCGAAGCAGAGATCGGCGTAGGCGTCGTCCTCGATGATGGGGCGGAGCGTCGAGAGGACCTGTGCGCGCTCGTGAGCCGACAGCCTGCGTCCGCGCGGGTTGGAGATCGCGGGCATGAGGTAATAGGCGTCCACGTGGCTTCTGTCGTCGACGACGTTCATGCCGAGCGCCTGGAACAGATCGATCGCGCCGGGGTAGCTCTCGGCGTCGATGCCGATCCTGGCGCCTGGCCCGCGGACCATCTGCGCCGCGAGGGACACGGCCTGCTGCGCCCCGCTCGTCACGATGATGTCGTCTCGCGTGACGCTGGCGCCGCGCCGGCGGAGCTGCCCGGCGATCCAGGAGCGCAGGTCCTCTTCCCCCTCGGGCCAGCCGTACTGGAGCGCCGGGCAGCTCGGGGTCTGGAGCGCGCGGACGAACGAGGCCGCGAGCTTCGAGCGCGGGAACTCCCCCGGCGCGGGCAGCCCGCCGGCGAAGCTGACGAGGCCAGGCGTGCCGGCGGCCCGCCGCTTCAGCATCTCGAACCCGTCGAGGCCGAATCGCGGCCCGCTCGGCGGCGGTTCGCTCGGTGTCGGGGCCGGCGATGGCCGGGTGTGGGACGATGGAGGGGAATTGAGTGCGAGCGCGGTGGCGTTCATAGATTCGGGGTCCGAGCCGATCCCATTCAAGGATGGTGCCGTCTGCGCTGTCCGTCTCCAGACGGAGCGGACGACCTCGTGAACGGCGGCAGGACGTGATTGCCTGGAAAATTGGTTACACGGCCGCGGCCCCGGACGGGCGAGGGCGTGTGCAGGGTGTGGCGTGAGCGCGCGCCGTGTCAGCCTGCCACGGGGCACCGGAGGGCGCGCTGGGCGCGCCGGGCGCGTGACACGTCATGGAAAGCCAGATGTCGTGGTCGGGTAGGCCATGGGATGCCCGGAGCTCCCTGTCCGGAGATCGCCGCACGTCGACGTCTGGCGACCGGGTAAGCGGGATGTGGGCCATACGGCCGAACCTGACGGCAGCGCCCGTGCGCGCCATGGGGGAGGCGCGTGCGGCCGGCGTTCCAGGAGATCCGGGGAGGCGAACGTCAGACCGGGGAGGCGAACGTCGAGGACGTGCCGATCGGTTCCCGGCCTGCGGAGTCCCCTCATCTTAGCCGCTTCTCAGCGGGAAAATTGAACGGGGAGGCGTGGAGTATCTCGAAGATTTGCCTCCCCGCCTCCCCGCCTCCCTGTGAATATTCTGAGACTTCGAGGGGGTACTCCAGCTTCCGGCAGGACGGCGCTCAGCGCGCGCAGCTGCCCGCGACGCAGCACGGCGGCGCGGGGCAGCCGACGGGTGCGGGGGCTACGGCTCTGTGCCCCAGGCGAGCTCGCCGTCGCGGTAAGCGGTCATCTGCTCCCAGGGCGCGAAGTCGGTCAGCGTGGCGTCGAAGGAGTAGTCGTTGCTCTGCATCATGTATTCGTAGGTCGCGCTGTGGATGCGGATCTGCACCTCTCCCGACGTGGCGCCCGGGGCGAGGTTGCCGGCGGCCGCGGAGAAGCTGAGCTCGAGGTAGCGATCGGCCTCGGTGCCGGACGTCGTGGCGAATGTCCGTGTGATTTCGTCGCACCCGCCGGGGATCGGCGTGAAATCACATTCGCCCACGAACGCCGATGAGGCGCTGTCGGCCGTGAACCAGTAGCGGATCGTCACGTCGCCGAGCGCGATGGCCTCGTCTCCGGTGTTCCTGACCTTGACCCTGAACGACAGGCCCTGGACCCTGTCGGCGCCCTCCCGGACGGCATACTGCACCTCGAGCTCGCCTGTGGGGCCGCCGCCGCTGGAGGCGCTCGTGGTGGTGCTCGTGGCGCTACCGCCGCCGCCGCTGGACGCGCTCGTGGTGGAGCTGACCGAGCTGCTCGCCGTGGAGCTGACCGAGCTGCTCGCCGTGGTGGAGCTGACCGAGCTGCTCGCCGTGGTGGAGCTGACCGAGCTGCTCGCCGTGGTGCTGGTGACCTCCGCACCGCCGTCGCCTCCAGCTCCGCCGGCGCCGCCGAGCCCCCCGGCCCCCCCGTCGCCGCCGGTACCGGACGAGCTGCTCGTCGCGGAGCTGCTCGTTGCCGACACCGTGGAGCCCGCGCTGCCCGAGCTGGAGGAGGTCACCCCCACCGAGCTGGAGCTGGCGACGTTCCCGCCCCCGGCGTTCTCGCCCTCCAGATTCTGGCCTTCGGCGCACGCCGCGAGCACCAGGAGCGAGACGGCAGAGAGCGTGATGGACGTCGTAGGGCCGAGCAGAGACGCACACCTTGGCATCGGTCGCATCTTGATTACTCCTGCGAGCGCCCGACCAGGTCCGAAGGTCGAACGGAAAGAAGTTGAGACCGGCAGTTTAGCCAGATCCACTTTGCACCAGCAAGGGGTTTGCGTAGGAACTTTCTGCTGGTGCCAGAACGCTTTGCCGCGTGAGTTCGGCGCGGGTTTGCGTGGGTTCGCGCTACCTGAACGTTGCCGGCGACATCGAGATCTTCTCCCTCTCTAATTTCCCCTCTGGTGTCTGCTGAGCCCGCCTCACGCGTCTTCCAGCGGAGGCGGCGCGTGGAGCCAGTTGAGCTCGGAGTCATCCATGAAGCGCGTCTGCCACTGGGCCGGTCTATCCCAGTCGCGAAACGAGAGCACCGCCTGGAAAAACGCCTCGCCCGTGCGCTTGCCAGGCGCCTCGATCAGCGCGTCGGCGAGGCGGAGGAGATCCTCGGGCTTCTCGGGCGCGTCCGTCACGAAGGCCCTCACCCACTTGTGGTATGGATACAGGATGCGGTTGTGCGCCAGGATCAGCCGGTATCCGAAGAGGACCGCGCGACACGCGGCCCAGCTCAGGAGATACCGGTTGTCGTGCTGCTCGGCCGACTCGACGTAGTAGCGCATCGCCTCGAGCTGGGCGATGAAGCCCTGCATCTTGTGAGCGCGCTCGTGCTCCGGGTAGGTCGCGATCGCGCGCACCAGCTCGTCCATCCTGTCGATCTCCGGCCGCCGCGACCACGCCACCATCGCGCCAAGGAACGCCGCGCGCGCCGGCTCGCTGCCGCGGTCACGGACCTCCCGGAGGAAGTCGTGCGTGACGATCTTGCCGTCCACGTACCCGCCTGGATAGTCCACGAGGCCTTCGTCGCTGGCGCAGTAGACCAGCGCGCCGGTCGCCCGACGCCGCTCGTGCTCCTCGTCGGTGACAACCCAGCAGAAGTCGACGTCGGACGCCTCTCTCCCCAGGCCCTTCGCCTGGGAACCGCCGATGAGGATCGCCATGGAGCACGGGTCCGCGCTCAAGCGCTCGACGAGGCGAGAGACGGTCCGGAGATGGTGCGCTTGAAAGTTCGGTTCTCGCATCGAGGCCATCCACCCTTCTTTCACCGGGGAAGTCCGCCGCCGGGAAGCTCGCCGTACGGTAGCGCCGGCGCCGAGAAATTTCTCGGGTCGATGGGGGCGATATCGCCGACGCCGACGCTGGCGACGCCCGCGGTGACAGCACGCGTCATGCCTCCACGGGCACCCACCCATGGACGGCAAGCTCCAGTGAGGGTATAGGTCGGGCCCGCGGCAGTTCACGTTCAGGGGAAAAGTTCATGAAGACCAATGCGATCAGCGGTCGACTGGGCGCGTGGGCCCTGAGTGCCCTCGTCTTGACCTCGTGCTCTCAGAAACAAGAGGGCGCGGGGGACAAGGGCTCGGCCGCGGGCGACAAGGGCGCAGCCGCGGGCGACAAGGCCAGCAAGCCGGCCGAGATCAAGATTGCCCTCCTCCTCCCGGAGTCGAAGACGGCGCGCTACGAGTCCAAGGACCGCCCCTTCTTCGAGGCCAAGATCAAGGCCCTCTGTCCGGAGTGCCAGATCCTCGCGAGCAACGCGAACCAGGACGCGTCGCAGCAGCAGGCCCAGGCCGAGGCGGCGCTCACCAACGGCGCGCGCGTGCTCGTCCTCGACGCGGTCGACAGCGCCTCGGCGTCCGTGATCGCGACCAAGGCCAAGGCCCAGAAGGTGCCTGTCATCGCCTACGACCGCCTCGTCCCGGGGACGGACGCCATCGACTTCTACGTCTCGTTCGACAACGAGTCCGTGGGCAGGCTCCAGGGCGAGTCGCTGCTGACCGCGCTCGGCAACAAGCCGACAGCGCGCGTTGTGATGATCAACGGCGCGCCGACCGACAACAACGGGATGCTGTTCAAGAAGGGGGCGCACAGCGCGCTCGACGGCAAGGCCCAGATCGTCAAGGAGTACGACACGCCGGACTGGAGCCCCGACAAGGCGCAGGACCAGATGACCCAGGCGCTCACCGCGCTCAACAACCAGGTCGACGGCGTGTACGCGGCGAACGACGGGACCGCCGGCGGGGCGATCGCCGCGATGAAGGCCGCCGGCATCAAGCCCCTTCCGCCCGTGACCGGCCAGGACGCCGAGCTCGCCGCCGTCCAGCGGATCCTCCTCGGGGAGCAGTACATGACGGTGTACAAGGCGATCAAGCCGCAGGCGGAGGCCGCGGCGGTGATCGCGGTCCACCTCGCCACCGGCAAGCCCGTGCCCACCGACATCACCGGCGGCAAGACGGTCAACAACGGCAAGAAGGACGTGCCCTCGGTGCTCCTGGTGCCGCTCGCTGTCACCAGGGAGAACCTGAAGGACACGGTCATCGCCGACGCCTTCTGGACCACCGAGCAGATCTGCACGAACCAGTACGTCGAGGCCTGCAAGGCGGCGGGCATCCTCTAGGTCCGGAGCTCCCCGGGGCGTTCATGAGCACTGCGCAGCGAACTCCGATCCTCGAACTGCGCGGCATCAGGAAGCGGTTCGGCGCGGTGCAGGCCCTCTCGGGGGTCGATCTCGAGGTCTTCCCGGGCGAGGTCGTGGCCCTCGTGGGGGACAACGGGGCCGGCAAATCGACGCTGATCAAGACCATCGCGGGCATCTTCCCGCCCGACGGCGGCGAGGTGCGGTTCGCCGGGCAGCCCGTCGCGCTGCGGGGGCCCAAGGACGCTTCGCGGCTCGGGATCGCGACCGTGTATCAGGATCTCGCGCTGTGCGACAACCTCGATGTCGTCGCGAACCTGTTCCTGGGCAGGGAGGCGATCGACCCCGTCTCGCGGACCATGGACGAGGAGCACATGGAGCAGCGCGCGCTCCAGGTGCTGAGGACGCTCAACGTGAACATCCCTGTCGTCCGGACGCCGATCGCCGCGCTGTCGGGCGGACAGCGGCAGTCCGTGGCCGTGGCGCGCGCGGTCATGGGGGAGGCGAAGCTCGTCATGCTGGATGAGCCCACCGCCGCCCTCGGCGTCGCCCAGACCCGGCAGGTCCTCGAGCTCATCACGCGCCTCAAGCAGCAGGGGCTGGGCGTCCTCGTCATCAGCCACAACCTCGCCGACGTCTTCCAGGTCTCGGACCGCATCGTCGTGCTCCGCCTCGGCCAGCTCGCCGGCGTGTTCGCCACGAGCGCCGCCTCGCGCGAGCAGGTCGTCGGCAGGATCACGGGGGCGGACGTCGCGGAGCCACGGAGGGCAGGGTGATGGGTGTTCCGGGACAGACAGGCGAGATGGCGGCCCCCGCCCCGCCGGAGGCGGGGGGTCTTCCGGCGATCGCCCGGCGCCTGCGCCAGGGGGACGCGAGCTCGCTGCCGGTGCTCCTCGGGCTCGTCCTCATCTGGGGCATCTTCGCTTCCCAGAACGAGAACTTCCTCTCGGCGCGCAACCTCACGAACCTTGTGCTGCAGATCGCCGCGATGGGGACGATCTCCGTGGGGATCGTGCTGGTCCTGCTGCTCGGCGAGATCGACCTCTCGGTCGGCGCTGTGAGCGGGATGAGCGCCGCGGTGATGGCGATCCTGAACGTGCAGCACGAGGTGAGCCCGGCGCTGTCGCTGCTCGCCGGGGTGGCGACCGGCGCGGCGATCGGGCTCGCGCAGGGGTTCTGGTTCACGCGGTTCCGGGTGCCGTCGTTCGTCGTCACGCTCGCGGGGCTCCTCGCGTGGCAGGGAGCGTTGCTGTGGGTGCTCGGCACGACGGGCACCGTGAACGTCTATGATCCGCTCCTCTCGGGGCTGGCGGGGACGTTCCTGTCTCCCGCGCTCGGGTGGGCGCTCGGCGCTGTGTGCGTCGGGATGGTGATCGTCGGCCAGGCGGTGACCCTGCGGCGCCGGGTCAGGGCCGGGCTCCCGCCGCTGCCGAGGGGCGCCATGGCGGCGCGCGTCGCGGGGGTGCTCGCGCTGGTGCCGGCGGTGGTCGGCCTGCTCAACGCGGACCGGGGGGTGCCGCTCGCGCTGCTGCTGCTGCTCGGCTTCGTGATCGGGTTCGACCTGCTGCTCCGGCGGACCCGGTTCGGGCGGCACATCCTCGCGGTGGGCGGCAACGCGGAGGCGGCGCGGCGCGCGGGGATCCGCGTGGACGCGATCCGCGTCGCCGTGTTCACGCTGTGCGGGGCGCTGGCGGCGGCGGGGGGCATCCTGGCCACCTCGCGGCTGCTCGCTGTCAACCAGTCGTCCGGGGGCGGCGACGTGCTGCTCAACGCGATCGCGGCGGCCGTGATCGGGGGGACGAGCCTGTTCGGGGGGCGAGGCACCGTGTGGTCGGCGCTGACCGGGGCGCTGCTGATCGGGTCGATCTCGAACGGGATGGACCTGCTGGCGCTGCCGTCGTCGGTGAAGTTCATGGTGACCGGCGCGGCGCTCCTGGCGGCGGTGACCATCGACGCGATCGCGAGGTCCGGACGGCAGCCGGCCGGGCGGGGCTGAGCGGGGCGTCAGGCGGCGCGGGGGGAGGACGCGGTCTCGAGCCGCGCCTTCTCGGCGAGCAGCAGCTCGGTGAAGACGGCGATGAAGATCTGCCGGGAGAGCGGCCCGAGCACGCGGCCGACGAGCGGGAGCGGGATCTCGAAGCGCGAGGTCCAGTCGACCTCGGTGCCGTCGCCGCGCGGGGTGAAGCGGAGGCGGGAGCCGTGGTGGCGGAGGGGCTGGGTGCTCTCGAGGATCTGGTACTCGAACGAGGAGGGGCGCTCGAAGGCGGTGATCTCCTCGACGTAGCGGATCCGCTTGCCGGCGCGCACCTCGCGGAGGGCGCCGAGGCCGTTGCGCTCGGTGAGGCCTGGACGGATGACCTTGGTGTGGGTGCTGGACCCGGAGCGGAGGAAGCTCTCGTGGTCGGCCACCGCGTCGAAGACGCGCTCGACCGGGGCGTGGATGTAGACGTTCACGTGGACCTCTTCCATGCGGCGACAATCGCACGGATCCCGCCAAGCGGGCACGGGCCGCGGGGGTGGGGGCGTGGCGGTGGAGCGGGATATTTCCTGTGGGGCTCCACGGTGGGGCCGGGGGCGAGCTCAACCTGGGTCGGTGCGCCTCAACCCGGGTCGGCGCGCCTCAACCCGGGTCGGCGCGCCTCGCCTCGAGCCCGAACCACGTTGCGGTTGCCGGCGGCCTTGCCAGCAACACTGCGCGTTCCTAAAGTGAGTGAGCACTCACTCACTTCAGGGGAGGTACACCATGACCGTAACGTTGGACGCGCTCGTTGTCGGCGGAGGGCCGACGGGGCTCACGATGGCCGGGGAGCTCGCCAGGCGGGGGCTCACCGTGCGGATCATCGACAAGGCAACGGCGCCGCCGCCGGATCACTCGCGGGCGCTCGTCGTGCAGACGCGGACGATCGAGCTCCTCGGCGCCATGGGCCTCGCCGACGCAGCCCTGGCGCGCGCCCGGCGCGTCGAGGGGCTCAACGTGCTGCTCGCGAGCGGACGGCGCGCCCGGCTGCCCATCTTCAACTTTCCGGAGCTGGCCACGCCGGTTCCAGGGATCTTCGTCATCCAGCAGTTCGACACCGAGAACGTCCTGGAATCGCGGCTCCCCGGGCTCGGCGTGAAGCTCGAGCGCGGCGTCGCGCTCGCCTCCTACGCGCAGGACAGCGACGGCGTCACCTGCACGCTCCACCGGGCCGACGGGAGCGCCGAGGACGTGCGCGCGAAGTGGCTCCTCGGCTGCGACGGCGCGCGCAGCGCCGTCCGCAAGGGCGCGGACATCGCCTTCGATGGCGACACCTACGACGACGACTGCATGCTCGGCGACCTCGTCGTCGACTGGCCGCTGCCGGAGGGCGAGATCTACATCAGCCCCTCGCGCCGGGGCGTCGCAGCAGCCTTCCCTGTGCCCGGCAGCCATCGGTTCCGGATCGTCCTCATCCGGCCGGAAGCGTCGCCGGCGCACGGCGCCCCGCCCTCGCTCGAGGAGTTCGAGGGCCTGATGCGCGAGATGATCCCGGTGCCCTTCCAGGTGCAGAAGGCGATCGTCCTCTCGCGCTACCGCCTGCACCACCGCGTGGCCACGCGCCTGCGCAACGGGCGCGTGTTCCTCGCCGGAGACGCGGCGCACATCCACAGCCCGGCCGGCGGGCAGGGGATGAACACCGGAATCCAGGACGCCTACAACCTCGCGTGGAAGCTCGCGGCCGTCGAGCAGGGCCGCATGCCCGCGTGGGTGCTCGACACCTACGAGGCGGAGCGGCTGCCCGTGGCCCGTCGCCTGGTCGCCTTCACCGACCGCCTGTTCGGGGCCCTGGCCGGCCACGGCCCGGTGGGCCGGACGCTGCGCGCCGTCGCGCCGCGCCTCGTGTCCCGCGCCTTCGGCGTCGCCGCCGTGCAGCGCCGGATCCTGGGGTTCGTCTCCCAGCTCAGGATCCGTTACCGGAAGAGCCCCCTGTCGGTGCAGATCGGGACCCCGCCGGAGCGCGGCCCGCGCGCCGGCGACCGCGCGCCGGACGCCGTGCTGCGCAGCGAGGCAGGCGAGGAGGTCCACCTGTTCGACCTGATGCGCGGCGTCGGATCGACGCTGCTGCTCTTCGCCGGCCGGCAGCAGGCGGACGGCGCGGCGCGCGAGCGCGCGCGGCAGCTCGCGGCGCAGCGCAGCGGGCCGGACGTGAAGGTCCTGGTCATCGGCGCGCGCGAGGACGGCGGAGGGTACGCAGACCCCGGCGGGCACGCCCACGCGGCGTACGGCGTCGACGCGGCGGCCGCCGTGCTCGTCCGGCCTGACGGCTACATCGGCGTGCGCAGCGATCCGCTCGACGAGCGCGAGCTCGGGCGGGCGCTCGACCGGATCTTCACCCGCAGGGCCGACGCCGCCCAGCGCTGAGCAGAGAGGACGCCGATGAGCCGACGCGCGCGCGCGAGCGAGACACTGACCGAGGCCCAGAAGAAGATCGTCGAGGCCGCGGTGACCGCCTTCGCCGAGCAGGGCTTCCACGGGACCGCCACCAGGGACATCGCGCGGCGCGCGGGCGTCGCGGAGGCGACGATCTTCAAGTACTTCCCCAGCAAGAGGGATCTCCTGCTCGGCGTGCTCGGCCCCGCCATCGAGCAGCTCGTGGGGCCCGCGATGGCGCGGTCCATGGACCCGCTCTTCGACGCGACGTACCCGAGCTTCGAGGCGTTCCTGCGGGCGCTCCTCGCCGAGCGCATCGCCTTCGTGCGCGCGCACCCGCAGCTCGTGCGCATCCTCGCCCAGGAGCTGCCGTTCGACGCGGAGCTGCGGGGCGGCGTCATGAGCCGGGTGTACGCGCCGTTCCTCGCGAAGGGGCTCGCCGTGATCGAGCGCTTCCAGCGCGAGGGGCAGATCGTCGACTGGCCGCCGCCCCTCGTCCTCCGGTGCGTCGTCTCGACGTTCGCCGGGTACATCCTCCACCGCGTCTTCGTCGCCCCCGACGCGGCGTGGGACGACGAGGTCGAGGTGGAGCGGGTCGTCGCGTTCGTGACGCGCGGCCTCTCGCCCCGCCAGCCGGCGTGACGAGCGCCGCGCCGGCGCGGGGCGCTGACCGCTCGGCGGTCAGCTCGTCGTCAGCAGCGAGCGGAGCTGCGACGGCGAGACCTGGTAGTCCTTGCCGCAGTAGTCGCAGCGGATGTCGAGGATCTTGCCGTCCTCGACCATCTCCTCGATGTCGCTCCTCGGCAGGCTCGCCAGCGTGGTCATGACCCGGAGGTCGCTGCAGCGACAGCTGAAGCTGAGCGGCGAGTCGTCGAGCCGCGAGAACGGCATGCCGTGGAGCAGCTCCTCCAGCAGCACGTCCGCCGACGCGCCCTCGCGCGCGAGCACGTCGTCGAGGCGCTCGAAGTCCTTCAGCCGCTCGGTCATGACCATGAGCGGGCCGCGCTCGACCTCGGGGAGGAGCTGCACGAGGTACCCGCCGGACGCGCCGACGCCGTCCTCGCCGAGGAGCGTCGCCACGGCGATCATCGAGACGACCTGCTCGGACTCCTGCATGTACGCCATGAGGCCGCCGGAGATGCCGCCCGCCGCCGGGACCTCGACGACCCCCTGGTGGAGCATGCCGCTCGGCAGCGTGCGCATGACCTGCAGCAGCGACCCTCCGCCGACCTCCACGGTGCTCCCGTCGGCGGCGCCCTTGCCCAGGTTGACGAGGCCGCGGCTCGTGCCGTCGGGGTGCGAGTCGGCCACGAGGGTCCCGTTGCCGGACGCGCCCTTGATGATCGCCTGCACCCGCAACTTCGGCGCCATCGCCTCGCGCACGAGGATGGCGCCGGTGATCAGCTCTCCGAGCCGCTGCGCTGTCGCGCCGGAGGCCGACTGCACGGCGATGGCCCCGCGCACCGTCTCGGTTGTCAGCGCGGTGATGACGCGAAAGGCGCCATCGATCGTGATGGCGCGAACGACGGAATCAGAAGGTCGGAGCAAGATGCATTCTCCCGTGAAAAATCATCGTTAGGCCACGGACGGCGGATGGCAACCCGCGGCGCATCGGGCCCGAAGGTTCGTGGGGGCCGCGCCCGTCGGCCAGGGCAGCGAGCGCCGGGCGCAACGTGGGTCGATGGCAGGCGCAACCTCGGATGGGCTCGCCCTGATGGGCCAGGTCCTCGAATAATTTAGTTATCCCGCTGACTTACAACACCGGCGCCCCCGCCGGCTCCGCGTCGGGGGCGCCGTCGAGGAGGCGCGCTCAGCTCCGGCGGCGCCGGTGCAGCGCGGCCGCGCAGGCGCCGATCGCCAGCAGGGCCCACGGCGCCGACCGGCCGCCATCGTCGTCGTCCGCGCCGACCGTGCAGGCGCAGCCGCCGCCTTGCACCACGACGCCTTCGCCGGGCGGCGCCGTGGGGCACGGGCCGATCGACCCGTCCGGAGCGCGGCAACCCGCGACGCACTCCTTCGTCGCCGCGTCGCACACCATCCCGGCGCCGCAATCGCTGTCCTCCTCGCACACCGGCGGCACGTCGTCCGACGGGTCGTTCGGATCCCGCTCGCCCGCGTCGACAACGCCGTCGTGGTCCGCGTCCTCCTCGCCGTCGATCACCCCGCCGCCGTCCGTGTCGGCCACCGTCGGATCGGTCGTTGTGTCCCCGCCGTCGCCGTCGGGCACGCAGGTCTCCGCGGCGGCGTCGGTGTCCTCGTGCGAGCAGTCCTTGCCCATCTCGGTCCCGTCGAAGAGCCCGTCGCCGTCGCTGTCGGGATCGCGCGCGTTGATCTTCCCGTCCTCGTCCGTGTCGGCGCCAGGATCGATCTCCTCGCCGTCGATCACCCCGTCGTCATCGGTGTCGGCGTCGTCCGGATCGGTGCCGAGCTCCGTCTCCTCGCTGTTCGAGAGCCCGTCGCCGTCGCGATCGCCGCGATCGTCGCCGGCGTTGTTCGGATCGGTCTCGGCGCTGCCCTCGTCGACGGTGCCGTTGTGGTTCAGGTCCTCCTCGCCGTCGACGACGCCGCCGCGATCGGTGTCGGGATCCACGGCGCTCGTGGTCGAGAGCCCGCCGTCCGCGTCCGGCGTGCAGCTCGCCGCCTCGGCGTCGGTGTCCGGGTCGGCGCAGTCCTTCCCCGCCTCGGTGCCGTCGAAGAGCCCGTCGCCGTCGCTGTCCGCGTCGAGGACGTCCACGAGACCGTCGCCGTCGCCGTCGTCGCTCGGGTTCGGCTCGTCGCCGTCGAGCAGGCCGTCGTTGTCGGTGTCGCGATCCGCCGGATCCGATCCGAGGAACACCTCGAGGTCGTCGCCCAGGCCGTCGCCGTCGCTGTCGACGTTCTGCGCGTCGTCGTCGCCGTGCCCCGCGCTCGGATCGGTCTCGCCCGCCTCGATCGCGCCGTTCAGGTTGGCGTCCTCGGAGCCGTCGGTCGCGCCGCCCCTGTCGCTGTCGCGGTTCACCGCCGACGTCGTGACCGTGCTGTCGGCGTCCGCCGTGCAGTGGCCGGCCGCCGCGTCGGTGCCCGGGCCGTCGCAGCCGAGGCCGAGCTCCGTGCCGTCGAAGAGGCCGTCGTCGTCGCTGTCCACGTCGCGCGCGTTGACGAGGCCGTCGCCGTCCGTGTCGTCGCTGGGGTTCGGCTCCTGCCCGTCCTGCACGCCGTCGTCGTCGGTGTCGGCGTCGTCCGGATCGGTGCCCAGCGTCTTCTCGAGATCGTCGCTCAGCCCGTCCTCGTCCCGGTCGTCGTTGCCGCCGTCGTCGTCGCCGTGGCCGCGGGTCGGGTTGGTCTCGCCGTTGTCCGCGACGCCGTTCAGGTTGGCGTCCTCCGAGCCGTCGGTCGCGCCGCCGTTGTCCGAGTCCGCGTCGAGCGGCGACGTCCTCGTGGCGCCCGCGTCCGCGTCGGCGACGCAGCGCCTCGACGGCGCGGTGCCGGGGCCGTCGCAGCTCAGGCCGAGCTCGGTGCCGTCGTAGAGGCCGTCGTCGTCGCTGTCGACGTCGAGCGGGTTGATGAGCCCGTCGCCGTCCGTGTCGTCCGCCGGGTTCGGCTCGCGCCCGTCGCTCACGCCGTCGTCGTCCGTGTCGGCGTCGTTCGGGTCCGTGCCGAGCGCTGCCTCGAGGCCGTCGCTCAGCCCGTCGCCGTCGCTGTCCGTGTTCAGCGGGTCGTCTGCGTGCTGGCCGGCGCGAGGGTCGGTCTCGCCCGCGTCGACCATGCCGTCGAGATCCGTGTCCTCCGAGCCGTCGGTCACGCCGCCGCGGTCGGTGTCGGCCTGGAGCGGCGACGTCTTGCTCGCGCCGGCGTCGCCGTCCGGCCTGCAGTGGCCCGCCGCCGCGTCGGTGCCCGGACCGCTGCAGCCGAGGCCGAGCTCGGTGCCGTCGAAGAGGCCGTCGTTGTCGCTGTCGATGTCGAGCGCGTTGATCAGCCCGTCGCCGTCGTTGTCGTCCGTCGGGTTCGGCTCACGCCCGTCCTGTACGCCGTCGTCGTCCGAGTCGGCGTCGGTCGGCGTCGTGCCGAGGTACTCCTCGAGGGCGTCGCTGAGCCCGTCGCCGTCCGAGTCGGCGTTCTGGTTGTCGTCGGCGCCGTGCCCGGTCGTCGGATCCGTCTCGCCGGGGTCGAGCACGCCGTTCAGGTTCGCGTCCTCCGAGCCGTCGGGCATGCCGCCGTTGTCCGTGTCCGCGTCCAGCGGATCGGTCGTCGTCGCCCCGCCGTCGCCGTCGGGCACGCAGTGCCCCGCCCGCGTGTTCGTCCCCGGCCCGTTGCAGTCCGTCAGGCCGATCTCCGTCGCGTCGAACAGGCCGTCGTTGTCGCTGTCGACGTCGAGCGCGTTCACGAGGCCGTCGCCGTCGGTGTCGCGGTCCCAGAGCTCCTCGTCGCCGTCGGCGATGCCGTCGTCGTCGGAGTCGGCGTCGTTCGGATCGGTGCCGGCGTCGATCTCGTCGCCGTCGCTGAGGCCGTCGCTGTCGCTGTCGACGAGGATCGCCGTGGGCTGCGCGCCCGGCGCGGCGCCGTTGCCGTCCGTCGGGTACTCCTGGGCGGCCCCGCCCTCCGGGCTCTGCCCGGAGACGGAGGCCTGGTTCACGATCTCGCCGTCCGTGCCCTCGTCGATGGTGACGCGGAACCGCACCGTCGTTGTCTCGCCGACGCCGAGCGACCCGCCGCTGGCCGCGCTGGCGCCGCTCCCGAGCCGGACGCGGATCCTCCGGGAGCCGGCGATGTACTCGCCCTCGTCGTCGCCGGCCGCGTCGGTCACGCCGCCCGCGTTCGGGCCCGTGGCGATCTCGAGCGAGCCCGCCACGTACGTGACCCCGGGGGGCAGCGGGTCGTTCAGCTCGACCTCCGCGGCCTCGTCGTCCCCGGTGTTCGCGACGATGATCGTGTACTCGAGGGTGTCGCCGGGCGAGACGCCGCCGCCGTCGAGGTCCAGGACCGACTTGCTCGAGGTGGAGAGATCCGGCAGGAGCGTCGGCACCGACGTGACGATGCCGCCGAGCAGGTAGCTGTCGGCGCCCGAGACGACCGCGCCGATCTGCGCCGTCGTGTCGCCGGCCCTGAGCAGATCGGGCGGGACCTGGACGACGTCGATGTCGATGCCGCTCATGCTCTGCGGCCCGCCGGTGAGCCGCGGCAGGTCGCCCGCCGTGGACGCCGGCGCGCCGAGGAAGGAGCGGGAGCTGTTGAAGAAATTGCTCGCCGGGTTCTGCGCGTCGAACAGCGCCGTCCCGTTCCACTCGAGCGCGTCGCCGGTCGAGCTGTCGCCGTCGTAGCCGATGACGCCGAGCTTCGCCGGTCCCGCGCCCGAGGGCACGACGAACCCCGAGATCGTCCAGCCCACTGTCGCGCCGTCGATCACCGCATCCAGCCCGTCGAAGATGGCGAGGTTCCGCGCGGGCGCGCTCGTCTGCTCGTAGAGCACGACCATCCACCAGCCGGCGAACGCGAACGCCTGGTTCGCGCCGTTGAGGAGGAACGCGTTCGAGATGCCGCTCAGGCGATAGGCCCCCGCGCCGCGCGCCTGCACGATCGAGGTGACGTCGGCGACCACCTGCGCGTGCGTGAGGCCGGTGAGCGCCTCGCCCGAGAGGGTGCCGGTCACGTCGGAGGCGAAGGTGCCGGGCCGATCCAGGGTCACGGAGAGATCGGCCGTGCCCGAGGAGCGGCTCACCGCCCAGTAGAGGTAGGCGTGCGTCACCCGCGCGCCCGTCGGGAGGCTGAGCACCGCGGTGCTGCGGGCCTGCGAGGCAGTTATCGTGTTGCTCGCCTCGGCCTGCCCGGCGAGCGGGCTGTCGGACCGCCAGTAGATGTCGGGCGCCGAGTCGCTGAGCGTGTTGCTCGTGCCGCACGCCCCGACCGTGCCCACGATCGGCGCCGGCGTGCCCTGGGCGCACTCGTGCGCGAGCGTGTTGCCGATGAGGACGAAGTCGCCCCGCTGCGCCACCTGGACCCGGTTGAACGGTTCCGCGCTCGCGGTCCCCGAGAGCGCCCCGAGCAGCGCGGCGCCGGTGAGCCCCGTGTATGCCAATCGCTTTGCCATCGAAGCCTCCAGCCCTATTGCTGCTTCTTTGCCTTATCGATGATGTTGAACTGGACGCGCCGGTTCTTCTGGCGCCCCGCCTCGGTCTTGTTCTCCGCGATCGGGACGTCAGGCCCGTACCCCTTCGCCTGCAGGCGCTCGGCCGCGATGCCGCGCTCGACGAGCGCCCGCAGCACCGACTCGGCGCGGGCCTGGCTCAGCTTCGTGTTGAACTGGCGCGTGCCGCGGTCGTCGGTGTGGCCCTGGACCTCGATCTTGAGGATCTCGGGGTGGTCCTTGAGCACGCCGGCGACCTCGTCGAGCAGCTCGTTGCTCACCGGCCGGATGGTCGCCTTGCCGGTGTCGAACTGCACCTGCTGGAGGATGACGATCTCGGTCTCGGTCACGCGGACCGCGACAGGGCACCCGTTCTGCTTCGGGTCCTCGTCGGCCTTGCCCTTCTCGTTCGGGCAGGCGTCCTTGTCGTCGCGGATGCCGTCGCCGTCGGTGTCGCCCGGGCAGCCGTTCGTGGCCGGATCGGTCGTGGCGACGCCGGGGATCTCCGGGCACGCGTCCGAGGGATCGGGGATCGTGTCGCTGTCGCGATCGGGCGGCGGCGGGCAGCCGTTCGCCTTCGGGTCGTCGCTCGCGGGGCCGGCCTGATCCGGGCACGCGTCGACGTCGTCGAGGACGCCGTCCTTGTCGCGATCCCCGGGCGGCGGGCAGCCGTTCTTCTTCGGGTCCGGCGAGGCGACGCCGGCCACCGCGGGGCAGGCGTCGACAGCGTCGAGGATGCCGTCGTTGTCCGCGTCCTTCGGCGGCGGACAGCCGTGCTTCGCGCGATCCGCGCTGCCGACGCCGGCGACGTCCGGGCAGGCGTCGTCCGCGTCGGGGATGCCGTCGCCGTCGCGGTCCTTCACGGGCGGCTTCACCTCGGGCGAGTAGGCGATGAGGGCCGCCGCGCGGAACGACGGCGTGCCGACGCCCGCGGTGAGGCCGGGGCCCACGCCGAGCCCGGCCTCGAAGTCGTCGGCGAAGCGGTAGCGCCCGCCGAGCAGGGCCTCGAGGTTGGTGGTGCGCTGCTGGACGTCGGAGACGGTGACCGAGCCGGTGATCTCCGGCCCGATCTGCAGGCGCCGCTCGTCGTCGAGCAGCAGCCCGACGCCGGCGCCCCAGTGCACCATCATCCCCTGCTCGACGTTGGCGAACTGCCGGGTGGACCGGAACTCCGGCCCCGCGGCGAGCGACCACACCGCGCGATCGAGGTGGCCGCCGAGGATGAGCTGGGGCCCGCCGCGCACGCTGCCGTCGCCGGAGTACGCCTCGGGGCTGCCGGTCGGCAGCCACACGTTGCCGGCGATCGCGATCTGGAACGGATCGAAGTAGCCGCCGTAGAGCGTCGCGCGCGCGCCGAGCCGGAGGTCACCGAGCGCGCTGCTGGACGGCTGCGGGAGCACGGCCCCCGAGGCGGCCCCGCCGTCGCCGGACTGGAGCGCGAGCGGCAGATCGACGTTCACGGTGAGGTGCTTCCAGAGGGAGAGCGAGGCGTTCAGGTGGAGCAGGAGCTGGCTGCCGACGACCTTGCCGGCGTCGAACTCCTCGTCTCCCGACTCTCTCCGCAACACCAGCGGATCCTGGGCATAATCGCCGAGGATCATGATGTGGGGTGAGGTGTCCCCTGCTGTGTAGGCGGATGGGACTCCGAACATCCTGTCGCCAGCGGGCGCGGGCTGGAACCTGTCGAGCGCGAACCCTTCAGGTCTCGCGGGTTCCTGCGCTTCTGCGCGCGCCGCTGCGCCGAGCAGGCACAGCGCCGCTGCGAGCGCGGCCGTCGGATGGGTTCCCTGTGTACGAGCCGGCATGGGACGAGGTCGCCTCCTTGCGTGAAGGAACAGCAAGTCCCGTGAGTATCGACCGAAACGGTCGCGGCGTTCAACGTTTCGCGAGGCTTTCGGGTGCCCGCCGGGCGATGGGGCCGGCACGGGGGAGGGGCTCAGCGCACCTGCTGGCGCAGGCGCGCTGACGCGGGCGCGCGGCGCATTTCTGGCGCAGGCGCGCGGCGCGTGTGGGCGGTCGGATCGGCGCCTCCACCGCTGACGGCGCCGCGCGCCGGCGTACGGATTTCCCGCATGGATCTCGGGCGGACCGGCGCCGCGAGACGGTCGTGTGTCACCGCGCACGGCAGGGTTGCTACCGGACAGCGGCAGCGGTAGAGCGGCCGCCTGATCCGCGGCACGCGTTGCCCGCGGCACTCGTCAGGAGGCACCGATGGCTCGCGAACCGAAGAACTTCGACCACCTCCTCGGCGGCAACGCCAAGGGCTTGAGTGACTTGCAGCTCAAGGCGCATTTCACCCTGTACCAGGGCTACGTGAAGAAGCTCAACGAGATCTGGGAGCAGCTCGGCAAGGCGGACCGCAGCGCGCCGAACTACTCGTACAACGCGTACAGCGAGCTCAAGCGTCGCGAGCCTGTCGCCTTCAACGGCACGGTGCTGCACGAGCTCTACTTCGAGAACATCGGCAACGGCTCGACGCAGCCGAGCGCCCAGGCGAAGCAGCTCATCGAGGCGTCGTTCGGCAGCTTCGATAGCTGGCTGGCCGACGCGAAGGCGTCGCTCATGAGCGCCCACGGCTGGACGGTGCTCGTGTACGACTATCAGGAGAAGAAGCTCCTGAATAACCTCATCCGGACCGAGCACGACGTGGGTCTGTTTGCCAACACGCATATCATGGTCGCCATCGACGCCTGGGAGCACGCTTACTTCGCGGACTACCAGACCAAGAAGGCGGACTACGTGGCCAACGTGCTCTCCGGCCTGGACTGGGACGTCATCAACGCGCGCCTCCAGCAGGTCGGCGGCCAGTAGGCCCAGCTACACCGCGCGGGCACGCGCCGCAGTCGCACGGCGGGGGCACGCGCCCCCGCCGCCCCACCGGGCCGGGCAGCTCGGCAAGACCTCTCCGCGGCTCCCCCGGAAGCGTGGCGCTCGTCGCGATGTGCCCTCGCCGCCTGCCTCCTGTAGACTGCACGCGACAATGCGCAAGGCCCCGTCGAGCTCCCCCGGCACCGGGGAGGAGAGCCTCATCTACGTCCGCCGGATCCACCGACGCGACCTGAACCGCGTTTGGGAGTTTCTCAAGAAGGTGTTCCGCGACGTGAACCGGGAGACGGTCGAGTACCAGCGGCCGCGCTCGAAGAAGCGGTTCCTCGAGGTCTACGAGGAAGAGGGCGTCGAGCAGCTCCTCTTCGAGGTCCGTCAGGGGGAAGTCCAGGAGATCGTCGGCTACGCCGAGTGCGCGTTCGAGATCACCGGGACCGACAACTGGATGAACGAGCGGTACTTCACGAAGCACGACATGCGGCCGCTCTTCGTCGAGGAGCTCGCGGTCCACCCCGACTACCAGGGCCGCGGCGTCGGCGCCTTCATGCTCGAGCAGCTCGAGCACCTCGCGCGCATCCACGGGTGCACCCACCTCGTGCTCGAGGTGGCCGAGAACAACATCGGCGCGCTGAAGTTCTATCGAAAGCGCAGCTTCTCCCGGCTCGACGCCGCGATCTTCATGGCGAAGAAGGTCGCCGTCGACTCCGAGCTCCTGCCGCCGCGCGCGCTCAAGAAGCCGCGCCCCCCGGAGGAGCTCGGCGCGCCCGCGAAGCCGAAGCGCTCGTCCAGGCGGGCCACGAAGGGGCGCGGCGCCGACAAGAGATCGGGCGCCCCGCCGTCGCAGCCGCCGGAGTCCTCCCGGCCGGACGCGCCGGCCGGCGGGACGTGCGAGCCCCCCGCCAAGGCGGGCCCGACGGCGACGAGGCCGAGCCGCCCCGGGCCGGAGCGCGATCGCGGCGCGTCGTCCTGAGCCCTGGCGCGGCGCGACGACCGCGCCGCGCCGGGCGATCGGGGCGCGCGCTCAGAGCTCGACCGTGCCGTGCTGGCGCAGGGTCGCGGGCAACGACAGCGCGTGATCGATGCAGGCGCGGATGTCGTCGAAGCTCGATAGCCCGTACCAGAACACCGTCCAGCTCTCGTTGCGGTAGCTGCCCTCGGCCTGCTGGAAATACCAGGGGTTGATCTCGTTGCCGTTCCGCGCGCGCCAGAACAGCCGCGGGTTCTCGCTCTTCATCCGCGTCCAGAGCGAGCCGCCGATCCCCACGCCCTGCGCCTCCGTCGTCACAGCGAACTTGTCGAGGTACGGGGTCGACGGCGCCTTGCCCTTCGCGTCGAGCGTGAGGATCGCCGTCGCCCGGTACGAGTCGGACAGGTAGATGCGGTAGAACGGCTTCTTGTCGAAGTAGTGCTCGTCGAGCTTCCGCTCGAAGCACGCCTCGAGCAGATCGCGCAGCCGGCAGCGGTCGATGCCGTCCAGCGTGTCGTGCCGCAGGATGCGCTCGCCGCGGCGGACGAGCGTGCCAGAGCCCGTGTGCGTGAAGAGCTCCTTCGCCAGGTGATCGGGCGCGGTGATCGACACCGACGAGGTCGCCGGCAGCCCGTCGAGCAGGAGCTTGATCTCCTGCAGCTTGAGCCGCACGCCGTCGGTCAGCCAGGGCTGGGCGATGAGGCCCGCGTAGTCCTCCTGGAGGTTGATGGCCGAGATGATGCGCCCGTGCTCGTCGAGGAGGCCGCCCGCGCTCGTGAGGAAGATCATCTTGAACGGCTGCGTCGCGAGCGCGAGCTCGCGCGCGGCCACGTCCGCGTTGATGTTGACGATCTGCCCGCCCGGCGTCTCGCCGAGGCAGGCGAGGATCGGCAGGTGCCCCGCGCGGAGGCTGGACCTCACCGCGTCGACATGGACGCGCTCGACCCTGCCGACCAGCCCGAGGCGCCCCTCGTCCAGCAGCGAGGCCTCGAAGACGCCCGCCGTGATCGGCCGCGTGCGCGTGCCCATCTCCTCGAGCGCCTCGACGAGCCGCAGGTTCTCGCGGAGGAAGACGCGGCGGGCGACCTCCAGGATGCGCGGCGTCGTGACGCGCAGCCCGTTGACGCGCTCGGTCGGGATGCCCGCCTCCGCGAGCGCCCGGTCGAGCTGCGGCCCGGCGCCGTGGATGACGATCGGGTACAGGCCGACCTGGTTCAGGAACACGAGCGAGGTCGCGAGCGCCTCGAGGTCCTCATCGAGGATGGCGCCGCCCACCTTGATGACGGCGAACTTCTGCTGATCGACAGCCGCGTACTGCTTCAGGTACTGCTCGACCTCCTTGCGGCTGCCGAGGTTCCTGAGCAGGCGAACGATGACGTCTTGCGTCGAGCCCATCGTGGTCACCACCCGTTCGCCAGCATGTCCATCACGGCCTTCTGGACGTGCAGCCGGTTCTCGGCTTCATCGATGACCATGGACGCGGGAGAGTCGATCACGGCGTCCGTTACCTTGACGTTGCGCCGGGCCGGGAGGCAATGGGAGAAGAGCCCCCCGGCGGTGAGCGCCATCTTCTGCTCGTCGACGATGAAGTGCTTGTGCTTGTCGCGGATGGGCTTCTCCTGCTCCCAGCGCCCGAAGTACGGAATCGCGCCCCAGCTCTTCGCGTACACGACGTGGGCGCCGCTGTAGGCGGACTCGATGTCGTAGGTGATGGTGAGCTTCCGCCCGTTGTCCGCCGCGCTCTTCCTGGCGGCGTCGATGTAGCGGTCGTCGAGGTGGTACTCCTCGCCGGGGCAGAGAAGGGTGACGTCCATGCCGAGCTTGGAGGCGATGAGGACGGCGGAGTTGGCGACTGCTGTGTTGAGCGGGCGCGGGTGGTACGTCCAGGTGAGGACGAACTTCTTGCCGTCGAGGCGGCCGAGGCGCTCCTTCATGGTGAGCGCGAGCGCGAGCTCCTGGCAGGGGTGGGTGATGGTCTCCAGGTTGATGACGGGCACTGTCGCGTGGCGGGCGAAGCTCTGGAGCACCTTGTCCTGGCGATCCTCTTCCCAGCGCTGGAACCTGGGGAACGCGCGCACGCCGATGAGGTCGGCGTAGCGCGAGAGCACGCGGGCGACCTCGGCCACGTGCTCCTCGGGCTCGCCGTCCATCACGGCGCCGTCCTCGAACTCGATGGGCCACGCGCCCCGGCCGGGCTCCAGCACGACGGCGTGGCCGCCGAGCTGCCGGATGCCGACATCGAAGGAGGTGCGCGTGCGCAGCGACGGGTTGAAGAAGACGAGCGCGATGGTGCGATCCTGGAGGCGCGGCTCGATCGGCCGCCGCTTGAAGCGCTGCGCGCGCTCGAGGAGGCCCTCGATCTCGGCGCGGGTATAGTCGATCGTGGTCAGAAAGTGCCGCATGGGCTGCCTCCTCGTCCGGACACGCGTGGAGCGGGCGCACGCATTGGAGCAATCCTGGCGGCGATGTCAACGACGCACGCGGGCGCGCGCGCCGCTGTCGCGCCGAGTCGAGCGACCGGTCCGCGCGACGGCCGCGCTGTCCGGCAGGCGCGGGGCCGGCGGTCCGGAGCCGGCCGCTCTCGAGGCGTGTCCTCCACGGTGCGTGAAGGGCGGGGAACGACAGGTGCTCTGGATACCGGCTCTCCTGGGAGAACTCAGGGTTGCACGCCTCGATTTCAGGAACGAAAGGGGCGCGACGAGCTCCTGGAGAAAATGCGCGGAAAACCATGTGTGATCCCCTGGCCCGCATCCTGCTAATCACGCAGGGCAGAGCGCCCGTGACGGTTTCCCCCCCTCCGTCGAATGGGCGCTCTTTTTTTTGTACCCGTGCGGCGGCGTCGCGCGAGCATGGGTGTTCCGATGACGCTGGTCGTGATCCTCACGGTGCGGTGCGAGGCGCTCGATGCGTTCCGCGCTTACGAGAGGAAGGCCGCGGCCGTGATGACCCGGTATGGAGGCGCGATCGAGCGGACCGTGGTGACCGGGCCCGACAGCGCTGGGCTCCGCTTGAAGGAGGTTCACGTCGTGACCTTCCCGGACGAAGAGGCGTTCTCGGCGTACCGTCGAGACGGCGAGCTCGGGGCGGTGGCGCACCTGCGGGACGCGTCGGTCGTCGAGACCGAGATCCTGCGCGGGGAAGAGGGGCCGGACTACCACGCTGCCCCCGGCTGACGGAGGTCGCGGCGGAGCGCCGCGCTACGGCGGCTCCGGCGGCTCGGCGATGCACGCGGTGGCCACGCGCTCGAACCCGACGCGCTCGTAGACGCGGGCGACATCGTCGTTCTGGGCGGACAGGAACACAGTGCGATGGCCGGCGTCGAGGGCGTGGCGGGCCAGGATCGCGGTGACAGCGGCGGCGAGCCCTTGCCGGCGGGCCGCCGGCAGCGTGCCCACGCCGACGATCTCGGCAACGCCCTCCGCGTGCTGGTAGCTGCCCGCGCAGAGCGGACCGGCGAGGGCGCCGTGGCGCCCGCGGGCGGCGGCGTGCACCAGCGTCCGCTCGACAAGCGATGCGTGCCACGAGGCCGCGTGTCCGGCCGGGAGCGCGGCCGCGGTGGCGTCCCGCTCCGCCGGTCCCGCAGGGCCCGTCGCGGTGCTGAGCGCGCCGAAAGCGACGAGCGCCACAGCCTGAATGGCGGCGAGATCCGGATCCTCGGCGGTGACGATCGACAGCGAGATGTCGGCCGGCAAAGGCACCTGGACGGGCACGCCGGAGAGCACGAGCAGCGGGCAGCGACGGACGTACAGGCCGGTGGCCTCGGCCGCGGCGTCGAGCCCCGGGGTTGTCTCCAGCACCCACTCGAACGCCTCCGGGACCGAGAGCTCCCGCTGGCGCGCGCGCACCGCGGCCACGTCGCCGGCCGAGACGGGGCCGGGATGGCCCAGGGTGGGGCGGGCATAGTAGGGCCAGCCGTCGCCGCGGCGGGCGAAGAGGGTCAGCGGCCCGTGGTCCTCGGCGTCCGCATGCTGTCGAGGGACGGCATCGTAGAACCGCTCGATGGCGGCGAGGAGGGCGCTCATGGGCAGACGAGCCGTGTCGTGCCCACCGGGGTGCGCGCCTCCGCGGCAGCGCCTCGCGGCGAGAGTGCGCGGAGGGCGGTGAGCTCGGGGGAGGGGAGGTGCGTCTCTGCCATGAGACCCGAGGGCGACGCGATGCAGGTAGTGGAGAACGGCGGTCTTGTCGAGGGAGACCAGCGCTCCTGGCGTGGAGCGTCCGTCGGGGTCGGCGTGGCGCTCGGGGATCAGTCGGTGCCGCCGCCAGGGCCCGGACCGGTTGCGTGGCAGTCGCTCGGACAGTTGCAGTCGTTCTCGCCCGCGCCGCAGGTTCCGTCGCCGCACTTCGCGCAGAGGTGGGCGTCGGGCGCGGTGACCACGCACTGGCCATCGGCGCGATCCATCGCGGGAATGGGCGCGAGCCCCGGGCAGCAGACGGTGAACGATTTGCCGGACGCCATCGCGCCTTCCCCCGAGCAGCGCGAGGCGAGCTCCGCGCACGAGCCATCGGCTTGCTGGACGTAGCCGGGAAGGCAATCGCACTGTGGTCGCCGAGGGCGGAGCACCGGCACCGTGCCGGCCGGCCCTCTCGGCCCGAGCTGGAGCCCGGCCTCGGTGGGAGAGGGCGCCGGTGCGGCGCCCTCCGGGGTCGCCGCCGGCGGGGGAGGCGGGGGAGGTGAAGCGACCTTGCCGTCGGGCGTCTGGGAGGTGATCGGGATCCAGTCGACGACCTGCCCGTCCGGAGTGACCGTGGTGGCCACGATGTCGCGGCGGGGAGGCCGCAGCGTTCCACCCGGCGCGCAGGGGTCGTCGGCGCCCGGGCCAGGGGGACCCACGGGGGCCGGCTCGCTGGCGGCGCAGCCCATCGAGAGGAGCAGCAGAGAGCAGAGGAGCAGGGCGGGCGCGTTCATGGGCATGAAACACGCGAGCCTACGGGATCTTACGGCGAGCGCGCTGAATCACGGGCTGGTGGCGTGAGCTCCTCCAGACCATGGCGACGACGACGAGCTGACAGGGGAGCATCGCGACGTACCGGGCTGAGGGGCTGCGTCAACGCTCGGT
>NZ_JEMA01000569.1 GCF_001589285.1 Sorangium cellulosum | reverse complement strand
GGAGAGCGCGCCGCGAGCGCGGCGCGGAGCCCCTGGGGCGACGGCCCGTACGACACGGTGTGGCTCGACATCACCGGGGCGTCGCACCTCGTGGGCGGCGAGGAGGCGCTGCTCGATGANCACCGGGGCGTCGCACCTCGTGGGCGGCGAGGAGGCGCTGCTCGATGAGCTCGGCGAGCGCGTGGCGGCGCTCGGCCACCGGGCGCGGCTCGCGATCGCGGACGGGCCGCGGCTCGCGCAGGCGCTCGCGCGGTTCGGCGCGCACGCGTCGGACGGCGGGCGCGGGGCCGAGGCCCCGATCGCGCCGCCGGGGAAGGGGGCGCAGGCGATCGGGCCGCTGCCGGTGCAGGCGCTCCCGGTCGAGCGCGACGTGGCGAGCTTCCTCGTCCGGCTCGGCGTGCTCCGCGTCGAGGACCTCGCGCGCCTGCCGCGCGCGCAGGTGGCGGCGCGGCTCGGCCCGCGGACGACCGAGGTGATGGAGCTCCTCGCCGGCCGCGATCCCGTGCCGCTCCTCCCGTACGAGGTGCCCCGGCTGATCGAGGAGGAGGTGCTCTTCGACGAGCCGGTCGAGAACGCCGAGTCGCTCCTGTTCGTGCTGCGCGGCATGACGTCGCGGATCGCGTCGCGGCTCGCCGCGCGCGGCGAGGCGTGCGGGCGGCTCAACGTGGCGATCGCCTACGATCGCTCGATCGCGCGGCTCCGGCTCGGCGATCGCGAGGACGACGACGCCGCGCTCCTCGAGGACGACGAGCGCGGCCCCTCGCTGCGCTTCCACGTCGACATGCCGGTGCCCCTCTCGGACGCGGGCGACCTGCTCCGGCCGATCAAGGCGAAGCTCGAGCGGATCGAGCTCGCGGCGCCCGCGGTGGGCGTCCACCTCATCGCCTCCCGGATCGCGCGCGCCCGCCAGGTGCAGCTCGATCTGTCGCGTGACCGCTCGGTCGATCCCGACAGCCTGCCGGCGCTCCTGGCCGAGCTCTCGGCGGAGATCGGCGCCGAGCGGGTGGGCGTCCTGGAGATCGCCGACGCGCACCGCCCCGAGGCGCGCTCGCGGCTCGCGCCGATCGAGGACGACGCGGCGACGGCGCGATCGTCCGCCGCGTCCCGCGCGCGCGCCGCGGCGGAGCGGTCCGCGGCGGAGCAGGGGGCGAGCGCGGAGGGGGCCGAGCTGCCGTCGCCTGAGCCCGCGCGGCTCCTCGCGCAGCCGATCCCGCTCGGCCGCGTGGGTCGCGGGGCGATCGTGGCGGTCGATCGCCACCTCTACGCGATCGAGCGGCTCTCCTTCGTGATGCGGATCGACGCGGTGGAGTGGTGGACGCCCACGCCGGCCTCGCGCGACTACGCGCGCGCCTGGCTTGTCTCTGGAGCGCCCTCCGGCAGGGCCGCCCAGGGGCGGCTCGGCGAGCTGCGGCCCCGGGACGGCGCGAGCTCGAGCTCCTGCGGCGAGGCGTGGATCTACGTCGACCGCGCGACGGGCGAGGCCTTCCTGCAAGGGTGGTGCGCGTGAGCTCCGGCGCGTCGGTGCCGTTCGTGGAGCTCTGCGGCCGCTCCTGCTTCTCCTTCCTCGAGGGCGCCTCGCACCCCGAGGAGCTCGTGCACCGCGCCAAGGAGCTCGGCCTC
Organism: Sorangium cellulosum; assembly: GCF_001589285.1. GTDB lineage: Bacteria > Myxococcota_A > Polyangia > Polyangiales > Polyangiaceae > Sorangium > Sorangium cellulosum_G. The sequence goes on along the minus strand of NZ_JEMA01000569.1, from coordinate 5,033 downwards.
GATGGGCTCGCGCTCTGCGATCGCGACGGCATCTACGGCAGCGTCCGCGCGCACACGGCGGCGAAGAAGATCGAGCAGCGGGTGATCGTCGGGGCCGAGCTGACGATCGGCGGGCCGCGCGCGGCCGCCGAGCGCGCCGCGCCGCGCGCGCCGGAGGTCCAGCCGTCGGTGGTCCTGCTGGTCGAGGACAGCGAGGGCTACGCGAACCTCTGCCGCCTGCTCACGATCGCGCACGCCGATTGCGAGAAGGGGACGGCGAGCATCTCTGCGGAGGCGATCGCGGCGGCGCCGCGGGGCCTCACCGCGATCGTGCCGCTCGATCCGCTCGTGCCGGCGGCCGTCAGCGGCCCGCTGCTCGGCGCGCTGCGCGACGCGTTCGGCGAGCGCGCGCTCGTCGCGACCTGGAAGCACCTCGACCGCCGCGACGGCGAGCGGGTCGCGGCGGCGCTCGCGGCGGAGCGGCGCTACGGCGCCTGCGCGGTGGTGACCGCGCGCCCGCTCTACCACCACCCGTCGCGCAAGCCGCTCGCCGACGTGCTCACGTGCATCCGGACCAAGGCCACGCTCGATCAGGCCGGGACGCGGATCGCGCCGAACGCCGAGGCGTACGTGCGGTCCGGCGCGCAGATGGCGGCGCTGTTCCGCGATCATCCGGCGTGGATCGCGCGCACGGTGGAGGTCGCGTCCCGCTGCCGCTTCTCGCTGTCCGAGCTCCGCTACAGCTTCCCGAGCGACGCGCTCTGCATGCCGGGCGAGACGTCGGACCAGGCGCTGCGCCGCCTCACCGAGGAGGGCTGCCGCGACCGCTACCCTGCGGGGACGCCGCCCCAGGTGCGCGCGCAGATCGAGAAGGAGCTCGCCCTGATCGCGAAGCTCGGCGTGGCCCCCTACTTCCTCAGCGTGCAGCAGGTCGTGAAGATCGCCCGCGCGCGGCAGATCCTCTGCCAGGGCCGCGGGAGCGCGGCGAACAGCGCTGTGTGCTTCGCGCTCGGCGTGACCGCCGTGGACCCGGCCCGGTCCAACCTGCTCTTCGAGCGCTTCCTGTCGGAGGAGCGCAACGAGCCGCCGGACATCGACGTCGATTTCGAGCACGAGCGCCGGGAGGAGGTGATCCAGGCGATCTACGAGATGTACGGCCGCGATCGGGCGGCGATGGTCTCGGAGGTGATCGCCTACCGTGGGAAGAGCGCGCTCCGCGAGGTGGGCAAGGCGTTCGGCTTCTCGCCGGACCAGGTCGACAGGCTGAGCGGCCTCGTGCTCCACCACGAGGCGGACATCACCGAGCAGCGGGTGAGCGAGGCCGGCCTCGATCCGGACGACGTGCGCGTCCGGCAGGCGGTGATGATGGCGAGCGCGCTGGAGGGCTTCCCGCGCCACCTCTCGATCCACGTCGGCGGCTTCGTGCTGTCGTCGGAGCCGCTGCACAGGGTGGCCCCGGTCGAGCCCGCGCGGATGGAGGGTCGCACGGTGATCCCGTGGGACAAGGACGATCTCGACGATCTCGGCTTCTTCAAGATCGACGTCCTGGCGCTCGGCATGCTGACGGCGATCCGCAAGGCGCTCGCGTTGATCCATTCGGATCGGTACGCGGCGCTCGGGGGGCCGGTGGTCCACGCGGAGCGCGCGGAGCAGGACGGCGCGCCCGAGGGGGCCTCGGGCGATGCGGAGCGGGGCGCCGCGCCCGCGGCCATCGCAGCCGATGCGGAGCGGGGCGGCGCGTCCGCGGGGCCGTGGGGCCACGCTGGCCGAGGCGCCGCGTTCGATCCGATCGCGGCGCTCGCGCAGATCCCGCCGGAGGACCCTGCTGTCTACGAGGCGATCGGCCGGGCCGACACGGTCGGGGTGTTCCAGATCGAGAGCCGCGCGCAGATGGCGATGCTCCCGCGGCTCAAGCCGAGCAAGTTCTACGATCTGGTGATCGAGGTGGCCATCGTGCGCCCCGGGCCCATCCAGGGCGGGATGGTGCACCCCTACCTGCGCCGGCGCACGGGGCAGGAGCCGCCGGTGTCGCCGCACCCGTGCCTGGACCCGATCCTGGAGCGAACGCTCGGCGTGCCGCTCTTCCAGGAGCAGGTGATGCAGATCGCCATGGTCGGCGCGGGTTACACGCCGGGCGAGGCCGATCAGCTCCGCCGCGACATGGCGGCGTGGAAGAAGCACGGGCGCCTGGAGCGGCACCGCGGGCGGCTCATCCAGGGCTTCGCCGAGCGCGGGATCTCGGCGAAGTTCGGGGAGATGCTCTACCTGCAGATCCAGGGCTTCGGCGAGTACGGCTTCCCGGAGTCGCACGCGGCGAGCTTCGCGCTGCTCGTGTACGCGTCGGCCTGGCTCAAGGTGCACCACCCGGCGGCGTTCACCTGCGCGCTGCTCAACGCCCAGCCGATGGGGTTCTACAGCCCGTCGGCGCTGGTGCAGGACGCGCAACGGCACGGCGTGGAGGTGCGGCCTGTGTGCGTGGTGCAGAGCGCGTGGGACGCGGCCCTCGAGCCCGGCGCCGAGCCCTCGGCGGGCCCTGCGCTGCGGCTCGGCATGCGCCTCGTGAAGGGGCTCGGCGAGGCGGCCGTGGCGGCGATCGTGGCGGCGCGCGAGGACGCGCCGTTCAAGAGCCTCCCGGATCTCGTGCGGCGCGCGGAGCTGAAGAAGAACGAGGTGGAGGCGCTCGCCGAGGCGGGCGCCCTGGCGACGCTGGTACCCGCGCGGCGGGAGGCGCTCTGGCGGGCGCGCGCGCCCCGCGTGGAGGGGCTCTTCGAGAACGTGCCGATCGAGAAGGACAGGGACGTGGGGCTCCCCCCGCTCAGGCCGCTGGAGCAGCTCGCGCTGGACTACGGGCGCGTGGGCCTGTCGCTGCACGACCACCCGATGCGGCACCTGCGGCCGGCGCTGAAGCGGCGCCGCGGAGGCGCGCGCGTGCGGACCGCCGAGGAGATCAGGGCGGCGCGCAACGGAGAGAGCGTGCGCGTCGCCGGGATGGTCGTCGGTCGCCAGCGCCCGGCGACGGCGAGCGGCGTGACGTTCGTGACGCTCGAGGACGAGACCGGCGTGGTCAACGTCATCGTCCAGAAGCAGGTCTTCGCGGATCACTACCAGGTGGCGCGGCACGCCGCGCTCCTGCTCGTCGCCGGGCGGGTCGAGCGGCAGGGCGAGGTGATCCACGTGGTCGCGCGCGAGCTCGAGCGGCTGGAGCTGCCGAGCGGGCAGGACGTCGCGCTCCGATCACGCGACTATCACTGATCGCGCCCGCCCTCAGCGGCGCAGGGCGCGGCGGACCTCGGCAACCGAGGAGCGCGCGCGCCAGCGCGACGCGACGACCTGGCCGAGGAGCGCGCGCGCCAGCGCGACGCGACGACCTGGCCGAGGAGCGCGCGCGTCAGCGCGACGCGACGACCTCGTCGAGGAGCGCGCGCGTCAGCGCGACGCGACGACCTCGTCGAGGAGCGCGCGCGTCAGCGCGACGCGACGACCTCGTCGAGGAGCGCGCGCGTCAGCGCGACGCGACGACCTCGTCGAGGAGCGCGCGCGTCAGCGCGACGCGACGACCTCGTCGAGGAGCGCGCGCGTCAGCGCGACGCGACGACCTCGTCGAGGAGCGCGCGCGTCAGCGCGACGCGACGACCTCGTCGAGGAGCGCGCGCGTCAGCGCGACGCGACGACCTCGTCGAGGAGCGCGCGCGTCAGCGCGACGCGACGACCTCGTCGAGGAGCGCGCGCGTCAGCGCGACGCGACGACCTCGTCGAGGAGCGCGCGCGTCAGCGCGACGCGACGACCTCGTCGACAAGCGAGAGCAGCGTCGCCGCGTCGAACGGCTTCAGGAGCAGCCGGGCATCGACCTGCTGCAGGAACGCCTTGCTGCGCTCGGTGAAGGCGCCGCCGGTCAGGAACACGACCCGGCGCTGCTGCTCGGGCGCGAGCTCCGCGAGCGAGGCGTAAAAATCCATCCCTGTCATGTCGGGCATCATGAGATCGCACAGGATGGCGTCGTAGCGCTCGCCGGCGCGGATCCGGGCGAGCGCGTCGCGGGCGCTCGCGGTCGCGGTCGTCTGGTGCCGTGGCTCGAGCGTCCCAGCGATCGCCCGCGTGAGCAGCGGCTCGTCGTCGATGATGAGGATCCGCTGCCGCGGCGCCGCCTGCTGCTCGGTCGCGGCGAGCCCGCCGCCCTCGCGCGACCAGCGCGGCGCGCCGTCGCCGGGCGCCGCCGGGGCGCGCGCCTCGCCGGTCCTGGCGGCGGGGAGGACGACGCGGAACGTGCTCCCCTCGCCGGGGCGGCTCTCCACCTCGATCTGCCCCCCGAGCGCCGTGACGATGGAGTGGCAGATCGCGAGCCCCAGCCCCAGCCCTTCGCCCTCTTCCTTGCTCGTGTAGAACGGGTCGAAGATGCGCCCGAGCGCCTCGGGCGCGATCCCGGCGCCCGTGTCGCGCACTCCGACGACGACCTGCCCCGCGGCGTCGCAGCGCGTCGAGAGCTCGATCTCGTTCTGCTCGGCGAGCCCCTCGGGGATGGCCTGCGCGGCGTTCACGATGAGGTTCAGGAAGACCTGCGCGAGCCGCGGCTCGTTCGCCTCGACCGGCGGCACCTCGTCGAAGCTCCGGACGACGCGGGCGCGGTGCCGGATCTCGTTCATCGCCATGTGGACGCAGGAGTCGAGCACCCGCCGGACATCGACAGGCCCGCGGCGGTCGTCCTCGGCGCGCGAGAAGGTGTGGAGGTCGCGCACGATGAGCCGCACGCGCTCCGCGCCCTCGCGCGCGTCCTCCAGGAGGCTCAGCACCTCGGAGAGCTCGCTCGACGGCGCGCGGCCGTCGCCGTGAGCGCGACCCCAGGGGCCGCTGCGCGAGGCGTTGCTCCGTCGATCGAGCGAGGCGATGCGCCGGATGGCCGCGTCGACGTTCGTGATGACGAAGGCGAGGGGGTTGTTGATCTCGTGGGCGACGCCTGCGGCCAGCGTGCCGACGCTCGCCATGCGGCCGGCGAGGACGAGGCGGGCCTGCGTCTGCGCGAGCGCGTGGCGCGCGGCGGCCTCGCGCGCGGCGCGCT
>NZ_JEMA01000568.1 GCF_001589285.1 Sorangium cellulosum | reverse complement strand
GGCGGGACGTTGCGCGGGCGCGGCTGGCAACTTGTTCTTGCCGATGGACAGGATGTCTATGTGTGCACGTGCGACGGAACATCCATGGAGGTTGCGGCGCAGCATGAGCTCCCTGCCTCGCTCGAGGTCGCGCTGGTCGTCCATGAACGTGAGCTTCTGATTGCAATCGACACGCAATCCAAGCAAGGAGTTGTGTCTGCGCGGCGTATCGGGCTCCAGCGGTCGCCATCGCTGTCCTGGCTGACAAGCGCATGAAGCCGGCGGCTCGGTTCCCGGAACAGGGCATCGCCGCTGGGCGCCGTGGCGCGTCGAAGGCCCAGCAGTCATATGGCGCCCGGCTGTCTTGCCACCCGGCGCGCTGCGGTGCTATTTTCTGAGCCGCGGCTCATGCGCAGCCGTCAGGCCGACCTGCGTGACCGCTTCCTGCGCGCTTCTATGAACCTGATTCAGCTGGCTGACGCCCTGACCGCATGCGCTGTCGCGGATCCCTGGGCGTTCGACGGCGGCGAGTTCCTGGAGACGCTCTCCAGGATCGAGATGACGGCCGGCATTCTTCAGCCGCCGTTTTCCACGGAGCTCGAGCTGAACGATCGCTTCATCGTCGTCGATCACGAGGCCCATGTGCCAGCGTCCTCTGTCCGGGGCTTCGCCGATCGTGCGGCGCTTGAAGCGTTCATCCTTGGCCCCGCGGGTCTGACGAATCCGTTCACGACCTTCTGCGTCGCCTTTGTGGACGGCAGCTGCTGCCCGTTTCGGCTGCTCTACGTCGATGGCGCACGAGATGTCGAGTTCAGCAAAGCCGCGCAGCTGGAGCGCGACCCCTTTGGGCATGAGTATCCGGAGCTCCGGCTCGAATGGTCGCCGACCGCGCAACGTCGCTCGTGACGCCCCCGTGCAGAAAGAGGCCCGGAGGCGGCCTGACTGNTGACGCCCCCGTGCAGAAAGAGGCCCGGAGGCGGCCTGACTGGCTAGAGCGCCGATCAGCTTGAAATACCCAGGAATGAAGAGATTTGAACCACAGAGGCACAGAGGGCACAGAGGAAGAAGGGAAAATAAATTATCTTTCTTTTCTCTTCCTCTGTGCCCTCTGTGCCTCTGTGGTTCGTTTTCTCGGGGTTTCAACCCGTTTGTCGCTCTAGAGGATTTCGTCGACGCTCACGCCGAGTCGCTCGGCGTATAGGCCAAGGGTGCGCTGCCACGCCGGGCGGATCATGTCGTCCTCCGATCGGTGGCGGGATCCACCGGCCCACTCCGGAGCCTGCCATGCCGCGGACGGCGGCGCGAGCTCCAGCGCCAGACCGCGCGCGAGAGCCTCCTTCTTCGTCAAGCGGCTCCGAGCATCGCGGTGCCAAGGTCGTTGGTCCGCTGGTCACCTCAATGACAGGCCCGCTTGAGCCCGCTGTACGTGATGCGTTGCTGGCAGAGGAGGTTGCAGCTTCCGACCGGGCCTGGCTCACCGCACGCGACCTCCACCAGGTACACGTTGGACGCGTCCTGGCACGGCCCGCCGGTCTCGCAGCGGACCGCGGGGATCTGCGGGTCCTCATGACCGCTGCAGTCATAATCGAAGCCGCCTCCGGGGCGGGTGGGCGTGTCATGGAACGTGTTGGGCTGGTCGGGGTGGACCTGCGCATGGTCGTCGTCGCAATCGGTGCCGCCGTCGCACGCGATCGACGGATAGCCGTCCCCGTCCGCGTCGCAGTCGACGATCCCGCCGCCGCTCCCGCCCGAGCCCGAGGTCACCTCGCTGCTCGCGCCGCCGCCCGACGTCGAGCTC
>NZ_JEMA01000567.1 GCF_001589285.1 Sorangium cellulosum | reverse complement strand
TCGATGGTGACGCTCTCCGATGATTCGTCGAACTCGTAGCCGTCTTCGTCGATCTGCTCGGCGGCGACGCACGCGCTGAGCGCGAGCATCGTCAGCAGGGGCCATCGTTCGAATCGCAGTCTCATGAGGTTCTCCTGTACCCAGGCGGGCATGTCGTAGGCTGTGGCGTGAAGGCGGCCGCTTCGACGCATGGATCGACGTTGATTGTTGATACAGCGTCGCTTTGCCATGAGGCCGGATCACATGGAGCGATGTTCTGTCAACCCAGGGCAGCTCCCGCACTGGGGGCTTGACGTCTCCGAGGCGTTTGGACCCTGAGGCATCCCTCGGGCTCTTCGGAAAATTGAACCGGGGGGCGGGGAAACGGGGAGGGAAAGCTTCGAAATGCTCCCTGTCTCCCCGCCTCCCTGTTCAACTTTCCCGCCAGGAGGCTCACCGCCACGCGCGTACGTGACGACCGAGCGAGCGTGACCGGTGACGCGCTCGCTCGGTTGACGAAGGTCTCGGTGCGCATGACCGCGCTTCCGATGCGAAGCAAAAGGATACCAACGCAATGTGAACGCTCACATGCCCGATGTCAACTCCTGATGGCTGTCGAGTGAAGGCGAACCCACCGATGCATGGATGAGGTGTCGATACGGTGCCTCTTTTCCAGGGAGGCCGGATCGCATGGAGAGGTGTGCTGTCAATCCAGGGCGGGCTCTGCAGCTGGGACTTGACGCCTCGAGAGCGTTTGAACCTCTCTCTCCACATCGAACTTCCTTTTCCCACATCGAGGCTCTCCCTCGAGCGCGCGCCCGCCGCTGTCACGGCCGCGAGGTGTCACCCCTCGCCACACCTGACACCTGTCACACCTGGTCGGTGTGGCAGGGGGCCAGGCGTCGCGTGACAGGCGCGCGCGTTCCGTGGGAAGCACCCTCCGGAGCGAGGGACGGGAGAAAGAGCGCCCTCCGTGAATCCCGGGTGAAGCCGGCGACCGCTCGCAGGCCGACATCGCCTCTGGCCCCTACCTTGCTCATGCGCTCGAGGCGAAGGCGAACGCCTCGCACGACGCGCTGTCGAGCCCACTGTCTCGCGGATAGGCCCGCGGACGCGCGGCGAGCGTCGCACAGCGGGGTCGTGCCGCGCGCTGGCCGGACACGCGGGCAGACGTCCGCGCATGACCCATGAACGACCAAGGAGAATGACAATGATCATCGATTCGATGCTTCGCGACCTCTCGATGGCTCGCACCGCCCGCCGCGCCGCGGCCCTCGCCCTGGGGCTCTGCCTCGCTGGCGGCTGCGCCGTGGAGCAGGGATCGGGCGCCGAGGCCGTCGAGGAGGGCCTCGCCCCGATCACGAGCCTGCACCTCGCGAATGGCGCCGAGGTCCACTTCTACGAGCCGGAGGAGGGGCGCGTGCTGGGCTTCACCACCTTCGCGCTCCCCGAGTCCCTGGAGCGGCTGCGCCCCGTCGCGCTCTACGAGGCGCTCTCGCGAGAGGCCGCGCCGCCGGCGCTGATCGCGGCGCAGCGGCGCATGGACGAGGCACGGCTCGCCCGCGGCCCGCGCCGCGCCGCGACGGAGCCCGACGTGATCGAGGCGCCGGCGCCGACCCCGCAGGCGGGCACCGGAGAGGCGATCGGGAGCGCCGCGCAGGCCCTGACGGCGAGCGACTTCGTGGACGATTGGTGCGACGTCAGCGGCCTCGATATCAACTTTTGCTGGACCGACAGGACCGACTACCACTGGGAGGAGCTCAAGGGCGTCAAATGGTTCCACGCCCACGTGGACTCCACGTCGGGCACGGTGGAGCTGCGGGTGCACTACAAGAACTTCTCGGGCGACTGGGTCCTGACCTTCGCCCAGACCGTCACCGCGACCGGGGGCGTGATCTCGTTCGAGACCGAGGACAACGACACGTACAGGGTCGCCGTCGCGCAGGTGGATCCCGGCAACAGCTATCACCTCTCGATCCACGGCGACAAATAGGCCACGGACAGGAGCAGGGCGCTGTCGGCCGCCACCGGCGGGGCGGCGGACCGGTCCGGCGGGATCGGCCGGCGCCGCCGGTCGCGGCCGATCCCGCCTGGGCGCGCCCTCGGCGGGGAGGCTAGGATGTGCCGAGGATGGAGCCCCTCTTCGTCCTGATGATCGTCTCGGGCATCGCGGGCCTCGCGCGGTGCTTCGCGCAGGCGCGCCAGGACGCGAGGCGGGCCGCCCAGGCCCGCTGGCGGATCGCCCGGCCCGTCTGGCAGCGCGCCGCGGCCCTCGTCGGCGGCGAGTTCAAGTCAGGGCCGGGCCAGTGGGGAGACCCCCGCATGCAGATCTCGGTCGTGTGCGAGAACGTCGCGCTGATCGTCGACCACGACATCGACCACGGCGACGCGCCCGTCGTGCGGTACAGCACCCGCATCACCGGCACCGCGAGGAACCCGTCGGGCCTCCGGCTCCGCGTCCACGAGCAGCGGCTCCGCGACGCGAGCGGCGGGGCCTTCCGGGCGCGGCGGGTCGACGTCGGCGACCCGGCGCTCGACGGCGCCTTCGTCGTCAAGGCGAGCAGCCCGACCCTCGCGCGCTGGTGGCTCACGCCGCCGCTGCGCGAGGCGCTCCGCGCGGCCGCCGAGTACCAGCTCACGCTCGAGTCGCACCGGCTGACCGCCGTCCGCGCCGGGCTGGAGGACGACGCCGACAAGCTGGCGAGCGCCATCCGCGCCGCCGCGCTTGTCGCGGGCCGCGGCCGCGCGCTCGCGAAGGAGCTGCGGGCGCTCTCGCAGGAGCTCGGCGGGCGCGTCGTCTCCGGCGCGGGCGCCTCCTCGGCCGAGGGCGAGGCGATCATCGAGCTGGAGCACCGCGGCAGGCTCGTCACCGTGGCGTTCGGCCGGGAAGCGAGGAAGGGCCCGTTCGGCACCCAGGTGCGCGTGGCCCGCGCCGCGTCCCCCTCGGAGCGGTTCGCCCTGCGGCGGCGGCCCAGGCGCGGCCCGGCCCGGGCGGCGGCAGCCCGGGCCGGCGACGACGCGCTGGCCCGGGCCTACGAGCTGCACGCGGAGGCGCCGGACCGGGTGGCGCAGCGCCTGGGCGACGAGCTGCGGCGCGAGATCGCCGTGCTCCGCCCGGCGGCGATCGTGGGCGACGAGGCTGCTGTCACGCTCGCGTTCGGCCACCTCGAGACGGGGCGCGAGGGCATCGAGCGCGCGATCGCGATCGTCTCCGCGCTCGCGGCCCCCGAGCCGCGCGGGCCCTATCGCTGACCGCGCGCCGGGCCCGCAGGCGCTCGGGATCACGGCGACGTCGCTGCTCGATCGCCATCAGGCGACGCTGAAGCCTCCCGGGCGCGCCGCGTGAGGCGCCGCGGGCCGGCCAGGCGTGGTAGATCGTACGCCCGCTGCATGCAGGCCCACGTCGAACCCACGGCTCCTCCGCGCGCGTTCTCCCGGGAACGGAGAGGGGCAGGATGAGCGAGGCGCGCGACGAGCCGACGACGCTGGTCCGCACCCAGCGACGCGCCGGCTCGTGCGCCGAGCCGCGGCCGTTCCTGTTCCTCGTCTTGCAATGCCAGCGGCCGCTGGATCCGCCCGCGCGGCTATCGCTCGACGGGGCGGACGAGGTGCGCTTCGGGCGGGGCACTGTGCGCTCGATCGAGCGGCGGACCGAGGGAGGCCGGGCGCTCCTCGACGTGCGCCTCGAGGACGGCTGGGTGTCGTCCCGGCACGCGCGCATCACGCGCGACGGCGGCCGGCTCCGCCTGGAGGACCTCGGATCGAGGAACGGCACCTTCGTGAACGGCGTGCCGCGGCAGAGCGCGCAGCTCACCGAGGGGGACCTGATCGAGCTCGGACACACGTTCTTCCTGTTCCGTGATGTCGCCGCGCCGGACGAGGACGCGGGCGACGCGGCGCCGGGTCAGCCGCTCGGCCTCGCCACCTTCGCGCCCGCGCTGGCCGATCGCTTCGCGGCGCTGCGCGCGATCGCGCCCGCGAGCATCCCCGTCGTCCTCCAGGGCGAGAGCGGCACCGGCAAGGAGGTCATCGCGCGCGCCCTCCACGCGCTCTCGGGGCGGCCCGGGCCGTTCGTCGCGATCAACTGCGGCGCGCTGCCCGACAGCCTCATCGAGTCCGAGCTGTTCGGCCACCGGAAGGGCGCCTTCTCCGGCGCGGCCGAGGACCGGCCCGGCCTCATCCGCGCCGCGGACAGGGGCACGCTCTTCCTCGACGAGATCGGCGACCTGCCCGCGATGTCGCAGACAGCGTTCCTGCGCGTGCTGCAGGAGTCGGAGGTCGTCGCGGTGGGCGCGACGCGGCCGGTGAAGGTCGACCTCCGCGTCGTGGTGGCCACGCACCGCGACCTGCCGGCGATGGTGGAGCGCGGCGATTTCCGGGGCGATCTCTTCGCGCGCCTGTCGGGCTTCGTGCTCGAGCTGCCGCCCCTGCGCAAGCGCCGGGAGGACCTCGGCCTGCTCATCGCGGCGCTGCTCCGCCGCGCCGCCCCGGACCGGGCGGCGGAGATCGCCCTGAGCTGCGAGGCGGCGCGCGCGCTCCTCCTGCGCGAGTGGCGGCTCAACGTCCGCGAGCTGGAGAAGTGCCTGGCGACAGCGATCGCGCTGGCGGGGAGCGGCAGGGTGGAGCTCGAGCACCTGCCGCCGCCCGCCGGGATGACGCGCACCCCGACCGAGCTCCCGCGGCTCGACGCCCAGCCCGGCGAGCCGCAGCGGCCGGCGGCGGAGGACCAGGCGCGGCGCGAGGCGCTGATCCGCCTCTTCCGCGAGCACCGGGGGAACATCAGCGCGGTCGCGCGGGCGATGGGCAAGGGGCGAACGCAGATCCACCGATGGATCGCGCGTTATCGGATCGAGCCGGCCGACTACCGGGAAGGCGGGGAAAGCGGAGAGCGCGGGGGCGAAGGCTGAGCGCCTCCGCGGCGGGGTCGACGCCGATCAAGGGCAGAGCGGTAGCAGGGGCGACGTACCGGACCCTCCGGGGGTGGGCATCCCCGGAACGGGGAGCCAGGGCCGCCGGACGACGTCCACCGGATCGTTGAGAAAGGACGTGATGGGGTGGAGCCATGTGCCCCCATCGCCCGCACACTCCTGGAAATCCCCGTCACCCTCCACGAGCCCGCCGTCCTCGAGGTCGCATTGATGAAGCGGCGGGCAATTCGTGATGTTGTACGAATCGCCGCAGGCGCCCACCGAGTGCGCGACGCAGTCTTCGTCTTCGTCGCCGCCGGCGCAGAGGCGGTCTTTCTGATAGGCGATCTCGTCGTCCCAGTGCTCGCCCGTGCAGGCGAACGCGTGTCGAAACACGACCGCCCCGGAGCGCGGAGCGGGATAGAGGTTTCCTTCCTCGTCCACCTCGTTCATCTCCGGCGTGAGCTTCTCGTGAAGCGGGTTCGTCTCGGTCCAGAAGTTCCCGTAGAACGCGCCCTCGCGCCAGCCAAAGATGTCCGCCTCCTGCGCCGGATACACAGCGGGTTGAAACGGCGCCGGCTCGACGACGATGCCGGCGCCGATCGGCATCGGGCCGGCGGTCGGCGGACGGCTCGCGACGCTGAAGCCGGCGAGCTTCCGGGGCGCCGGGGCTCCGTCTTTCCCGGGCGCGCCGCTGGCGCGGCGGGACATCAGCGGGCCGCTCATGACGCTGAAGTAACCGCTGCTCGGGCACTCGAAGCGAAGCGCGGGCTCGCTGCGGTCGCTGCAGCGCACCTCGGTCTGGGCGACGTGAGCGGGCGAGCCGGCGTTGCAGCCGTGGATGCCGTCGCAGACGCGGAGGATCGTGTCGTCGTCGGACCGCCCGGGGGCGACCGGGAGGCGGTGGTCACATTCGTCGACGGGCGTGCCGCGGGCGCCGAGGGTCACTGTCGAGCCCGGGCTGCACGTGCCGACGTGCTCGGCCGTCCAGCCACAGTTGCGCGACAGCCCTCGCGTATCGCTCTTGCAGGACCCGAAGCTCGGGATGGCGGCATCGTCCTCGGTGGTCGTCCCCACGCGCACGGAGGGCCCAGGCGAGAGGAGCCCCGGCCGATGGTTCGGGAACGCCTGCCCGCGCAGCGAGACGGTGATGCGGCGGCCGGTGGGGTTCACGAGCGCGAGCAGGCACGCCGTGATGAGCTGCCGGCACTTCGCGCCCGCGGGGCCCTCATGCACCCCCTGCTCGTTCCAGTGGGGGCAGATCCCGATCTCGCCGGGAAACTCGTAGGTCTTGCCCGTCCGGGTGTCGGTGTACGAGACGCTCTGGCCCTGCTCGAGGGCGCAGGACACGAGATAGCCCATCACCTCGCGCGTCTCCTTGTGGCGGAGCCTGTAGCGGAGCAACTCGGGGTCGAGGCGCCACGCGTGCTCGAGGAGCTCCTCGTGCTCGCTGTCGTCGGCGTAGGTCTCGGTCGCGAGCGGTAGCATCACCATGGCGCGGTTGGCGCGCAGGTTCGTGATCAGCGCGTTGCGGGTGAGCGCCTCGGCGGAGAGGCCGTTGGTGTACACGGCCTGCACCGCGTCCATGTACGGCACCAGCGAGCCGCCGGTCAGATCCATGTCGTCCATCACGCTGGTGGCCGTCCCGGTCCCGGCCCCCAGCGTGGAGCGCGGCGGCCCGCCGAGCGAGGCTCCGCCGTCGTCGGCGACAGTGCAGCCCGCGCCGGCGCTCGAGAGCCCGAGACAGAACACAAGCAACCCAGGGATCCGGTAGGTCATCACGCGCTCAGGTCCTTTCTTTGGGCCGGCAAGCCGGATGGCCGGTTCACGCGGCGCCGGTCGCCCCCGGCGCGGGGAGCGCGCGCTCGATCTCGTCGAGCCGCTGCTGCCAGAAGCCCGCGGAGACCGCCCTCGCCTCCGCCAGGAACAGGCGCGCTTCGTCGCCGGCGCCCGCGCGGAGCGCCGAGGCGACCGCGCTGTGCAGGGCCTCGGCGCGCTCGTGCATCACCTCGGTGCGCCGCGCCTCGTCCACGAGGGCGCGCCACGCCGCGGCGTCGAACCGACCGGCTGCCCGGTCGTCCAGCGCTAACTGCACCAGGCGTGCCAGCGTGCGGGCGCAGGGGGTGAGGTCGGGCTCGGGCACGCTCGCGCGCGCCTCGGCGAGGTGGCGGGCCGCCTCGTCGTCCTCGCCGCGGGCGAGGTGGATGCGGGCGAGGAGCAGGGCGTCGTCCGGCGACGGGCGCTGGTTGAAGAAGCGCCGCTGGAGGTCGAGGCTGCGGCGCGCGAGCGGCAGGGCCTCGTCCGGGGCGCCCATCCAGTAGCGCATCTCGGCGAGGTTCAGCGTCGCCATGCGCTCGAGCTGGGCGTGCCCGAGCTCGCGGGCGAGGCGGACGGCCTCCCGCTGCTCCACGAGCGCTCGGTCCTCCTCGTGGCGCTTCATCCACATGAACACCCGGTTGATGTAGGCGCCGCACAGGTGGAAGGCGTCGCCGGCGCGCAGGCAGGCGTCGACGACGGCGTCGCCGTGGCGCTCGGCCTCGTCGAGGCGGCCGGCCACCGAGAGCGAGCCGACGAGGAAGCTCCGGGCGATGACGTGCGCCTCGTGGTCGCCGAGGGCGAGCGCGTCCCGGGCGGCCTGCTCCACCTTGGGGATGCCCTCGTCGACGCGCTGGCTGCGGCAGTCCGAGCGGCCGCTCGCCAGCAGGCAGCGGGCGTCGAGGCGCGCGTCGCCGAGGCCAGCGCAGAGCTCCGCCGCGCGCGCGGAGGCCGCGGCGGAGGCGGGGAAGTCCTCGAGCCAGTCGAGCGCTGTCGCCTCCTCGAGCAGGAGCTCGGCCGCGCGGCCCCTGTCGCCGGCGGCCTCGGCGAGCGCCC
>NZ_JEMA01000566.1 GCF_001589285.1 Sorangium cellulosum | reverse complement strand
GGCCGCGCCGAGTGACACGACGTGTGCCCGAGCGTTTCCAGGAGGGCATCCGGGATGACACGACGTGTGCCCGGACGTTTCCAGGAGGGCATCCGAGATGACACGACGCTGCCGCTCGATGACGTGCTCGCGCTCCCGGATCTCGGCCGGCGCTCGTGCTCGCCTCGACCCGCGTCACCATGGAAGCGAAGCGAGATCGTCCGCGACCGGCCGCGCGAGTCATCGCTCGCTGGCGACGTCCTGGACATCGCGCGCATGCCTTGGCGAGCTCGACGCGCTCGCGCGCGACGCCCGGCCGCGGCCATGTACACGGATTCGATGCATTGGAGAATGATAGCCTTTCCTGTATCCTCCTGCCTGCTTCTTGAGGCAAACGCGAGCCGCCATCAGATACCCCTGAGAGCAAGAGCCGATGACCGCAGCACTTCGTCGTTCAAGGACAATCCGTCCCAGCCTCGCCCAACTTATTTCCGCGACGGTACTATCCCAGATCGGATGCACGATCTTTGATGAAACACCGGCGCCGACGTGCATGGATCCATCCCCCAGGTGCGCAGCACTGTGTGCACCAGAAGATACATGGCCTCAACTAAGCGGCTGCTCAAGAACGACACCGCTGCAGAACCAATTCGTGAACACGGTCAACGCGAAGACATGCCATCAGTGGCGCGAATTGCTACAACCCGTCAGCGGCATCAATCTACCTATCGCCCCTGAAGATGTTGGAATAATGCCGATCAGGAAGGATCCCTGCTACTACTAGCCTACACTGCCCTAGAGGCCCATCCTCACCACGCCGACTGACCTTCAAACAACGATCGCTGGCGCCACCCCGCAAACATTCGACACATGGGAACATCACCGAAGCCGACAACATGGATTCGATTAGGTTTCATCGCGGTCGCCGCCTTGGCGGCGGCATACAATCTGGGAAGAACCTCGGCAGAGAGCGGAAGCCGTCCTCAACGGCACCAGGATGTCGCCAGCAAGGACGATCCCGATCTTCGGTCAGCTCTGAGCGCCGCCCGGAAGAGGTTGGCCGGCTGTGAAGAGACCCTCCAGCGTCACGACCAGCATCTTCAGAAGAGAGAGGAAACGCTCCGTACCAACGAAGACAACCCCACACCTTCACCCGAGCCAGCGCTTTCGAAGCAATGCATCATCGCGTCGCAGGTGAAGGATCTGCATATGCTGGCCGCGAACTGCAGGAGCCTCAGGAGACATTTCGATGCATACAAGACAATACTGGGCAGCAGCACGATCCACTGCGAAATCGTCTTGGACATTGCATCCGTGGCCCACGTACAGTCCTCCTTCTGTGCCGCCATCATAAGAACCAGCGAGGGCACCACCTACCAAGATGCCATGAGCGATCCGCTCGCCATTGCCGCGGTGGAAGACGCCTATGCGATCAGGGACGAATATGGCAACCCCAGCGACATTAATGCGCTGGTGAAAAACCCAGAGTGCATAGCCCAGATGCGGACCGAATGAATCGAACCCATTGTACGCCGCCGTTCATCTCGCGGGAGCCATCGCCCCGCTGGTCGGACAGGCCAGGGTCGGCATTCTCACGCACGCACCAGGACTTTAACCCGTAACGCTCGACACATGGGAACATCACCAAAATCGACAACATGGATTGGATTGGGGGCCATCGCGATCGCGGCGCTGGCGGCGGCATACAATCTAGGAAAAATCTCTGCAGAGAGCAACGAGCAGCCTCAAGCACGCCAGGACGCCGCCAGCAAGAACGACCCCGATCTTCGGTCGACCCTGAGCGTCACCCGGAAACGGTTGGCCAGCTGTGAGAAGACCCTCCAGCGCCGCAATCACCATCGTCAGAAAAGACAGGAACATCCCCCCACCAACGAAGACAAACGTACGCCTTCGCCTGAGCCAGAGCTCCCGGAGCAATGCATGATCCAATTGCAAGCGATCGAGCTGACCATGCTGGACGTGGACTGTAGGAGCTTTCTGGGAACGTTCGGCGCGTACAAGGAAATACTCGGCAGCGGCACGATCGACTGCGAAACCGTATTGAGTGTTCGAGATCTGGCCCGAGACCAATACTCAACTTGCTCCGATGTTATAAGATATTTTGAGGATGCGCCGCTGCCAGGCGTTGCGCGCGATCGTCGCGGCATCCGCGCGATGGAAAACGCTTATATGTTCAAGAGCTACTACGGCGACGTCGACATTGATGAGCTGATGAAGAACCCAGCGTGCATAGTCCAGATGCAGGCCGAATGACCCTAACATACTTCACGCCGCCGCTCATCTCGTGGGAGCCATCAACCCGCCGTTCGAGCAGGCCATGGCAGCCATTCTTGCGCGCGCTGCCAGGGTTTGGAGTGTTCTCCCTTACCGCTCCGGCATCAGCGCAAGAGCCACGGCCCCCAGAGAAATTCCATTGGGACGGCCTCCGCCTCAACGGTGTCGTTCAGACAAAGCTCCCCCATCGCGCGAGACTAGGAGCCACGTATGGCGGCGGAACAGCTCCGGGGGCTGTCCATACAGTCATGGTGAGCTTCGGACAGACAGCGAGTCCTACCCACGAGCTCAACATTGGGTACTTTATCGGCGTCGGTGTGGGCAAGGAGAACATGTCGACGATAGAAGACAAGAAGCTGGGGATCCACGCTACGTACGAGGTCGGGCCTTTCCGGGCGAGCGCGGCCACCAGCTTTCAACTCTACCAATTGATCGGAGCCGTTCTTCCCATGTTCACCACGACCTTGAGGCCGCAGGCGACCCTTGTCCGGACCACGCACGTCGATCTGTTCCTCGGCGGAGACGTCTATTCCCGCAACCTGAACGCGCAGCTCGGCTTCACCTGCGGATTACGATTCAGGGACATAAGAATCTTCGATCGGAGCATCGATGGGCTCCTGTCGATCACGGAGATGAATACCTGGATCAGCGTTCCACCGCATGGAACCCTCTGGGCGGCCTACGTCGAATCGCGCCTCGGGATCGTCGTCGATCTGGAGCCCGACAAGGGAGACAAGGCCGAAGAGCGCGACCGGATCCGTGAGTATGGGCAGCTCTGACCGATCGCGCCCGGGACGCCGCTCGCCTCGGCGCTCGCGCTCAGGCAGGTCGCGGAGCGGTGCTCAGGGCGCCTCGCCCTCGGCCTCGCCCTCTCCCGTCGCGTCGCTCGCGATCGCCTCCGGCTCCTCCTCCAGCGCCTCGTCGACGGCTTGCGCCGAGGAGGCCCGCGAGAGCAGGCGCGGCGTGACCGACTCGAAGTCGTCGCCGTGGAAGTAGTACCCCACCTTCCTGAGCGCCGGGTGCCGCCGCAGGAGCAGCGCCCACAGCCGGTCTCTCGTGTCCTCGGCCGCGGTCTTGTCCCTCTTCTTCACCTCCACCCGGGCTCCTGCCGGGGTCAGGTTCTCGAGCAGCCACTCGCTCGTCCGCCGGAGCTTCTCGATCTCCTCCCTCGTGAACGGGTGGAGCCCCTCGAGCTCGCCCGCGTGCTGCGTGAACAGCGCCGCGAGCTCCATGCCATCCCGCGCCATATCGTATTTCCCCGAGCCGGCCCGGATCTGCGCGACACGCTCCTTGTCGAGGAGGCCGCGCCGGGCGAAGAGCTCCGCCTGGGTCAGGAGATCCTCGCGCGGCCCGCCGATCTCCTTCAGCGCCTTGTCGATCTCCTTCGGGCCCGTCGCCCGGGGCAGCGCCTCGCGCACGGCGAACAGGAGCGCCCGCGCGAGGTCCGGCAGCTCCACGAGCTCGTCGACCGCGATCCTGGGCAGGTGCTCGCGCACGGCCTTCACCTGCTCCTTCGTGCCGAGCACCGCCGCGACACCGCGCTTCACGTTGACCAGCACGAGGCGCGGATCGGCGCGGCACGCCTGCACCTCCCCGGGCGGGAGCTCCGCCCCGATCGGCTGGTAGTGCCTGTACAGGGCCTGGTAGCTCCGGGCCCCCTCGTCTCCCCTGGCCTTCGCCGGGGACTTCTCCGGTTGCGTCTTGGGCTTCGCCATGGTCGCCGAAGCTACCAGGCTCAGCCAGGAGCCAGGAAGCCCTCCGGCGCTGGACCTGGAGGCAGAAAATCAGCCACGCCTGCCTGCGCGGGACGTCGCGCGACCGCCGGAGGAGGCAGGTTTGTATCCTGAACCACACCCCCCCCTCGTCTCGCAGCCCATCGTGGGTGCCAGCTCACGCCGGAGTCCAGCAGAACAGCCTGATCTGCCTGATTTTTTGCTCCCGGCCGCGCTCCCGGAGCCACGCCCGTCTGCTATCTCACGCCCGGGGGCGGCCCGGCAGGCCCTGGTGCACGGCGTCCCTGACGGGTGGCTCCCGGCGCACCGTCGTGCGCATGGTGACCTACCCGCTCAGCCCCGGCGTCGCTAGGCTGGCCGCTCCAGACCACCCCGAGCTGCGCTGCCGATGAACCCGACCCGCGATCTCGCTCACCTCGACGTATTCTACGCTTACACGACCGCTATCCGGCTCCTCAGCCTGGACAGGGTAACGCCCTTCTGGCCCGATCTCGGGCTCCGGATCGACGGCGTCGAGGCGGCGAAGACGGCCGCGCGTCGCTGCGTCCGGGCGGAGATCGAGCTCGAGGCGCTGGGGGACGATGACGGCATGATGGCGGCGCACATCGCGGCGTTCCTCACCGACGTGGAGCGCAGCCAGGGCACGGCGGCCGCGGCGCAGCTTCGCGCGTGGATCGAGGAGCGCGTGTTCTTCCTCGGACTGGAGCCGGAGTGGCAGATGATGTGGCACGTGCTCGTCGGGTGGCTACCGCACCGCAAGGAGCACCGCGTCGCGAGCTTCGGCCTGCCGCTCGGCAAGGTCACCAAGCTCTTCGAGATCGCCCGAGCGTGGGCGGAGACCGTGGACGCGCTGGATCGGCGCGTCGCCGAGGCGGACGCGCTCCCGCTCGAAGGATGGGACGCCGAGCTCTACGCGACGTACCGCGACGACGACCCCGACCTGAGCCCCCTCGCCGGGCTGTCGCAGCGCCTGACCGCGCCCGCGTTCGAGCGCACCTGGGGCGCGATTCGGCGGCTGCTCGGCCCGGCGGAGATGGACGCGCTCGAGCGCTGGGGTCAAGCGGAGGTCCTGGCCCACATGGAAAGGGTCTCGCACCACTCGGCACGGATCCCGCCAGAAAGCCGCAGCCTGTCATGAGCGAAGTGCGACTGTAGTGCCAGAACACCGAACACGTTGATCGAGCGAGAAATGAACCGCCAAGGGGCCGAGGACGCCAAGATGAAGACGATTCCTTGGCGTCCTCGGCCCCCTGGCGGTTCGAGATTCTGCTCGTTCCTGGCGGGTTCAACCCGTTTGTTGCTCCAGCGAGATGCGCGATGACCATTCGTAGCTGCTATTGGCGCCTGCGCTCAGATCCCATGGCTTCCTCGTGGCCGACGTGGAGGTTCGCGCCGTCCTCCCGGCGCGTGACCGCGGCTATTCGGGAAAGCGNCGGCGCGTGACCGCGGCTATTCGGGAAAGCGAAGCGTCTCGTGGGCCTCGCCGCTCTCTCCCACCGTCGTGCTGCCATCGTGGTTCCAGCTCGTGCCGCCCTTGCCCGGCTCGCCGGTCTCGATGGTGACGTTCTCGAGCGTGAGCTGGTCCTCGTCGAGGTAGGCGATACCGATCGAGTCGCCGCCGCGCCCCGGGCCGCCGTAGCCGCCGGGCCCTCCTTGGCCGCCCCGGCCGCCATAGCAGGCGCCGAGCTCATCCCCCAGCGTTCCGCCCGGTGCACCTCTTCCGCCTCTGCCGCCGCGCTGGGGTTCCCCGCCGTTGCCGCCTGTGCCGCCGAAGTCCGCCGTGATCTTGGTGTCGCGCACGGTCACCCGGGCGTGAAGCGCGAGGAGACCGATAGACGGCCGTGCGTTCGCTCCCCCGCGGCCCCCGCGGCCGCCGCAGCCGCCGGCCCCTCCCGAGCCTCCGCTCGGGCCTCCCCTGGAGGCAACGCCGCACCGGGCGAGCCCGCCCCGGCAACCGCCTCCGCCGCCGCCGCCCTGGCCCGGCGTGCCCCAGGTCCCTTCGCCCCCCGTGTCCCCCTCCCATCCTGTCTCCGTGAGACGCCCGATGCCTTTGCCAGGCGCGCCCGGCTCCCCCGGCGCCCCGTGGCCGCCGCTGAATCCGTCCTCGCAAGTGCGGTTGTCCTGCTCCCCGATGCCCCCGCGAACGGGCGGCAAGAGGTCGGTGGGCAGCCCGTCGCCTCCGTCCTCGCCGCTGTCCGGCCGCCCGTCCCCTCCCTTGCCGCCGGTGCTCGTGGCCCCGTTCTCGCACCGGTTCACGGCCGCAGGCCCTCCGGCGACGACGGTCGCCGAGCACGCGTCCCCACCGAACATGCCATCCGGGGCGTCGAGCTGGTTGTACTCCCACTTCTTGCCAGAGTCACCTCCCTCTCCTCCGTTGGCGGAGATCTCGCTCCGCAGGATCTCCA
>NZ_JEMA01000565.1 GCF_001589285.1 Sorangium cellulosum | reverse complement strand
AGCTCGTCGAAGATCGGCCCGCAGCAGCCTTCGGCGAGAGCGCACGCCGGGCCGACGTCCTCGCAGGCGGCCACCTCCGTGCCGTTGATGCGGCAGGAGCAGACGAAGCCTGTGGGCCTGGAGGGGCGGCACTCGGCGGCGAAGTCCACGCCCGGGCACGAGCCCTTGCAATGGCAGGACCTGTCGCCGCCGCGGGAGCACACGAACGGCTCGCAGTCGGATCCGGATCCGGACAAGCACGTATCATAACGCTCCAGGTCCGGCTGACACGTGAACGGGAAAGGGTCGCACCGGCCCGCGCCGGGCATCGCGCACTCGAAGAACCGAACGAGCAGGTCGTTGCATCCGGGCGCCTGGGCGAGCTGCCCGTCGCACTCGCTGCGGCAGCCGTCCGGCGACACAGGCCCGCAGCTCTCCTGGAGGAGCTCGCAATAGCTCATGCAGAGGGACCAGGCGTCGCCCCCGCCCACCCCGGTGGACGAGCTGGTCACCGACGAGGTGCTGGACCAGCCCGCGCTGGTGCTTGTCACGCCGGCGCCGTTCGTTGTCGAGCTCGTCACGCCGACGCTGACCGCGCTGGCGCTGGTCACGCCGACGCCGACCCCGCTGGTGCCCGTCGCGCCGGCGCCCCCCGAGCCGTCGGCCATCCCGTCGACGACGACGTGGCCACCGCAGGCGCTCCCCCATGCGAGGGCGGCGAGCGCAGCAAGGCGCGTCCTGAGCCGCGAGTTCTCCATGGGATGCGAGACTACCCCAGGTGCGCGCTCCGGCGCGAGCGCGGCGCGCGCGCGTCATGAACGCGGCGCGGCGTCGGCTCGACGCGAGCCGCCGCGCCCTCGCGGACGCAGGCCCCCCGGCGCCGCCGGCGCGCTCGGTGTCCGGTCAGCCGGCGTCGAACGCGCATCTCTCGTACGCGGGCACGAGCACCGAGCACTCGCGCGCGGGAAAGTCGCACTGCCCCACCACGTTCCTCTCGCAGTCGAAGATCGGCACGAGGAGCTCGTTGCACTCCGGCGCCTGGGACAGCAACGTCCCGCAGAACGCGCTGCACTCGCCCAGGTCCCGCGCGCACGTCGCCGCGAAGAGCTCGCAGTAGGACACGCAGGTCGACGTCAGGTCGCCGCCGCCCGCGCCGGAGGCGCTCGTCGAGGCCGAGGTGGTCGACCAGCTCGCGCTGGTGCTCGTCGCGGCGCTGCTCGTCGCGCCCGCGCCTCCCGACCCGTCGGGCGTCCCGTCGACGACGACGTGGCCGCCGCAGGCGCTCCCCCACGCCAGGGCGGCGAGCGCGGCAAGGCGCGTCCTGAGCCGCTCGATTTCCATGCCGCGAGACTACCCCAGGTGCGCGCTCCGGCGCGACGGCGACGCGACCCGCCGCGCGGCCCCCTCGTGCGCCGCGCGGCTTTGCGATAGAGAGCGGCCGCGTGCTCCTCGATCTCCTTCTCGCCCCGCTGCTCGCCCTCGCCGCCGCGCCGCCCCGGCCGGGGGCCGCGGCGCCTTGCCCGCCCGACATGGTGCTCGTCGAGGGCACGCACAACGAGAACGTGCAGCGGATCTGCACGAGCTACCGCGGCGGCCATTGCTACAGCTTCTTCCCCGGGCTGTTCGCGGCCGAGCCGCGCTTCACCCCGGTGCGCACGTGCATGGACCGCCACGAGTGGCCGAACCGCGCCGGCGCGCTGCCCGTCGTGATGCTCCGCTACGTGGAGGCCGAGCGCGAGTGCGCCGCCGCCGGCAAGCGCCTCTGCACGGAGTTCGAGTGGGAGCTCGCGTGCGAGGGGCCGTCCGCGCTCCCCTTCCCCTACGGGTACGCGCAGGACCCGGCCGCCTGCAACGTGGGCAAGCCGTACCGGGGGATCAGCGAGCGGCGGCTCGCGTCGAACGACCCGGCCGTGCGCGCCGCCGAGACGCAGCGGCTCTGGCAGGGCGAGCCGTCGGGCTCGTACCCGGCGTGCGTGAGCCCGTACGGCGTCGTCGATCTCGTCGGCAACGTGGAAGAGTGGGTGTCGACGTCGCGACCCGAGTGGCCCCATCCGTCGTCGCTCAAGGGCGGCTACTGGTCCAAGCCGTGGGCGGGGTGCCGCGGGACCAACGACTCGCACGGTCCGATGTTCCGGTTCTACGAGATCGGGTTTCGCTGCTGCAAGGAGCCCGGGGCCGGGCCGTGAAGCCGGCGGCCGTCAGCCGCCGAAATTGCGCGCGATCACCGGGGCCATGTCCGGATGGGCCTCGGCGCGCTCGGCCGCGGCGACAGCGCGCGGCGCCACCTCGCGGAGGCGATCGCGGCCCGGGCGCCAGCGCGAGAGCACGGAGGCATAGACATCGAGCACGCTCAGCCGCTCTCCGAGGAAGAAGGGCCCTTGCCCGAAGCTCGCCTCGATCGCGCTCCAGCACTTCAGCGTGCGCTGCACGGTGGCCTCCTTGAGCTCGTCCTGCGCCGCCTTGCCCTTCACCCAGCGCTCGGGGAAATCGCCCACCGTGTACATGGGATAGATCGCCGAGGGGAAAAAGACGAGCTGTCGAAGGAATGCGGCGCGCCGCGGATCGCCGGGGGGCGGGGCGAGATCCGTGTCCGGGTGTCGCTCCAGCAGCCAGAGGACGATCGCCACGCTCTCGGTCATGACCGTGCCGTCATCGAGCACGACCGTCGGCACCTGGAGCAGCGGGTTCAGCGCCCTCAACGACTCGACGGCAGGCCCGGACTCCCAGGGCGCCACCTCGATGAGCTTGTACTCCTCGCCGAGCAGCTTGCAGACCGCCTCGATCAATGTCGAGCCGCACCCCTTGCACCCGTAGATCGTCACCATCGCTGCGCACCTCCGTCCGGTGCACCGGTCCATAGCAGCGCCGCGCGCCGCTGTGCAGCCGTCGATCGGACTGCGCCTCGGGATCAGGGATCTCCCGAAGGACGACTACATCGACGAGGGCACGCTCAGATCGACGGCGTAGACCGAGAGCATCTTGCCGCTCCCGTCGTCCTGCGCGACAAGCGAGATGTGGGTCAGCCCGGCGGCCTCCGCCTTCGGGAGCGCGTCCTGCGCCGAGGTGAAGATCACGGGGCCAGCGGTCGAGACCTCGGCGAAGCGCCAGCTCCTGTCGGAGCCGTTCGCGGCCCGCGTGAGGCTCCCGATGTCCTTGATGTACGCGATGAGCACGTCGCGGTTCGTGTCCGGCGCGGCGAAGATCGTGTTCGAGCCGTCGAGCCCAGGGAAGCCGCCGCCGCCGCTCGCGCGGTAGTTGTTCGTCGCCACGATGAACTCCGCGGCCGGATCCATGGGCTCGCCGTTCCACAGGAGGTTCTTGATCCGGCCGCTGGCCTTCATCCCCGTGGGCGGGAGCGGCTGCGTCACGTCGATCTCGTACGAGAGCCGCCGGTCCGTGAAGATATCGAAGTTGTAGCCGGGCATCCCGACGTTGATGAGCGGCTGCGGCTCCGTCTCGCTCGGATCGATCTGGTTGAAGCGCGTCGCGGCCCTCTCCAGCCAGTCGAGGAGGTCGGCGCCGGTCACCTTCACCGCCTGGAGCGTGTTGGCGTAAAGATAGAGGTCGGCCGCGTTGTTGATCGCGATGCTCCCCGCCGGCACGCCTGTGTAATCGTTGCCGCCCTGGAAGCCGGACTTGAACGGCGCGCTGA
Source organism: Sorangium cellulosum (assembly GCF_001589285.1). Lineage (GTDB taxonomy): Bacteria > Myxococcota_A > Polyangia > Polyangiales > Polyangiaceae > Sorangium > Sorangium cellulosum_G. The sequence continues at coordinate 18,845 of NZ_JEMA01000565.1, read as the reverse complement.
CAGAGAGCACGGGGAGCGCCGCGAACTGCGGCAGGTTCTGCTCGATGTAGCGGGCGACGTAGTCCGCCTGGGCCTGGTTGACGATCTGGATCGCGCTGACGTCGCCCACGTCGGCGAACGCCGTCGACATCTCGAAATCGCTCGTGCCGATGGGCGTCTTGACGTAATCGACCGCCGCCTGGTGCTCGGCCTCGAGGAGCGGCGCCAGGGCGGGGTCGGCCTCGACGAAGACCTTTGCCTTGTCCGGCTGCTCGGCGCAGAGGGTAGCGAACGCGCACGGCGCCCCCGTGCGCCAGCGCTCCATCGCGTCGCACGCCTCGGGCAGCCCGCCCTTGCAGCTCGTCGCGATCGGCCGCGCCTCGACGACAGTCTTCGCCTTGTCGACCGTCCAGCGCTCGCCGTCGTGGAGCAGGCCCATCTTGATGACGCCGAGGTGCTGGCCCCAGAAGCCCGGCATGACAGCGGGGACGCCGGCGACCGTGCCCGCGTCCTTGTCGACCTCCGGCAGGCTGAACTGGGCCACCGTGCTGCTCGGGTTGGGGAAGATCTGGTGCGAGTGGCCCATGAGCACCGCGTCGATGCCGGGCACGTGGGCGAGGTGCCACGCCTGGTTCTCGAGCGTGGACGTGTACGGCGCGTCGTCGAGCCCACCATGGATGATGCCGACGACGAGCTCGGCCCCCCTGGCGCGGAGATCGTCGACAAGCGGGGCCGCGACCTCCTTCACCCCCTTCGTGAAGACCTTGCCGTCGAGCCACTTCTTGTCCCAGGTCAGGATCGCCGGCGGAGTGATGTGGATGAAGCCGACCTTGAGCTCGCTCTCCACTGTACCGCCGCCCGGCGCCGTCGCCGTGATCGACCTCGATAGGAGGACGGACGGCGGGAAGAGCGTCTCCTCGGTGCTCAGGCTGAAGACATTGGAGCTAACCTGCGGGAACTCCGGGCCCATGCAGCCGGCCGAGCCCGCGAGATCGTGCCCCTCGACGTCGAACGGCGTGTGGGTCACCTGCGAGAGGAAGTCGAGGCCGTAGTTGAACTCGTGATTGCCGATCCCGCCGACGTCGAACCCGAGGTGGTTCATGGCCTTGTAGATGGCCAGCGTCTCGCCGCACGCGACCGGATCGACGAGCGCCTGATGGTCGGCGAGCACCGTGCCCTGGATCGTGTCGCCGTTGTCGACAAGGAGGCTGTTCGGGAGCTCGGCGCGCGCTTGATGGATGAGCGTCGCTGTGCGCTCGAGGCCGATGGATGGATCCGCGACCAGCTTGAAGTAATCGAAGCCGAGGATGTTGGTGTGGAGATCGGTTGTCTCGAGCAGCGCGAAGTCGGCCGTGGCCCCGCTCGGCGTCGCGATCGCTCCCCCCTCGCCGCCCGAGCCGCTGGAGCTGGACGACGGCGCGCCGGCGCCGCCGGAGCCGCTGGAGCTGGACGACGGCGCGCCGGCGCCGCCCTCGTCATCGCCGCACGCGGCCATCGCGCTCATGGCCAGGATCGCCGAGGCGATCGCCGCGTGCCATCCGAATCGACCCTTCATGCTGGGCTCCTTTCCGGGCGTCGCTCCGGCCGATGCGGCTTTGCGCGGCGACGGTCACGTTGAATCGGGGTGACCGAGTTCTCGCACTCCCGCACGCCCGGATCAAGGACCCGATACGCCGCAGGGACGCCGGGGCGGCGCGCGGTGGATCGACGTCTCTGCTGAGGCCGGGACCGGCGATCGCCGGCCGCCCTTCACGCGGGCCGAGCCGCTGGCGAGGCGGTCTCTTCCTTCGTGAGCAAGGCTGCCAGCACGGCCAGCGCGTCGGTCGTCGTGAAGACGCCGACGACCTGCTGGCCTTTCAGCACCACCGCCGAGCCGTACTTGTGCTCGGCCATCTCGCGGACCACCTCGGAGAGCGGCGCTTCCGGCGCGACGGCGTAGGGGCTCGGCGACATGGCCTCGCTGACGAGGAGATCATCTCCCTCCGCCTCCTTGAGCGTCTCGATCCAGTAGATGTCCCGCTCGGAAATCATGCCGACCAGCCGGCCACCACGCAGCACCGGCAGGTGCCGGATGCGGTGCCCGCGCATGAGCGAGCGGGCGAGGCCGACCTTCTGATCGGCGCCGATCGAGTGCGGGCTCCTGGTCATGCAATCCTGGATACGAAGAGTGGAAGAGCTCATGGTGCCTCCGTCGGCGCTGGGCGTCCGTGCTGCTTCATGGATTCGCAAGATGCGGACCACCGGGGAGAGCTCGCGGCGCGCGGTCCCTGTCGAACACGGCCGGGCACGCTGCCCGGGCGTTGCCCCGAGCCGAGCACAGCCTTCGCTGCGCTGTCGACATACCTCCCGGGCGCGTGCCAGCAGCGATTGCGCCCGAGCGCAGGCGGTTCGCCAGGCCAGACCGCGCGCTCGATCGCGGGTAAGATGGGCGCCGATGCTCGCCTTTCTCAGGAGGCGGCGGCGCGCCGCCGTCCGCAGCGCGCCCTTTCCGGCGGCGTGGCGCGCGATCCTCGACCGCAACGTGCCCTGCTTCGGCCGCCTCCCGGCCGAGGACCAGGAGGAGCTGCTCGGGCACATCCAGATCTTTCTGGACGAAAAGCCGTTCGAGGGGTGCGGCGGCCTGGAGATCACCGACGAGATCCGGGTCACGGTGGCGGCGCAGGCGTGCCTGCTGCTCCTGCACCGCGAGACCGAGTACTACCCCGAGCTCGAGGTCATCCTCGTCTACCCGAGCACCTACGTGGCCCCCGGCAGGGAGGTCCGGGAGGGCGGCGTCGTTGTCGAGGGCGGCCGGGCGCGGCTCGGGGAGTCGTGGTCGCGCGGCGCGGTCGTGCTCGCGTGGGACGGCGTCCTCGCGGGCGCGGCGGACGTGAGCGACGGGCACAACCTCGTGCTCCACGAGTTCGCGCACCAGCTCGACCAGGAGGACGGCCCCGCCGACGGCGCGCCCGAGCTGCCGGAGCGCTCGATGTACGCGGCGTGGGCGCGCATCCTCGGCCGCGAGTACGAGCGCCTCCTGCGCGACGAGGCGAGCCTCAAGCGCACGGTCATCGACCCCTACGGCGCGACGAACCCGGCCGAGTTCTTCGCTGTCGTCACCGAGGCGTTCTTCGAGAAGCCACGGAAGCTCAGGGCGAAGCACCCGGAGCTCTACGATCAACTGAAGGCGTTCTACCGCCAGGACCCGGCCGGCCGCTAGCGGCGCCGCTCGACGCCGCGATCACGGCCGTCGCCGCCGTCACCGCGGCGCGCGGGCGGATCGCCGATCCGCTGGCGATCATGATATCTCTCTGCCCCCTCGATGGCCCGAAAGCGCAAAGGCCAAAGCACCTTCGCCTCTGGGACCTCGAGGCGAGCGTCCCCTCCCCGTCGAGCCCGGCCGAGCTCATCGCCGCGCCGTACCTGCGAGAGCCCGCGGCGGCCGTCCGGGTGGGCGTGCTCGACGACGGCGGCGATCTGCGCGACACATGCCGCGACGACGACTTCGTCGGCGCCTGCGCGGCCATCGTCTCGACCGCCCGCCACGAGGACGCGCTCCGCTTCCATTTCGTCTCGGCCGACGGCCGCAACGACTGGACCGCCGTGACCACCGTCAGCGTCGACTGAGGGCTACGGCGCCGGGCTGGCGGGCGCACCCATGCTGCGCACCGCGCGGAAGGCGTCGGCGGTGGCCTGCGTGTTCTGCGTGGTCACGATCTGGAGCCGGTCCCCCTCGCGCCGCGCAACGTGCACCAGGATGCCTTGCATGTCGGGCACCGGCTTGCCGTCGGGGGTGACCACGCCCGTCAGCTCCCAGGCCCAGCGCACCACCGCGATCTCCGGCGCGACGAAGCGCGTCTCGACTCGCACGCTGGTGAGGCGGCTCTGGCGGAAGACGGTCTCGTGAATGCCGACATGGTTCTTCCGGATCTCCGGCCGGCCGTGCCACCACATCCCGAAGATGTTCACGAAGTCCGCGTCCTCGGCCTGCAACGCGGAGAACGCATCCATGTCGTGCCGGTTCCATGTATCGCAGAAGGCAGCGGCGAGCTGCTCTCCCAGCGCCTGCTGCGCGCGCGCATCGGGCAACGCAGCGGAGGCGGCCGGCGCGGGCGTCGCCGCGACGGGCGCCGCCGGCGCGACGGGCGGCGGCGAGGCCGGGGCGCACGCGAGGGCCAGGAGCGGCAAAGCCGCAGCAAGGAAGGATCGAACCATGAAGCGCCCTTACATCGAGGTGGCGCGAGGCGTCAACCGGCGCGCTCGCCGCGCGCTGCGGGCCGTGGCCTCGTGGTCGTCGCTCGACAAGGGCCCTGCGCGAGGCGCTGCCCTCCCGCGCTCACTCGATGGTCGAGTCGGTCACGGTGATGGGCGTGTCGTCGTGGTTCGATATCTGCGGGTAGGTGGGGTACCACGAGCCGCCGAGGTTGCCTGTGATCACCGATCGATCGATGACGATGTTCCCCGAGTGGTCGTTGCTCACGAAGAAGATCGCGCTCCCGTGGGCGTTCACCTCGTTCCGCTCGATCCGCGTGCCGCAGAGCGTGAGCGTCATCGTGTTGCCGTCGTTGTAGATGGCCCCGCCGCTGCCGCCGCCCGGCGTGCCCGCCTCGGCGGGGTTGCCGCCGTTGCCGAGCGCGCGGTTGTGGGAGAACAGGCTGTTGATCACCGTCCAGGAGACGCCGATGCTGCTGATCCCGCCGCCGTTCGCGCACGCGTTCCCGTATCCCTCGGCGCCGCCGAAGGTGCTGTTCACCACGTGGAGCGGCAGCCCGTCGTACTGCATGAAGGCCCGGATCCCGGCGCCCCCGACGTCGGGGCCGGTCGGATCGCACGCGTTGTTGAAGAAGCGGGCGTTGACGACCTTGAGGCGCCCGCCCTGCGCGAAGATGGCGCCGCCGCCCTCGTCGTCCTCATCGGTCGAGTCGCCCTCGATGAAGGTGAGGTTCTGGACCGTCAGGCGCGGGTGATCCTGGTTGTCGCAGTTCGGCGTCGTCCAGACCTGCGCCTCGTCGCACGTGTTCATGTAGAGGATGCGCCGCTGGCCGCCGCCGCTCAGGGTCACGAGCCCGCCGCCGTCGATCACGATCTCGGGGCCGGTGTCGTTGAAGACCTTCGCGGTCTCCTCGAGCGTGATGGTGATCGGGTCGGGGCCGCAATCAAAGGTGATGATGCCGCCGCCCGCGACGGCGGCGACGACAGCCGCCGAGGTGCAGCTCTCCGGCGTGCCGTCGCCGATCACGGTCGTCGGAGACGAGGTGTCGGCCGCCTGCGCCTCGGCCGGCACGGCGCACGCGCCGTCGGGGTTGCCCGCGGCCGGGCCGCCGCCCTCGTGCGCGGGAGATCCCGGGGTCGCCCCGCCCGAGCCGCTCGTCGCCCCGCTGCCGCCCGCGCCCGTCGCCTCCCCGCCCTCGTCGTCGGCGCAGGCCCCGAGCACGACCGCCACCGACAGGCACACCATCAGATCCAGCGTTCGTCGCATGATGTCCTCCTCGCTAGAAAGTCCCCTGGAGGGAAGTCCGTCACCCGCCCGGGCAGGGCGCGCCGGCGCGGGCCCAGGTCTCCCAGGCGGCGACGAACTCGGGGTACGGCGTCGGGACGGGCGTGCGGCCGGCGCCGGGGTTCCAGCCCCAGGTCACGAGCGGGTCCTCGAGGTGGACGCGCAGCGCCGCCATGTCCTTGCCGCCGTTGCGCGCCGGGTCCTTGATCTGCTCGCACAGCGCGCGCGGGGCGACGCCGACGAACACCATCTTCATCTCGGGCGGCGGCATGTGCCAGCCCTTCGAGACGCCCGGCGGCACGTGCATGCCGAAGCTGTTCGGCGGGTTCGTCGGGCCGTGGCACGTCGTGCACTCGGCGCCGGCCATGCCGTGGCCCGTGGGGCCGCGGAGCACGAGCTGGTTGTGCAGGCGGCCCTCGTCGCCCTGCAGCGGCACGTCGCCGGCAGGGTGGCAGTTCTGACAGCGAGGGTGCTGGAGGACGCCGCGCACCGTCTCGAACGCGGCGAGGCCGGCCTGGCGGTCGGCCGGCGACGGCGCGGGGGCCTGCGAGGCTCCGGGCGTCTGCCCGCCGCAGGAGGCGAGGAGCAAGGCGAGGACGAGAGAGGATCGGTTCATGAGGTCGGCACCTAGGCGAGGCGGAACGGGAGAGAGCGCAGCCGCTGCTTGGTCAATGCGAACACTGCGTTCGCCACGGCGGGCGCGATCGGCGCTGTGGCAGGCTCCCCGATGCCGCCCATCTTCGCCTCGCTCTGGAGGATGTGCACGGCGACGCGCGGCATGTCGAACATCCGGACGACGGGATAGTCGTGGAAGTTGCTCTCCTGGACCTGCCCCTCGGCCAGGTTCAGCTTGCCGTAGAGCGCCGCCGAGAGGCCGAAGGCGACGCTGCTCTGGACCTGCGCGTCGATGCCGAGCGGGTTCACCGCTGTGCCGCAATCGACGCTGCAGGTGACCTGGTGGACGTGGATGCGCCCCTTGTCGATCGAGATCTCGGCGACCTCGGCGACGATCGATCCGAACGACTCGTGCATCGCGAGCCCGCGCGCCCGCCCCGGCGGGGGCGCGGTGCCCCAGCCGGCCTTGTCGGCGGCGACCTTCAGCGCGTTGGCGTGCCGCGGCTTGTCCTTGAGCAGATCGAGGCGGTACGCGAGCGGGTCCTGGCCGGCGGCGTGGGCCAGCTCGTCGATCATGCTCTCCACAGCGAAGGCGGTGTGCGTGTTGCCGACCGAGCGCCACCACAGCACGGGGATCGGCGTCCTCGGCGAGTGCAGCGACACGCGGAGCGCCGGCGTCCTCGCGACGTAGGGCGACTCGGCGATCCCCTCCACCGAGGTGTGGTCGATGCCGTTCTTGCCGAGCATCGGCTCGAGCGCCGTGCCGGCGATGATCGACTGGCCGACGGCCACGTGATCCCACGCCACGGGCACGCCGCGCGCGTCGACGCCGACCTGGATCCGGTGGACGAAGGCGGGGCGGTAGAAGCCGCCGCGCATGTCGTCCTCGCGCGTCCACACGACCTTGACCGGCACGCCGGCGGCCTTCGCGACAGTCACGGCCTCCGCGACGAAATCGGACGTGGAGCTGGCGCGCCGCCCGAAGCCGCCGCCGAGGAACGGCGTGTGGATCTGGACCTTCTCGGGCGCCGTGCCGAGGATCTTCGCCGCGGCCATCTGGTCGCCGGTCTGGAACTGCGTGCCGGTCCAGATCTCGCAGCGATCGCCGTCGATCTTCACCGTGCAGTTGAGCGGCTCCATCGGCGCGTGCGCGAGGTAGGGCAGGTCGTACTCCGCCACGAGCCGCGCCTTGGCCGCGGCCATGGCGTCCTCGACCTTGCCTACCTGGGCGGCGATCGCGCCGAGCTTGCGCGACTGCGCGCGGAAGTCCTCGATCAGCTTGCCGGTGTCGACCCCGCCGCCCTCGGGCTTCGCCCACTCGGCGCGGAGCGCGTCGCGCCCGAGCTTGGCCGCCCAGAAGTGCGCGGCGACGACGGCGACGCCTGTCGCTGTGGGGACGACCTTCTCGACGCCGGGCACCTTGAGCGCGTCCGCGGGGTCGAACTTCACGAGCTTCGCGCCGAACGCCGGCGGGCGGAGCACCACGGCGGTGCGCAGCCCGGGGAACTGCACGTCGATCCCGAACTGCGCCTTGCCCGAGATCTTCTCCGGCGTGTCGAGGCGGCGCACGGGGGTGCCGATCAGCTTCCAGTCCTTCGGCGCCTTCAGCTTCACCTTCGCCGGCGGGGTCAGCTTCATCGCGTCCTCGGCGAGCTGGCCGTAGGTGAGCTGATCCTTGCCGTGGGTGACGACCCCCTTCGCGGCGACGCACGCCGCGGGCGCGACCTTCCACCGGGCGGCCGCCGCGCGCACCAGCATGTCCTTCGCCATCGCGCCGACAGTGCGGTACCGCTCGAACTCGCCGTTCGTCGTCGTCGACCCGCCGGTCATCTGGAAGCGCATCACCGGGTGGCCGTACACAGGCGCGGCCGGCGCGTGCTCCGACCGCACCTTCGACCAGTCGCACTCGAGCTCCTCGGCGATCAGCATCGCCAGGCCGGTCCAGATGCCCTGGCCCATCTCGGAGTGCGCGAGCACCACGGTCACCGAGTCGTCCGTGCCGATGCGCACGAAAGCGTTCGGCGACAGCGGGGCCGGCTGCGCCGCCTTCGGCGCGGCGCGGACCCCCTCGGGCACGTAGAAGCTGAGCAGGAGCCCCGCCGCGGAGGCCGTTGTCGCCTGCAAGAAGTCACGCCGGGAGACGGTCACTTGCCACCTCGCTTGAGCCGCGACGCGAGGATCACCGCCTCGCGAACACGACCATACGTCCCGCACCGACACACGTTTCCGGACAGCGCAGCATCGATGTCAGCATCGGTGGGATCCGGCTTCTGCTCGAGCAGGGCGACCGCTGTCATGATCTGCCCGGACTGGCAGTACCCACACTGCACCACGTCGGCCTGTGCCCACGCCTGTTGCACCGCGTGCGACCCGTCGGCCGACAGGCCCTCGATCGTCGTCACCTTGCGCGCCCCGACGCTCGACACAGGCAGGACGCAGGAGCGCGCGGGCTTGCCGTCGAGGTGGACGGTGCAGGCGCCGCACTGGGCCATGCCACAGCCATACTTGGTGCCGGTCAATCCCAGCAGATCCCGGATCACCCAGAGCAGAGGCATGTCCGGTGCGGCCTCGACCTCGCGAACAGCGCCGTTGATATGGAGTTTCATGGCCGTCCAGGCCATACTTTTGCGCTGGCACGCCGTCAAGCGACGGCTTCCCTTCTTATCGTTTCTTCAACATCGGTCAGCGGCCGACATCGTCCTGTTACATCCCGGGGACTCCACGCGCGCCGCGGCGCGGGAGGGCGCGACAGGTGGCGTCCAGCGACGATGAACGTCCTGGCGGGGACGTCACGAAAGGATGATGATGCCGCGCGGATGAACGAGCTCGAGCGGATCGTGCGGGAAGCGACGAAGTTGGTGGCGGACCGGTCCCCGTTTCTGCTCGCGACAGTCGTGCGGGTCTCCGGGTCGTCGTACAGGCGCCCCGGCGCGCGGATGCTTGTCGCCGGCGATCGATGGCTGTCGGGGTGCGTGAGCGGCGGTTGCCTCGAGGGCGACGTGATGCTCCGCGGAGAGCACCGGTGCCGTGACGGCGCCGTGGTGGTCACCTACGACTCGACGACCGAGGACGGGGAGCCGTGGGGCGTGGGGCTCGGCTGCAACGGCGTCGTCGACGTCCTGCTCGAGCGCGTCGAGGCCGGAGCGACCCACGACGCGCTCGCGTTCGCCGGCGCCTGCTTCGCCGAGGAGACAACGGGCACGCTGGTCACGGTGATCCGCTCGACGGCCTCCGCGGTCCCGGTCGGCGCGCGCCTCGCCTTCGGTCCGCCGTGCGCGCTCGCGCGTCCGGTGACCGATCCGGCAGCGCGCGCCGCGATCGAGCGCGCGGCGCGGGGGCCGGCCGGGGTCGTGGAGCTCGACGCGGCCGGGATCACGGTGCTCGTCGAGAAGATCGCGCCGTCGCCGCAGCTCTTCGTGCTCGGGGCTGGCCACGACGCGGTCCCCCTCGTCACGCTCGCGAAGTCGGTGGGGTTCCGGGTCACGGTGGCCGGCCCCGTCGTCCGCCAGGGCTCCCGGTTCGCCGCCGCGGATCGCGTGCTGTCGACCGGCGGCGCGATGGATCGCCTGCGCGCGCTCATCGACGCGGCGGCCGAGCCGTACGTCGTGATCATGCACCACCAGCGCACGCCGGATCGCGACGCGCTCGCGGCCGCCCTCGCGTCGCGCGCCCGCTACATCGGCGTGCTCGGGCCCGCGCGCCGCACGCGCGATCTGCTCGCCGAGCTCGGCCAGAGCCCCGGCGACGATCCGCGGATCCACGCGCCGATCGGGCTCGATCTCGGCGCCGAGACGCCCGAGCAGATCGCGCTCTCGGTCGTGGGCGAGCTCCAGGCCGTCGCGCGCCGGGCGCAGGGCGGAAAGCTCCGCGACCGCGCGCGGCCGCTGCACGCCGGCCTGGCGATGGTCGTGCTCGCCGCGGGCGGCTCGCTCCGCCTCGGTCGCCCCAAGCAGCTCGTCGAGCTCGACGGGGCGCCGCTGGTCCGGCGCGTGGCGACGGCGTGCGTCGAGGCGCGATCCGGGCCGGTGGGCGTCGTGCTCGGCGCCCACGCCGGCGCTGTCGCGCCCGCGCTCGGCGATCTGGGCGTCGCGCTCGTCGCGAACGACGGCTGGGAAGAGGGCATCGCCTCCTCGATCCGCGCCGCGGTCCGGTGGGCCGAGGCCTCCAGGGCCGACGCGCTGCTGATCGCGCTCGCGGATCAGCCGCTGATCACGGTCGAGCACCTCACCGCGCTGCGGAATGCGTGGCTCGCGGGCGCGCCGATCGCCGCGTCGCGGTTCAGCGGCGTCGTGGGCGCGCCGGCGGTGTTCGACCGATCGCGCTGGGACGCGCTGGCGCGCCTCGAAGGAGACCAGGGCGCCGGCCGGCTGCTGCGCGCCGAGAGCGTCGTGGCGATCGACTGGGCGGGTGGGGCGATCGACGTCGACACGGCCGATGACGTGCGCGCGCTCGACAGCCACGCGCTGGCGCATCCGCCGAGCTGCTGAGCCGCCGCCGCTCCGGGCGAGCCCCCGCAGGCTGCGGGGATCCCTCGGCTGAGCTCACGAGGGACCCTGCCGGTGTGCCGTGCCACCCTGTGCCGTCCCCTCCGGCACAGGACCGAACGAATCGCCTTGGCTGCAGCCCTTTTCAGCGGGGAAATTGAACAGGGAGCAGCCGTGTTCCTTGTCAAGAGGTGGCTGCGGTGAAAGACCAGGGTCGGCCCGCCTTCACCATCGCGTTGAGGATGGTGAGGAGCTTGCGCATGCAGGCGGTCAAGGCGAGCTTGGCGGGCTTCCCAGCCGCGACCAGTCGCTCGTAGAGCGACTGGAGGACCGGGTTGCAGCGCAGGCCCGAGACGCAAGCCATGTAGAGCGTGAAGCGCACGGGTGTGCGCCCACCGCGGATTGAACGGCGGCGCTCCTTGCCGCCGCTTTCGTCGTTGAACGGAGCAAGGCCGGCGAGCGAGGCGATCGTCTTGCGGTCGAGCGTGCCGAGCTCCGGAAGCTCCTGGCGCGAGCGACAGCGACGAAGGCGTCGAGGTCGCCGAGGTCCACGTTCATTGTTCGGTATCCCGCACAGCCCGTGCGGATTGTGCACCGTTATCGCGCCCCTCGACAGGGCCTACCTTGGCCGGGTCAGCCAAGGAGACCTTGATATGCCCAGGATCAACGCCGCCGGGACCGTGAGGCTCGGCCACCGCCACGTAAAGCGCCTCGGTTACGGCGCGATGCAGCTCGCCGGGCCCGGCGTGTTCGGTCCCCCGAAGGACCGCGCCGGCGCGCTCGCGGTGCTGCGCGAGGCGGTCGCCGCGGGGGTCGACCACATCGACACGAGCGACTTCTACGGCCCGCACGTCACGAACCAACTCATCCGCGAGGCGGCAGGGATCAACGGACGATGACGCGCACCGGAGAGCCGGGCAGACCCTGCAGCCCCACCCGCACTGGCTTCCTGGACACGAGCTCGAAGCTGTGGCGCCGCAGCAGCGTGCCCAGGATCAGCTTCATCTCGTACAGCGCAAACGCAGCCCCGATGCAGCGCCGATTCCCGCCGCCAAACGGCAGGAACTCGAAGGGGGAATAGGTTCGCTCCAGGAATCGCTCGGGACGAAACACCTCCGGCTCCGGAAATACGGCGGGATCGTGGTGAGCCCAGATGATCTGCGCGAACACGCCTGATCCGGCCGGCAAATCGTAGCCCGCGATCCGCATCGGCGCATTCAGCTTGCGCCCCACCCCCGGGCTGGGCGGGCGCAGGCGCAGCGTCTCGTTGCACACCGCTTCCAGGTACGGCGCCTTGGCCAGCGCCTCGGGCTCCGGATCCACGCCCAGCGCCGTCAGCTCGTCCTGCAGCCGGCGCAACGCGTCGGGCGCGTGTCCGAGAAAATAGAGCGCCCAGGTGAGCGCGCCCGCGGTCGTGCTGTACCCCGCGAAGAGCAGCGTGTGAAGCTGCTCGAAGATCTGCTGGTCGTCGAGCGCCGTCCCGTCTTCCTGGCGGGCTTCCAGGAGGAGGCTCAGGACATCGGTGCGCTCGGCGGGCTCGGCGCGGCGGCGGGCGAGCTCCGGATCGAGGAAGCTGCGCAGGTCCCGGGTCGCGCGCTGCCTGCGCGCCCACGGGCCGACGCCCCCGAACTCCCGGCGCAGCCCGGGAATCAGGAGGGTGATGGTCAGGCCCAGGGTGAAGCTCTTGCGCAGCTCCTCGAGCAGCGCCTCGAGGCGCGCCGCTTCCGCCGGTGCAGTGACTCCGAACACGATGTGGATGATCGTCTGCAGCGAGAGCTTGTGCATGAGGTCCTGCGCCACGAGCTGCTGGCCCGGCTTGAGGTCCCGGGACTGCTGCAGGGCCAGGTCGCACATCTGCTTCCCGTACAGGCGCATGCGTTGCCCGTGAAACGGCGGCATGAGCAGCTTGCGCATCGCCGTGTGCCGCGCGCCCGAGAGCACGAACAGCGACGACTCTCCGAACAACGCGTTGAAGTTCTCGGCCAGCATCTGGTCGAGGGTCTCCGGTGGCACCGCGAAGACGGACCGCAGGCCCTCCACGCTGCCGGTGGCCAGCCCCGGTTTGCCGTTCATCTTCGGGAGCGACATCGGATCGCCGTAGCGCTTCCGCATGCGAAGCGTGAAGCCGAACGGGTCCATCATCCCCTGCAGGTTCACCAGGATGTTGCTTGTGGGGCCTCTGGGCAAAGTGGTCATGGGGCGCCGTCCTTCGATGGTGCTGCGTCCGCTGTTCGATGCAGGTGACATGCTACCACGCCCGCCTGCAGCGCCGCGACCGCGGCGCGCAGTCCGCCCAGTGGGCCGGAGCGCAGCGGAGGACCTGGACGAGAGAGAGCATGGCGCGACTGTCTCACACGACGGCGGACACGCGGCTACGCTGCCCGGAAATTCGGATCCGGCGCCAGCTGGCCGAGACAGTCGTGGTGCTCAATTGCTCTCCTTGGAAAAGTGGGGACGCAGGGCGGCGGCAGCGACGAAGTCGAGTATTCGATCAGGCAGGACGCGCGCCAAGAGGGTGAGCAGTGCCGCGTCGCGGCCGACAGTGTAGCGAGCGCGCGGCCTGCGCGCTGTCACTGCCTTGACGATCACCTTGGCCGCGGCATCAGCGGGCAGGCCCGACCCGGCCCCGGTGAACGCTGCGGTCTGCGCGTTGACGGCTTGCACCAGCCCGCCGTAGCGCTGGCTCAGCTCGGGCGTCATGGCCGACGCGATCTCCTTGGCGGAGGCGATCGCCCGGCCGGGCATTTCCGTGCGCACCGCGCCCGGTTCGACCACAACCACATGGACGCCGAGCGGGGCGACTTCGCGTCGCAAGGAGTCACTGACGGCTTCGAGCGCGAACTTTGTACTTGCGTAAGGACCATAGGTGGCCCCGGCGAGCTTGCCGCCCACGGAGCTGATGTTGACCACGCGACCCTTGCTGCGGATCAGGGCCGGCAGGAGTGTCTGGGTCACGACGATGTGGCCGAAGAGGTTCACCTCGAACAGGCGGCGCCACTCGTCGATCGCGAAGGCCTCGACCGGCGCGTTGACGCCGATGGCGGCGTTGTTCACGAGCGCCCGCACTGCCCGGCGCTGCGGGTCTTCGCGCACCCGAGCAGCGAGCGCCTGGATGTGGTCCGGGTTGGTGATGTCGAGGATCAGCGGCTCGATACCCGGCCCCCGGATCGCGTCGGCGTCCCGGTCGCGCCGGACCCCCGCGAGGACGTGGAACCCTCGCCGAGCCAGTTCGCGTGCCGTGGCCGCGCCGATGCCGGTAGATGCACCGGTGACAATGGCGAGCTCCTGGATCTCAGCTGACGCTGTCATGACCTTGCTCCCTTCTTCGACGAGCGAGGAGCGAAGCGCGCCGCGAGGAGCTGCGTCCGCTGCTCGAGCACCTCCATCGAGGGCCGGTCGGCGAGCAACCCGTCGAGCGCGAGCAAGAAGACCTCGGCGCTCGCTTCGTCGCCCAGAATCGCGGCGACGCACCCGTGCACAACCTTCCGGTAGTGCGCCTCACTCTCGGGGTCGATCCGCTCACAGGCCTCGAGGAACTCGCCCCCCATCGGCGTGCCGACCATCTCGGCCCAAGGTTCGAGCACCATCAGACGGCAGACGCCGAGCAAGCGCTCATAGGGGCTGCCAGGCCCCTCCGCCGCCTGCTTCGCAGCAGGATGCCGGGAGACCAACCAGTCCACGAAGACGGCCTGGTAGATCTCCTCCTTGTCCTTGAAGATCCGGTAGAGCAGCGTCCGCGAGAGGTTGGCGCGCCTGGCGATGTCCTCGAACGCCGTCTTCGCAAAGCCGAAGTTCAGGAAGCACCAGCGCGCGGCCGTCAGGATCCTCGCGCGCCGGACGGCAGCCTCGTCGTCTGTCATCGTCGCCGGCATGAAAACATTATGACACCAAGAGCACCAAATGTCAACATGTATCGTAGAGCGCTTTGCTCTCCTGGAAAACCCGCTCGACGACGAGTCGTCTTCGGCATGACGTGCGCGAAGGTCATCGCGACGTGATCGACGCGCGCTCGCAGGGCGCCGGGCTGAGCGCCTGGCGCTGCGCGGCGTCCAGCGGAGATAGCCTGTTCCGCATGATCCAGCCCGAAGAAGCAGGCACCGCCCCGGCGTCCCCTGCGCGTCGGTCGCTCACCGCCCCGGCCGCGCTGCTCGCCGCGCTCGCGCTGACCCGCTGCGGAGGCGCGCCCCCTTCCCTGCCCGTCATCGACGTCGCGCGCCGCGCCGGCAAGGCGCCTCCTGCCGATGACTTGCGCGGAGGTGCCGCCCTGCCCGCTCGCTAAGTCGACGCGCGCGGCGCGAACGCCATCGGCCCGAAGGTCCCCGGCGGCACGATGGCATTGCTCGGCGGCCGGCGCGTCCTGGTCGCGCACGACGGCGCCGTGCGGCACGAGACCGCGCCCTGCCCCGAGCCGCTGCTCGATCTCGTGCTCGTCCCGAACCACGGCGCGGCCGGGCCGCAGCTCGTGGGGCACGGCGAGCACGGCGTCTACCGCTTCGACGAGCCGCTCGGCGCGCCCGTGGTCCTCGGGTGGACCATCGACGAGATCCTGCGCGTCAGCAGCATGCCGTCCGTGCTCGCCGTGTGGGTGCAGCGCGCCGAGCACCCGGTCTTCCTCGACGTGGCGACGGGAGCGCACAGCGTCGTGGTCGGCGTCCGGGGCAGGGCGCGCCTGGACGATAAGCGACCAGGCGCCCGGGAGCGCAGCGCCAGCGGCGCCTGGTCCGTCCGCCCGGGGCGGTCCGGGACACCCCGGATCCGGCGCCGTCACCGCGCATGCCCGCCAGCGCAGGCGCCGCGGGCCGGGTGCGCTAGGGTCGCGGCGCGCACGCAGGCGTATAGCGTACTTGCTGAAGACACCTCGGCGGGGACGCACTCACCGCGTCATGAGTCCAATGGAGCTCATCGCCCGTCTCGCGGCTTTGATTCCTCCGCCGAAGATCCCGCTTGTGAGATACCATGGCGTGTTCGCGCCTCGCTCGTCGTGGCGCTCTCTCGTGACACCCAAACCTCCGGCCCGCGCCGCGAAGTCTGAGCCGTGCGCGGGGCACGCGCCTCTGCCCGCCGCGCCCGCGCCCGCATCGCCCGCGCCCGCGTCGCCGTGCGCTCCGCCGGCGCTCTCAGTGAGGTCGCTCGCGCATGCCGAGCCCACGGTGCGAGTTGAGCCGACCCTGCTCTCGGTCTTGCACTGGGGGCGGCTGCTCGAAGGGGAGTTGTTCGCTACGTCGCGCTACGTCGAGTGGGCCGTGCTCATGAAGCGTCGTTCGGCTTCGATGCGCTCCGCTGCCCGAGATGCGAACGGAGGATGCGCGTGCTTTCCACGATCACCGACTCAGCGGTGGTGCGCCGCATCCTCGATCATCTGAACTTGCCCTCGCAGCCCCGAACGGCAGCACCCGAGCGCGATCCAACGTGGGAACCGATGGCGTTCGGGTTCGACGCGGCGTAGGTGGGCACCCGGCCCGAGCCCGTCATGGCGAACGCACGTCGCGGTCGTCGAGCCAGAGCTGCACCCAATGCATGGTGCGCGGGCCCTGCGACGGGGCGAGCGGGTGTTTAATGCGCGATAGACGGCTCGCCCGGCGCCGTTCCCGCGAGGCTTGACACGGGCGAGAGCTCTATGGATGCCTATCCGCCGACAGTCCCGTCGGCAAAGGCGCGCTTGAGCGACAGCCGCGCCAATCCGTCCTGTCGCAACTCGACGCGCTCCTGCGCGATCGGCGGTCTCAGGACGTAGCGCAAGAGCGCCTCCCTCGCCGCGGCGTGGTGCGCACCGGCGCGTGTCGCGGCGTGCAAGGTGAAGCCATCCAGCGATGGCGCACAGCGGCTTTTCGTAGGCGAGCGCGCTCGGTGACGAGGGGCCGCTGCCGATTGATATTCCTGTGTGGCTGAGCTAGATTCGGAGCACGTGCAGGTCCGGACGGGCCGGGAGCCCCGCGCGCCTGAGAAGACCGTCGCTTCAGGAGACAGCCATGCCAAAGCCGAAGCGCTCCACAGCGCCACTATTTCGCTTATTCATCGTTCTATGGGCGTGCTTGTTGCTGTTCGCATGGCCGAAATCGGCGCTCGCCGCGACGAACATCGCGGGCGGCCGCATCATCGACCAGACCTGGACCTTGGCCGGGAGCCCGTACATGGTGCAGGGCGATATCCTGGTGCCTGCGGGGGCGAAGCTGACGATCGAAGCGGGCGTGACGGTCCTATTCGCCACGTCGGATGGGCTCGGCGCGGGGGCCGATACAGCGAGAGTCGAGGCGACGGTCCGCGGGATGCTCGAGGTGAATGGCACGGCGGCAAATCCCGTGAGCTTTCAGTCGATGGGCGTGGCCGGGCAGTGGTATGGACTCGTGCTGGACACGCCGACGTCGATCATAACGACGACGAACCTGGTGCTGCAGCACGCCAAAATCGCCATTACCGTAAGCGCCGGCGCACCTGTGCTCACCGACTTTACGGCACACACGAACGAGGGCGGCGTGTATTTCCTGGGCGCCGGAGGAGGTGCGCTCGCGAATGCGGTCATTCGGAACAACACCCAGCACGCCGTCGTCGTGAACTCGAACGCCGGGGCGGCAGTGAGCGTGTCGTTGGCGAACATGACCATTAACCAGAACAATCAAGGCGGCGTCTGGGTGGGCACAACGACGGGCTCGTCGGCGACGGTAAGCGTGGCAAATTCGATCATAACCAACAACAGCTGCGGAGTCTGTGGCCTTTACGAACCGGCGAACGTATCCGTATCGGTAACACACTCGAATGTGTGGAACAATTCCACGAACCTCCCCAGCGATTTAGCCATGGGAATCGGGGTGCTCTCTAGCAATCCGCTTTACGTGGCAGCGCCGAACAACCTTCGACTGACATCGAATTCACCATGTCGTTTTGCGTCGGATACCGGTGGGGACATCGGGACATTGCCATATACAGGAGACGCCACGAACGGCCTCCTGGGCACCTTGTGGACGGACACGACGCTGAGCCTCTCAGGCTCCCCGTACAGGGCGCTGGGTGATCTGACGGTCCCGCCAGGCGTCACGTTGACGATCGATCCTGGGGTGACGTTGGAGTTCTCGGCGACTGATCAAATGAAGTCTGGAAGCGACGCATCGAGGAGCGAGCTTCGGATGAGCGGGACGCTGAGATCGAACGGGACAGCAGCGCAGCCGGTGACCATGAGGTCGTCGTCTTCGCGTTGGTGGGGACCGCAGTTTTTTGCGACATCGTCGAACAATTCGGTCAAAAACACGGTAATCATGACGGCCATGTACGGTGTATACGTGGCGCAAGGGTCGCAGTCGCTGGACGGACTGACGCTGCACCACAATGAATACGGCGCATATTTTGTCGGCGCCGGCAGCGGCTCGATCACGAATTCCGTCATTCGAAACAACGACATTGACGGCGTGCAACTGATCGCGGGCAGAGGGGAGCGAGTCAGCCTATCATTGACAAATGTAACCATCTACGGGAACGGCCAAGATGGCGTGGAAGTATCCGGGGATTCTGGCTCGGCGTCGTTGACAGTGACGAACTCGATCATCTCGCACCAGCGCGCAAGCCGTGGGATCAGGCGCTCGAGCGGCTCCGGGACGACGACGGTGACGTATTCAAACGTGTGGAACAACTCCGTCAATTACCAAAACGTAGTGCCAGGAGAGGGGACGATCTCGGTCAATCCGCTCTACGTGGGAGCGCCGGAGAACCTGAGGCTCCAGGACCTCAGCCTGTGCATCGACGCGGGCACCATGACCGGAGCCCCGGATCGCGACATCGAGGGGACACCGCGTCCGCTCGACGGAGATGGGCTCGGTGGGCCGGCGTTCGATATGGGCGCGTACGAAGTTGCGCTCGGCGTATGCGGCGACGGGATCCTCGGCGCCGGCGAGGCGTGCGACGACGGCGCGGCGAACGGGCAGTACGGCAAGTGCAATGCCGACTGCTCGGGTCGAGGGTCGTACTGCGGGGACAGCGAAGTGAATGGTCCGGAGCAGTGCGACGACGGGAATACGGCTGATGGTGACGGTTGCAGCAACGCGTGCACAATCGAAGCGCAAGGAAGCGGCAGCGCCAGCGGTGGCACAGGCGGCAGCGGCGACGCAGGCGGCAGCGCAATCGGCAGCGGCGGCGCAATCGGCAGCGGCGGCGCAGGCGGCAGCGGCGACGCAGGCGGCAGCGCAATCGGCAGCGGCGGCGGCGGCGGCACCGCAGCCGCAGGCGGCGACTCCAGCGGAAGCTCAGGCGGCAGCGGCGGCGTCGGCGGCGGCGCAATCGGCGGCGGCGCAATCGGCAGCGGC
>NZ_JEMA01000564.1 GCF_001589285.1 Sorangium cellulosum | reverse complement strand
AGGCGCGGCTCGACGCGGGCGATGTGAAGGGCGCCGCGATCGCCNCGACGCGGCGCAGGCGCGGCTCGACGCGGGCGATGTGAAGGGCGCCGCGATCGCCTATGACGCCGCCGTGCGCGGCGCGGAGGGGACATGAGCCGATCGAACGAGATTGCGTCGCGTGGCCGGAGCGCCGCCGTTGTCCACAAGCTCGTCGCGCTGGTCACGATGCTGGCGTTGCTCTCGCCGTCGTTCGCGCGGGCGGGCACGCCGTACACCATCCTCTGGAGCAGCCATCACGAGGCCAGCTCGTGCGGGATCCCCGAGCTGGAGACGGAGGGCGACGCCTTCTTCGAGGTGAACCGGACGCCGCTGCCCACGCACTCGGTTCCGGACGCGCTGCAGATCGAAGCCGATGGCTCCCAGAGCAACACCTTCGAGGCGGAGTTCGACTCGGTGCTGCTACGCACGGGCAGGAACGACTTCCACTTCGGGGTCCACACCGCGAACGGCAGCGACTGGTGTACCCACGCGCACGAGGTTGTGCACCTCGTCTCCGAGCCGCTCGGGCTGAACAAGCCGCTCTTCAACGTCCGTCGCGACGGGATCGGCTTCGAGGGGAGCACCGACGTCGACCTGAGCCTTGCGGAGATCAACCCCGACCTCGCGCGCGACATCGCGGAGCTGGAGGTCAGGATCGCCCGGCTAATGACGGAGCTCCTCCGCGACGCCGCCAGGGTCGCGGACCTCCGGGAGAGGATGGGCCTCTTGCGGCAGCTCGACACGGAGCTG
>NZ_JEMA01000563.1 GCF_001589285.1 Sorangium cellulosum | reverse complement strand
CCGCCGCCGCCCTCGCCCGGCGCGCCGCCCTCGCCCCCGCCTGACGA
This sequence comes from Sorangium cellulosum, assembly GCF_001589285.1. Lineage (GTDB taxonomy): Bacteria > Myxococcota_A > Polyangia > Polyangiales > Polyangiaceae > Sorangium > Sorangium cellulosum_G. The sequence continues at coordinate 8,064 of NZ_JEMA01000563.1, read as the reverse complement.
TGTCGCGCTGCCGGGCCCGGCCCCGCCGCTGGCAAAGAGGCTCGACGCATCGGGGGCGGAGCAAGCAGCCACGGCAAGTCCGGAGAAGAGCGCGAGGAGAACGGTGCGACGCATTGTGCTCTGCATGGAAACCTCCACCGATACAGGCTACACGAGCCCGTCGAGAAAACGCATCTGCGAACTTGACGGGTCGCGCGGGCGCCGTTCGTCCGCGCACGACAGGCGCGGATGTGGGGTGTTCATGGCAGATCGGCGGGACAGATCAGCGCGCGTCCGCCGGCGCCGGATCGAGGCGACGTCGCGGGATCTGCCGAGAGGTGGTCGCGCGCGCCGGAGGCGGGCGGCGGGCGACGCTCGGATCGGGGCGAAGGCGCGACTCCGCATCTCGGGGGGCGCGACTCTGCACCTCGCCGGACAGCGCCTCTCGGTCACGCCGCCGCGCGCGCGGCGCGGCTCACGCGCGCTCCGAGAGCTCCAGCCTTTGCGCTCGCGGACGCTCGCTCGCGCTGCGCACGAGCTCGCATCCGTCCCGGGGCCCAACGGTGGCGATGGCGCTGGACCCGGAGGGGCGCTACCCTCGGGCGCCGGGTGTCTGAGCGCACGTCGTCAGCCAGGGTGGAATCGCCGCTCCGCCGCGAGGCGGCTCGCGGGCACGGCGTGGTGCTGCGCGCCCTGCGCCGCGCTGGTGCGCCCGGCGCGCGCGCGCGCCGGCCTGGAGGCGTCACCGCATGAGCGGGTCCATGTTCATCGCGGGGGGCCAGGCGAGCGACGCGGCGCGGGAGCGGGCGCTGGCGCTCGTCGGGCGCACGCTCTTGCACCGGTACCGCATCGAGGAGCTCGTGGCGATGGGCGGCATCGCCGCCGTCTTCAGGGCCAAGAAGCTCGCGACAGGCGAGGACGTGGCCGTGAAGGTGCTCCACCCGGACGCCGAGGAGCTGCCGGAGCTCATCGAGCGCTTCGAGCGCGAGGCCATCGCGGGCCGTCACATCTTCCACCCCAACGTCGCGGCGGTCTACGAGATCAACCAGCTCGACGACGGCGCGTGGTTCATGGTGATGGAGTTCATCCGCGGCACCACGCTGCGCAAGCTCATCGACAAGGGGCCCGTCCCGCCCGTCCGCGCCGCGAACATCGCGCGACAGCTCGCGACAGCGCTGAACGCGGCGCACGATTTCGGGATCATCCACCGGGACGTGAAGCCGCTCAACATCATGGTGCTCGACGGGCCGGAGGAGCGCGTCCAGCTCATCGATTTCGGCCTCGCCAAGGTGCCGGTCGAGCAGTTCGCGTTCACCACCGACGACGGCTCGCGCCGCTCGCTGACGAACGCCGGGGTGCTGCTCGGCACGGTGGCGTACATGGCGCCCGAGGCGGCGCTCGGCATGCGCTCGGTCGACAGGCGCGCCGACCTCTACGCGCTCGGCGTGATCCTCTACGAGATGCTCGCGGGCAAGCACCCGTTCACGGCGGTCGAGCCCTCGGCGCTGTTCGCGCAGCACCGGTCGGCCGCGCCGCCGCCGATCGCCGAGCGCACCCCCGGCGTCGTCGTCCCGCCCGCCTTGGAGGCGGTCGTGATGCGCCTGCTCGCGAAGGATCCGGACGACCGCTTCCCCCACGCGCGCGCCGTCGTCGTGGCGCTCGACGCCGCGCTCCAGAAGATGAGCGGGCCGGACCGGCTGAGCGTCGCCGCGCCGTCCAGCCTCAAGGCCGCGGCCAGCTTCCTCGAGCGGCGGACGTCGCGCGCCGTGCTCGCCGGCGCGGGCATCCTGTTCTTCACGCTGGGGAGCGTGATCGCCTGGCTGCTCGTGTCGCGGTGATCGCGGCGCGATGAGGAGGGGGCCGCGCCGCGGAGATCGCGGCGCGATGGGGAGGGGGCCGCGCCGCGCCGCAGCGACCTACTCGCAGACGCCCACGGGGAGCCCGGCGATCGAGGAGCGGTCGACGCACTTCCTGCCGCCCGGGCACGCGCCGGCGCGCTCGCCGCGCGGATCGCAGAGGTCCTCGCACGTGCCCGAGCGCTCGTCGCACACGCTGCCGGGCGCGCAGGTGAAGAGGGCGTCGCACGGCTGCCCGCCCGAGCCCGCGCCCGCGTACCAGCACGACGTCGCGCCGTTGCCCAGGAACACGCACGCGGCGCCGTTCGCGCAGCCCTGCGCGAAGAGGTCGCAGCCGTCGCCGGCCACGCAGGAGCCGCCGGTGGGCGAGCCGCCGTCGTGGAGGCACGCGCTGCCCGGCGCGCAACCCGAGGGGCCGCCGCAGGTCGCGGCGCAGCGCTGATCCGGGCTGCACGACAGCGCGTCGCCGCACTCGGGCGCGGCGAGGCAGGTGTCGCCGGGGCCGGCGCCCGCGCGCGGCTGCCGCGCGAGGCTCGCGCCGCGGGGCAGCGCGAGCGCGTCGCGGTCGAGGAGGACGCCCGATTTGTAGACGCGCGAGACCCGCTCGAGCGCGCGGACGTCGGCGAGCGGATCGCCGTCGACCACGAGCACGTCCGCGAGCGCCCCTTCCTCGATGCGCCCGAGATCGGGCCGCCCGAGCACGTCCGCGGCCGCGCGCGTCGCGGCGGCGAGCGCGTCGATCGGCGGCATCCCGGCCTCGACGAGGAGCGCTATCTCGCGGCGCAGGGCGAGCCCGTGGAAGACCGCCGGGTTGCCGGCGTCGGTGCCGGCGGCGACGGTGACCCCGGCCTGGCGCAAGGTGACGAGGTTCGCGATCGCACGGTCGCGCGACCCCTTCACGATCTCCCGGTACCGGGCTGTCGTGATGTCCGCGAGCAGCGACGGGTCGCGCAGGGCGGCGATGACGTCGGCCGGCACGTCGTCGCGCAGGGCGGGGTCGTCGAGCGCGTCGAGCGCGCCGTCGGCGACGCGGTACAGGCCGTCCATCACCGAGAGCGTCGGGACGATGACGGCCCCGGCGGCGGCCATCCGCGACGCGAGCTCGGGCGAGATGAGGTCGAGATCGGGCATGTGCGCGAAGAGCGTCACGCCGGCGTCGAGCGCGACCTCGATGTCGTCGGCCTCCGCCACATGAGCGATGACGGGGATGCCCGCGGCCCCGGCGGCCTGCGCGATCGACGCGACGGAAGCGGGCGAGAGGCGCGGGAGCGGCCGCGACCCCCCGGGCTCGAGGACGATCTTGATGAAATCCGGGGCGCCCGGGAGGAGCGCCTCGAAGGCGCCTGCGACGTCGGCGGGAGAGTCGATGAAGAGACAGAAATCGCCGGGTGGGCTGCCGTGATAGCAGGGATGGCCGCCCGTCGCCGTGAGCAGCGGCCCGGCCGCGAAGACCTGCGGCGCGAGGACCTCGCCGGCACGAGCGCGCGCGCGCTGCTCGAAGATGGCGCGCTGGGGCGAGCCGAGGTCGAGGTACGAGGTGACGCCCGACCGGAGCATCGCCTTCGTGTGGTCCTCGAGGTGGAGGTCGCTGTCGTGATAGGCGTAAGGCCCGGCGACGCTGAGCGAGTGCACGTGGAGGTCGATGAGCCCGGGGAGGACCGTCTTCCCGGAGACGTCCACGATCTCGCCGGCCGCGACCTCGACGTCGCCCTCGTCAGGGACGACCTGCCTCACCCTGTCGCCCTCGATCACCACCGTTGCCCTGGCCCCGCGCGCGCCGTCGAACACCATACCTCCCCTCAGCACGGTGCAGCCCGCACACCCCACCTCGGCCAGCGCGTGAGGCGAGGAGCGGTCGGCGGCGCCGCAGCCGACAAGCCATGTTGATGAAGCGAGGACACACCAAGACAGACCACCTATCGCCAGTCCGAGCGAAGTACGGTACATGACAATCCTTTGCTGAGGGGCGCCGAGCGCCCAAGGGAGTCGAGCCCGGTACCGGGAAAGGGGGCCAGAAGGCAATTAATGAGGCCACGCCGAAGGCGAGGTGGATGCGCGCGCGCAACGTGCCGTGTTATCCAGGGTTGCTCGTCTGGCGCGGAGCGACGCGTCGAGGCGCTTTGTCGCCGATGCGCCCGGATGACGGCCACCCAGGAGAGCCGCCATTCATGGGATGCACGAGACAGGCGCGCTCGCGCAGCAGCCCTGTAGAGCGGCCGGGTCGCTCGCGCCGCCCGCGGCGCCCATCGCCCGTCGCCCAGCAGGACAGGAGACCAGCGTGGCGTCCGTCGTCAGGCGATGAGCCGCCCGCTTGACGAACACCCTTTGCGTGCCTCACCTACTCGTGGGAGGCTCTTCTATGAGTGATTCGAACAACGGGAATACTACGCCGAAGGACCTGGATGTATCGCTGAAGGACCTGCGCAACGCCATCGACGATCTGTCGAGCAGGCTGGAATCAATGGAGTTGGCGACCCCGACCAGCTACAGCTCCAGCGCCCACTGCGGGTGTGGCCACTGCGGGTGTGGCCACTGCGGGTGCGGCCGCTGCGGGTGCGGCCGCTGCGGATGCGGCCGCTGCGGATGCAGCTAGCCAGCGGGCCGGCGAGGCCGGACGCGATGAAGGACAGGAGAAAGACGGGGCTCGTGAGGAATCGAGAACGACATCTTCCCGTCTTCCTGGGCTCACCACGCTTGGGCGAGCCGGCGCGCAGGCCGCGCGCGAGGCGCTCCTCTCCTTGGCTTGTCGGGACATCGCTCCTCGAGCGCCAGGATTGAACCTCTTTACCAAAAGTGCAGCGCGGCGGCGTCGAGGCGCCGCCGCGCTTCCCTTACCTGGAGATCTCGCGTGGCCATTCAACTGCCCAGCTCATCCACGACAGCGTCCTCGCTCGAGGGCACCACCCCGGTCGCGCCGGACGAGGCGCGCGGGAAGCTCGCGCGATCGCGCGTCCTCGTGGTCGGGCTCGAGCCGTGGGGCGCCGTCGCGGCCACCGAGCTCGCGTCCGCCGGCGTCGGCGCGCTCCACGTCCTCGACGACAGCGAGGTCGCGGCGGACGATCTCGGCCCGTTCGCCGAGGCGGATCTCGGCAAGGATCGCGCTCTTTCCCTCTCCCTCGCGCTCTCGCGGATCGCGCCAGGCTGCGCGGTCACGCCCGGGGCGCTGCGCGCCGCCGCGGACCGCCCGCTCGTCCTCGAGGACACCGGCTGGGACCTCATCGTCACGTGCGTCTCCGGCGATGATCTCCTCGTCCTTCAGAGCGTCGCCCGCTTCGCTCACGCGGCGTCGATCCCCTCGCTCAGCGCGCACATCGAGGGGCTCGAGGCGGTGATCGGTCCGGCCGTCGTGCCGGGCGAGACGGCGTGCTGGAACTGCTGCCGCCTCCGGAGGCTCGCGACAAGCAATCAGCCCGAGGCGGATCACGCGATCCAGGCGTCGCTCCTCGCCGCGCGCCCGGGGCGCCGCGCGCGCACCTACCTCTCGCCCACGCCGGCGCTCCTGGGCCACGCCGTCGCGATCGCGGCCGTCGATCTGCTCGTGAACCGCGCCGCGTCACGGCTCTCCGGCCATTTCGTGGTCCAGAGGCTGAACGACATGGAGACGTCCTTCCATGCGGCCCTGCAGATGCCCTGGTGCCCCGTCTGCGGCGGCGCCGCCGGCGCCCGCCGCGCGGGGAGCGCGCGCAGGCGACAGCGCGTGCGCCTCGTCGACGCGCGCGATCCGGCGGAGCTCCGCCGGCTCCTGGCCGGCATCGTCGACGCACGGGCGGGCATCGTCCAGCACCTCGCGCTGGGCGCGACGAACCCGGCGTTCGCCCCCGAGATGCCGATCATCGCCACCGCGATCCTCAGCAAGTACACCGACGGCTCGGCGCACGCGCATTGCTGCCACGAGCCGGAGGTCGGCACCGGAAAGGGCGTCACGGCCGTCGAGGCCCTGATCAGGGCGACAGGCGAGGCGGTCGAGCGCTACTCCGCCGAGCGCTTCGACGCGAAGGGGCTGCTCCGCGCCCCGGTCGCCGAGATGAAGGGCGATTTCATCGCTCCGGAGCGGCTCTGTCTCTACAGCGAGGAGCAGTATGCCCGGCCCGGGTTCCCCTATGAGCGGCTCGCTCCGACCACGCCGATCGACTGGGTCCTCGGGCGCTGGCTGGACACCCGAGCGCCCGTCCGCGTGCCGGCGCTCCCGACTTATTACAGCTACTGCGCAGAACCCGGGGCGCACTTCTGCCAGGTGACATCGAACGGGCTCGCCGCCGGCCCGACGCTCGAGGCGGCGTCGATGGGGGCCGCGCTCGAGCTCATCGAGCGCGACGCCTTCATGATCTCGTGGCTCGCTCGCCGGCCAGGGCGGCGCATCTTGCCCGATGACTCCGTCGACCCCGAGGTGCACGAGATCGCCCGGCAGCTCGGGGAGCGCGGCGCCCGGATCGAGCTGTATCTCCTCGACGCGGGCGTCGCGGTCCCGGCGGTCATGTGCGTGGGATACGGCGACGGGAAGCGCTGGCCCGGCGCGGTTGTCTCGATCGCCGCCCACCTGAGCCCCCTCACAGCGATCAAGAAAGCCGTCCTCGAGCAGGGCCAGATCGTCAATTACGTCTTCCGCATGATGAAGGGCGAGGAGCTCGCCATCCCGGAGCGGCCCGAGGACGTGCGCACGCTCGAGGATCACGCTACCTATTACGTCCCCGCGAGCCGCGCCGAGGCCTTCTCCTTCCTCCGCCAGGGAGGCACGGTGACCGCCTCCGAGCTCGAGGAGCCCGCGGAGATCACGCTGTCCGAGCTCGCCCGGCGCGTCCAGGCCTCCGGGCTGCGCATCGCGATCGTGGACGTTACATCGCCCGATCTCGCGACGACGCCCTTCCGCGTCGCCCGGGCCCTGGGGACCGATTTCCAGCAGATCCATTTCGGCCACCTGCTCGCGCGGCTCGGCAATCCGCGCCTCCATTCGATGGCCCCCCACGGGATCAACCCGGACCCTCACCCGATGGCCTGAGCGAGGACACCATGGCAAGGAGCAAAGAGGCGGACGTCGCGCGGCTCTATCATCTCCAGTCCTCGCACGTGAGGGCGCGGCCGCTCGAGCCGCCGTTCGACGGAGATCTCCAGCCGCTCCGCTTCCGCACGTACATGGGATCGGCGCGCACGCCGCTGCCGGGGCGCGATTTCGCGATCGAGGCCCCGCTCGGCGCGGTGCTGGAGCGGCGGCGGTCGGTCCGCAAGTTCGCCCTCCGGCCGATGCCCCTGGAGACGCTCGGGCGGCTCCTCCACGCGAGCTACGGCGTCCGCGGGATGCGAAAGATCGAAGGAGACTGGTGCAGCGATCGGCCGACGCCCTCGGCCGGGGGGAAGTATCCGCTCGAGATCTACGTGGCGACGCAGGCCGTCGAGGATCTCCCGGACGGCCTCTACCACTACGACGCGCGCGCGCACGAGCTCGAGCTCCGCCGGGAGGGGCTCGCGCACGCGGCGCTCACGGATCTGACGCTGGCGCAGGAGATGGTCCTGAACACCAACGTCGTGGTCATCATCACGGCGGTCCCGTTCCGCACCATGTGGAAGTACGGCCAGCGCGGCTATCGCTTCCTGTGGCTCGACGCGGGGCACGTCGGCCAGAGCCTCTACCTCGTCGCGACGGCGATGGGCCTCGGCCCTGTGGCGATCGGCGGCTTCTACGACGACGAGCTCAAGGCCTTCATGGCGCTCCCGGCCGAGGAGGACCCCATGTACGTCGTCTGCATCGGTCAGCACGGGCCGGCAGAGGGCCCGGCAGGCGCCCAGCGCGGTTGAACACGGAGCCTCGGAGAGCACCATGTCCAGAATTCGACTCAGCCGCTCGGCCAGCATCACGCCCACGGACGCGGGGGTCATCCTCCGGTCCGATCTGGGCACCTTCCAGCTCACCGGCGCGGACGTGAGCGCGTTCCTCGAGCGGATGGCGCCGCTGCTCGACGGGTCGCGCGACCGCGAGGCGATCGTCGAGGCGCTCGACGACTACTCGCGAGAGAGCGTGGCCGCGTTCCTCGATCTGCTCGAGGCGCGCGGCCTCGTCGAGCCGGCGCCCGACGCGGCGGAGCCCGCGGATCTCGAGCGCCTCCGCGGGCAGGCCGAGTTCCTCCGCAGGTGGTCGGCGGCGCCGCGGCAGGCGGCGCAGCGGCTGGCGAGCGCGCGCGTGCTCGTCGTGGGCCTCGAGCCCTGGGGCGCCGCGGCGGCCCTCGCGCTCGCCGCG
>NZ_JEMA01000562.1 GCF_001589285.1 Sorangium cellulosum | reverse complement strand
GCCAAGCTCGAGCGGCTCCTCGAGGTGTTCCGCAAGCTCAACTCCTCCGTCGAGACAGCCGACATCCTCGCCATGGCCATGGACGCCGCGATCGACCTCACCGCCGCCGAGCGCGGGTTCCTGCTCCTCGAGCAGCCGGGCGGCGAGCTCCGCGTGGCCGTCGCCCGCAACGTCGACCGGGAGAAGGTCGGCAGGAGCCACCTCAAGTTCAGCTACAGCATCGCCGAGCGCGCCATCGCCACGCAGGAGCCCGTGGTCACCGTGGACGCCCAGGAAGACGAACGATTCCGAGAACATGCGTCGGTCCACGCCATGCGGCTCCGGTCCGTCATCGCCGTGCCCATCCGCTCGCCGGACGGCGTGCTCGGCGCCCTCTACCTCGACAACCGCTTCCGGCGCGCGCGCTTCGCCACCGAGGACGTCGACCTGCTCCTCGCCTTCGCCGACCAGGTCGCCCTCGCCCTGCGCAACGCGCGCCTCGTCGAGGACCTGCGCCGCCGCACAACGGAGCTCGAGGCCGAGCGGCGCCGCGTCGAGGAGCTCCTGCGCGGCCAGGCCGCCGAGATCGACCGCCTCCAGGAAGAGGTGCTCGTCCGCCAGCAGGCCCTCGAGCACCGCTACGACTACGGCGCCATCGTGGGGCGCGGCCCCGCTCTCCGCGCGGTGTTCGCCACGCTCGACCGCGTGGTCGACACGCCGGTCAGCGTGCTCGTGNGCGTGGTCGACACGCCGGTCAGCGTGCTCGTGACCGGCGAGAGCGGCACCGGCAAGGAGCTCGTCGCGCGCGCCATCCACTTCGCCGGCCCCCGGAAGAGCGGCCCGTTCATGGGGATCAACTGCGCCGCGCTCCCCGCCGCGCTGCTCGAGTCCGAGCTCTTCGGCCACGTGCGCGGCGCGTTCACCGGGGCCGACCGGGACCGCAGCGGCCTCGTCGTCGCGGCGCGCGGCGGGACGCTGTTCCTCGACGAGCTCGGCGAGATGCCGCTCGAGGTGCAGGCGAAGCTGCTCCGCGTGCTCCAGGAGCGCGAGGTGCGCCCCGTGGGAAGCGCCGAGGCCGTGCGCGTCGACTTCCGCCTCGTCTGCGCCACGAACCGCGACCTGCTCGCCGAGACAGCGCGCGGGCGCTTCCGCGAGGACCTCTACTACCGCGTCGCCGTGGTCCAGATCCGCCTGCCGCCGCTGCGCGACCGGCTCGAGGACCTGCCCGAGCTCGCGCTCCACTTCGTGCGCCGCGCCGCCGAGCAGCTCGGCCGCCCGGCCCCGCAGCTCTCGCGCGAGGCGCTGCGGCGGCTCGGCCAGCACGGCTGGCCCGGCAACGTGCGCGAGCTGGAGAACGTGATCACCAAGGCGGTCGTCCTGTGCGACGGCCGCAAGATCGGCCCCGACGACATCGACCTGCCCCCGCCGCGGGACGGCGGCCGCGGGGCGCCGAGATCCCTGCGCGACGAGCGCGCCGCGCTGCTCGCCGCGCTCGAGCGCACAGGCTGGAACGCCCTGCAGGCCGCGCGCGAGGCGGGGATGTCCAGGGCGACGTTCTACCGGAAGCTGCGGCGGCTCGGGATCGAGCGCCCGACGAGCCCCCGCGAGGACTGACCTCCACAGCGCGCGCCGCGAGAACGGACGAGCTGCCAAGGTCGTACGCCCGCGACGGGCTCGGACCGCGAACGATCAGGCCAGAGCGAGCGCCCGCGACGCGCGCTCTTCACGGCCCCGCCACAGGCACACACCGGATCGGTGCAGTTTCGTCCTGGATGACCGATTCTCCCTGTTCTGCCGGCGGCTGCACGGGGCACTTCGCCTCACATGGGGCGCTCCGCCATGAAATAGAGCCTGAGCCCGGTCACCGCCCTGCGTCGCGGCACGAGCACGCGGATGAGTCCTCCACGATGCAGCGCGGTAAAAGGCATCTCTCGCCGCGATCCCGATCCGCCCCGGCCACAGGAGCGGGTCGACAGGCGCTCTCTTCGCTCGATGGCCCGCGCCTTGCGAAGGCGTCGGGGCATGAACACAGCGAAACTCTTCCTCATGATGTCTCTCTCGGTCGCGGCCGCGGCCTGCGATAGAGCGGAAGGCACGCCTCGCTCGGACGACAATAAAGCGACGGTGCCGGGTGAGGTCGCCCAGCGGGCGAACAACCCCACGCCGGCGGCGGCCGACAACACGGACAAGAACGATCGCGACCGCGATCCCGCCGCGCTGACCCCCGGGGATCAGGGCGAGAACGAGGCCGATCGCACGATCACGCAGAAGATCCGGCAGGCGGTTGTGGCGAACGATACGCTGTCGATGAACGCCAAGAACGTCAAGATCATCACCAACGGGCAAGTCGTCACGCTGCGCGGTCCGGTGAAGAGCGACAAGGAGAAGGCTGACATCGCCGCGATCGCACAAGGGATCCCCGGCGTGCAGCGGGTCGACAACCAGCTCGAAGTGGACGTGGACTGAACCAGTCCAAACGGAACCAGTCCGAAAGGGATGACACCATGGCAACGAAGAAAGCGGTCCTGGGCCTCGTGAGCACGCTCGCTCAGGCAGACATCATCGTCGGTGAGCTACAGCGCGCCGGCTTCATGAGCAGCGACATCTCGGCGCTCTTCCCCGACAAGCATGGGACTCGGGACTTCGCGCACGAGAAGAACACGAAGGCGCCCGAGGGCGCGACGGCCGGCGCGAGCGCGGGCGGCGCGATCGGCGGGACCATCGGCCTGCTCGCCGGCATCGGCGCGCTCGCCATCCCCGGGCTCGGGCCGTTCATCGCGGCCGGCCCGATCATGGCCGCGCTGAGCGGCGCGGCGGCCGGCGCAGCGGTCGGCGGCGTGACCGGCGCGCTCATCGGCCTCGGCATCCCCGAGGTGGAGGCCAAGCAGTACGAGGGCAAGATCAAGGGCGGCAACATCCTGATCTCGGTCCACGTCGAGAACAGCAACGAGCGCTCGCTGGCCAAGCAGGTCCTCGAGCGCGGCGGAGCGACCGACATCGCGGTCCTCACCGAAGAGGGCATCTCGTCGAAGGACAAGGCGCTCGCCTGAGCGTGCCCCGCACCACGTGACCAAAGAGCGACTGCTCGCCCGGCGCCCGGCCCCCCCGGTGGCGTCAGGCGGGCAGCCGCTCGAGGTCGATCTCGTCGAACGACCGGATATCGGCCTTGAGGAAGCGCTGCATCTGGCGCAGCGCATACGCGTTGTCCTCCTCGCCCTCCGAAGCCACGCAGTCCGAGGGGACGATCAGCCGGTAATCCCGCATGTAGGCGTCGTTCGCCGTGAACAGGACGCAGATGTTCCCCGCCATGCCGGTGAGGAGGAGCGTCTGCACGCCGAGGGACTCGAGCAGGATCTCGAGCGTGGTGCCGTAGAAGCCCGAGTGCTTGGGCTTCAACACGAAATAATCGTCCTCTGCAGGCCGCAGCAGCGCCGCGATCTCCCGGCCGCGGACGCCCTCCGCGAGGCAGTGCTCGATCTGCCGGTGGAAGTTGGACTGCCATCGACCGAAGTTGTCGTTCACGTAGACCGCGGGGATGCCGGCGTCCCGACACCGCTGCTTGAGCGCCCGGATGCGGTGCGCCATCGGCAGCGCGTGGGCGAGCAGCCGGTCGCCTTCCGGGAATTCCAGGTCGTTGATGACGTCGATGAGGAGCAGCGCCGTCCGGCTGTCGTCCGGCGCAGCTCCGTGCAGGTCGTGGGTCCGCCGCGGCATGTCGCCTGTTCGTATACAACGAACCCGGACGAGCGGGGCAGCAATCGTCACGCCGCCCAGCCCGCTGTGGCGAAACGCGACGTCGCTCCAGGACGCACGGCTGAAACGGCCGGATAGGACCGTCGGCCGCCGGCTTGCATTGCTCTCCGGTCACACACCTCGAACGGACCTCTGGCGGGACCAGGGTGGAAGGAGAGCGCATGCCGCGCAGCATCTGGAAAGGGAGTATCAGCTTCGGGCTCGTGCAGATCCCGGTGGCCCTCTACCCTGCAGAGGAGCCCAACGAGCTCCACTTCACGCAGCTCGACAAGCGGAACATGACCCCGATCCGCTACGAGCGCGTGAACCGGGAGACGGGCGAGCCGGTGAGCTGGGACGATATCGTCCGTGGCTATCCGTACGAGAAGGGCGAGTATGTCGTGATGTCCGACGAGGACCTGCGCCGCGCGAACGTCGAGGCGACGCAGACCGTGGACATCCTCGATTTCGTGGACGAGGCCGACATCGACCCGATGTACTACGACAAGCCGTATTACCTCGCCCCGGCGTCACAGAACAGCAAGAAGAAATCCCCCGTGACGGCGTACGTGCTCCTGCGCGAGGCGCTGCGGAAGACGGGGAAGGTCGGGATCGCGAAGGTCGTGATCCGGACGCGCGAGCACCTCGCCGCGGTGAGGCCGCACGGCCGCGCGCTCGTGCTGAACCTGCTCCGGTTCGCGCACGAGCTCCGCACCGACGAGGAGCTCGATCTGCCCGAGATGGACGCCGAGGGGAAGGGCCTCGGCAAGCGGGAGCTCGAGATGGCAGAGCGGCTCGTGGCCGAGATGTCCACCGCGTGGAAGCCGGAGAAATACAAGGATGAGTACCGCGACGACGTGATGAAGCTCATCGAGAAGAAGGTGAAATCCGGCCAGACAACGACCCCCGCGGAGGCCTCCGAGGACGAGGACCGCCCCCGCGAACCAGGCACGGTCGACCTCATCGCGCTGCTCAAGAAGAGCCTCGGCGAGAAGGGCGGGAAGGCCGCGAACGACGACAAGGGGTCGAGCGACGCCCGCCCGAAGGAGCGCAAGACGGACACCCCGAAGAAGAAGAGCGGCTCGCGCCGGGCCGCATGACGCCGCGCGCCTCGCGGCTCCCCGGGTCGGCGCGGCGGCCGGCCGCGCTGACCCGGATCGATCAGGATGGTATATCGAGCTCATGCGCCCCAAGTACCCCTCGGATGTCACCGCCGCATTTCTGGAGCTGGAGGGGCAATCCCAGCTCGCGGGGCATCCGATCGTCTTGAGGCCCAGGGCCGCCGCCGGCGCGCCTGTCCTGTCCGAGGCCGTCCTCACGCAGCTCATCGAGACGATGTTCTTCGCGTCCATGGCGACCGAGGAGGGGCGCCTGAACCCGGTCGGGCTCGTCTTCACCGGGAGCCTGGCCGATTTCGAGTCCGAGGGGCCCGCCTGGGATCTCGTGCGGTTCGGGTCCACGGTGCCGTTCGACGTGGAGCACGTGGCCAACCTGGCCTCGGCGTGCGCGTGGCCGCGCTCCTTCCTCTCCGTGGTGCCGCACGACGGGTCGCTCGTCGTCGCCGGCATCGCGACGCCGCACAGCCGGCAGTCGTTCGACATCGACCAGCTCGTGCGCGTCGTGGTCCCGAAGCCCGGGGTCGTGGCCGTGTACCGCGGCGAATGGGAGGTCGTCCGCTACGAGCGCGGCGCTTTGCGGACGTGGATGCCCAAGCACCGCCCGCAGCTCGACTCGATCGAGAGGACAGTCTTCCGCGATCAAACGACGCCGATCGTCCGCCACGTGCGCAACAACCTCCTGCGCATGGTCGAGGCGATGGTCGAGCTGGGGCGCGGAGGGCTCCTCGCCATCCTGGGGCCGGGAGAGGGCCTGCAGCAGCTCTTCGGCGAGGAGGGGAATCCGTTCGACACCGAGGTCAAGCGGCTGGATCCCGCCCTGTGCCTCGGGACCGCCATCCTGGAGATCGCCGACGCCCACCGGAGCTATCCGCCGGACGAGCCGCGGCAGGCGCCCGGGAAGGCGCCGGCGGCGCGCGCCCCGGACCGGCCGTTGCCGGGCGCCGACCGCGTCCACCGCCTGCTCGACCTGATCGTCCGGCTGACGACAGTCGACGGAGCGGTGGTGATGAGCCACACGCTCGACGTGCTCGCGTTCGGCGCGAAGCTGCCCCCGCCGAAGGGGATCATCTCCGAGATCTTCGCCGCGACGCCCGACCAGCGGATGGACGCGAGCTGGTCGCTCGACGCGCGGGGCACCCGCCACCGCGCGGCCGCGGCGTTCGTGGCGGGGTATCCGGAGCGGATCGCCTTCATCGTCTCCCAGGACGGGCTCGCGGCCACGTTCCAGGAGATCGAGGGCAAGGTCGTTTACTGGCCCCTGTGACGGCGCTTCGGGGCCTCGCGCTGCGGCGCGGGGCGCCCCTGTCGAGGGCATCCCCGCGCCGGGCGCCGCGCGTGCGGGGGCGCGGGAGCAGCCTGCCGGCGCGCCGCGCCGATCAGAGGTGGCGCAAGATCAGCGCCGGCATCTCGTCGATGGGCGCGTCGGCCACGGCGAGCCCGGCCTCGTGGACGCGGCGGGGCATGCCATAGACGACGCAGGACGACTCGGCCTCTGCGAGGATCCTCCCGCCCACCTTGTGGATCTCGCGGGAGCCCACCAGGCCGTCGTCGCCCATGCCCGTCAGCACGACGGCGAGGACGCCCGAGCCGATCGCGGCCGCCGCGCTCGAGAAGAGCAGATCGACCGACGGACAATAAAGCGAGGTGCTGGACGCCTGCGCGAAATGCACGCTGGCGCGCTCCAGGTGCCGCCGGACCTCGAGGTGCTGCCCCCCGCGCGCGATGACAGCGCGCCCGGGCCGGAGCTCGAGGTTGTTCGACGCCTCGACGACAGAGATCGCGCTCGCCTCGTCCAGGCGGCGCGCCAGCGACTCGGTGTACCCGGCGGGGATGTGCAGCGCGACGACGACGGGGACCGGGAGCTCGGCGGGCAGCGCCGTGAGGAGCCGCGTCAGCGCCTGAGGGCCGCCCGTCGACGCGCCGACGACGATGAGCCGGGTGCGCGCCGGCACCGGGATCAGGGCGGGCGGCGGGGGCGCGGCCTGCAGGCGAGGCTCGGCCGAAGGTGGCCTCGCCACGGCCGCGGCGAGCACCTTGCGGACGAGCTCGTCCGATAGCTCGAACAGGCGATCGGTCGCGAGCGACGTCGGCTTCTCGACGATCTCGATCGCGCCCTGCTGGAGCGCCCTGACGCCGAGCTCGCTGTCCGCCTCGGCGTTGCTGACCACGACCACCCGCGGCGCGCCCACGCGCGGCAGCGACCCGAGCACGCCGATGCCGTCGAGGTTCGGCATCACCAGATCCAGGGTGATGACGTCCGGCTTGTAGCGCGCGATCTTCTCCAGCGCGTCCAGGCCGTCCATGGCCGTGTCGACGACCTCGATCGAGGGGCTCGCGCCAAGGACCTGCCGCAGGACCTTGCGCACGAACGCAGAGTCGTCGACAACGAGCACGCGGACAGGGGGGGTCTTCATCGCTCCGTCTTCCGGTAAATGAACACGCCGCCCCGCTCCTCGCACGAGAGCGCGGTCCCGAGGCGCAGCAGCGACTCGGAGACCCCGACCAGGAGGGCCCCGCCCGCGCCGAGCGCCCGCGAGAGGTTGCTGACCACCCACCGCGCCGTGTTGTCGTGGAAGTAGATGAGCACGTTGCGGCAGGCGATGACGTCGAAGCTCCCGAGCGACGCGACCTCGGCCGCGTCGAGCAGGTTGATCCGCCGCCAGTCGATCGCCCTCTGGACCTCGGCGCTCACGGTGACGCGATCGGGCGCCGCCTGGAGCCAGCGGCCGGCGAACGCGGGCGGCGGGGCGTTGCTCCGGATCGAGCGCGGCCCGAACGCGCCGGCCCGGGCCCGCGCGAGCACCCGCGCGCTGACGTCGCTCGCGACGAGCTCGACCTTGTCGAGCAGGCCCCGCTCCGCCAGGAGCATCGCGATCGTGAGCGGCTCCTCGCCGGTCGCGCAGGCCGCCGACCAGATCCGCGGCCGCCCCCCCGCCGCCACCCGCGGCGCGACGAACTCCGCGATCGCGACCTCGAGCTGCGGGAGCTCGCGGAAGAAGTACGTCTCGTTCACGACGAGCGCGTCGATCAGCGCGTCGACCTCGGCCGCGCCCCCCGGGTCGTAGCGGAGGAAGTAGTAGTAATCGAGCAGCGAGTCGAACCCGGCCTCGATGGCGCGCACCGAGAGCTTGTCGCCGAGCAGCTCGCGATCGCCGGCGTCGTAGTGGATCCCGATCTTCTCGGCGATGAGCGCGCTGAAGATCGCGAAGACCTGCGGGGAGATGGGGAGGCGGCTCGTCATGACCACGGCGTCATGCCCACTGCGAGAGGACGGAGGCGGACACGCGCCGCACCTCGGGATCCGGATCGGTCCGCGAGGCCAGCTCGACCGCCGCGAACGCCTCCCGCGTGGCCACGGCGGCGAGCGTCGTGGCCGCCGCCTTGCGCGCCGGGGCGCGCGGCAGCTTGAGCGCCGCGAGGAGCGCGGCGTGCGCCTCGGGCAGCCGCATCCGCGCGAGCGCCGCGGTCAGGAGGGGCGAGAGCTCGTCGTCCGCCGTCGCCAGCGCCTCGAGGATCCCCTCGACGCGGCCGGGCACGGGCGTGGACAGCGCGGCGAGCAGCGGGGCCGATGCCCGCGTCGTCACGAGCAGCGCGATGAGGCTCCTCGTCGCCTCGATCCCGGGCCGCCCCGCGATGAAGCTTGTCGCCGTCGCGCGCACGCTCTCGTCGACGTCGGCCGCGGCGCGCACGAGCGCGGGCAGGACCTCGCGGGACGAGAAGCCGGAGACGGACGAGACGCCGACCAGCCGCGTCGCCACGTCCGGCGACGCGAGCGCGCCGAGCAGCGTCGGCAGCGACTCCTCCCGCCCGGCGATGCCGAGCCCGATCAGCGCCGAGCGCCGCATGTCCGTGTCGCTCTCGCGGGCGGCCTCCTCGAGCGCGGCGAGCGCCAGGTCGCCCTTGATGCCCGACAGCGCCTCGACCGCCGCCACGCGCACCTGGCCGCTCTCGTCCCGGAGCCGCGCGGCGATCGCCCCGGCCGCCTCCTCCCAGCCGAGCTTCCCCAGCGACTGGCAGGCGTAGTAGCGGACCCAGGCGTCCTCGTCGCGGAGCCCGCGGAGGAGCGCCTCGATCACGAGCGCGTCGCGCCGCGACGACTGCCCGATCGCCCGCATCGCCACGGCGCGCACCCGCGCGGAGGGGTCGGCCGCCACGCCGACGAGCGCCTCGATCGCCGCCGGCTCCGCGAAGCAGGCGAGGCCGTGGATCGCCCGCTCGCGCAGCCGCATGTCGGGATCGCGGAGGCCCTCGACGAAGAGCGGCAGCGCCGACGCGGGCGCGAAGTAGGCGAGGATCCGGAGCGCCGCGCGCCGCGCGGCGGGCGATCCGTCGCGCGCCGCCGAGAGCGCGAGCGCCTCGACCTCCGCGCCGCCGAGGCACTGGATCGCCGCCATCGCGGCGTGGGCCACGCGGGGGTTCGGGTCGTCGAGGACCGGGAACAGCGCGGCCGCCGCGCGCGGCTCCGCGATGCGCCCGAGCGCGTCGCACGCCGCCGCGCGGACCTCCGGGTCCGGATCGGCGAGGCAGCGCGCGACGTCGTCCGCGGCCGCGCCGCCGCGCACGAGCGGCAGGAGCAGGAGCCTGCGCGCGCTGTCGCCGTCGCGCAGCGCGGCGAGCACCCGGGAGTCCGCGCTGCGGGAGAGCCGGCAGAGCGCGTCGGCCGCGGCGCTCGCCACGGGGGCCTCGGCGTCGAGCAGGCGGGTCAGATCGAGCAGGACGTCCTCGCCCCCGATCGCGCCGAGCACGCCGCAGATCATCGCCTGCTCGCCCGTGTCCGCCCCCGCGAGGCTGTGCGAGAGCCGCCGCGCCGCGCCCGGCGCCGGGACCTCGCCCCGGAGCGCCTCGTCGATCGGCTCGACCGTCCCGTAGCGCTCGCGGTACCGCTCGCGCAGCTCGGCGAGCGCCACCGCGGCGACGCGCGCGACAGCGTCGCTCGGGCGCGCGAGGAGGCGCATCAGCGGCGACACCGCGCTCCGGCTGCCGGTGCGGCCGAGCGCCCGCGCCGCCTCGAGGACGTACCGCGGATCGTCGAGCAGGACCGACAGCGGCTCGATCGCGCGCGGATCGCCGCTCCGGCCCAGCACGTCGATCGCCGGGAAGACACGAAAGAAATTTCCGCTGGTGACGGCGTCCACGAGCGAGTCGACAGCGGCCCTGCCGCCGACGCGGCCGAGCGCCTCGATCGCGGCGACCGCGACGTTGTCGTCCGCGTGCGACGTGAGCTCCGCGAGCCGGGAGACGGCCCTGGCGCTGGCGCGGCGGCCGAGGATCTGCGCCGCGTCGGCGACGATGGCCGGGCGGGGATCCCGGGTCAGCTCGAGCACGGGCCCGTCGACGTCGCCGAGCGACGCGACGAGCGCGTCGACGGCGGCGGCGATGCGCGCCTCGCTCTCGCGCCGCGCGCTCAGGCATCCGCAGAGCGGCTGGACCGCCGCGTCGCCGAGCGCGGCGAGCGACGCGATGACGGCCCGCCGCACCGTCCAGCTCGGATCGGCCAGCATCTCGATGAGCGCGGGCACCCCGGCGCCCCCGGACGCGGCGAGGCGATCGACCTGCTCGACGCGCTGCCGCTCCGGCTCCGAGATGGCGAGCGGGGGCCGCCGCAGGTTCATGCGGTCTCCGGCGGCGCGTGGGGCTGCTTCCCGTTCGCCCTGAGGTGCGCGATCGCGGCGGAGACGCCCGCGATCGCGTCGACGTGCGCGCTGTTCGCGTGCCGGATCTTGCCGACCTGCTCCAGCACGTAGCCGGCGTCGGTGGCGACCGCGCCGGAGTCCCTCGCGTGCCTGGCCACGGCGGCGAGCAGCTCGCGCATCGGGTCGCGCAGCCGGGCGATCGAGGCGGCGTGCTGCTCGCTCCGGGCCGCCTGCTCCGAGGCCGCCCTGGCGATGTCCCGCAGCGCCGACGCGTGGCGGCCCGCGCCCGAGCCGAGCGCGGCGACGGACTCCACCTGGTCGGTCACGGCCCGCGCGGTCTGCTTGGCGATGCGGCGCACCGCCTCCCCTTCCTTCACGAGCGCCGACGTCGCCTTGCTCTGGTCCGCCGCCGCGGCGGTCACCGACGCCGCGAGCCGCGCCACCTGGCGGGCCGAGGCCTCGAGCTGCTTCGCGGCCCGCGCCTGCTCGCCGATCCCCCGCGCGGACTGGGCCGACATCTTGCGGACGTCATCCATCGTGCGCGCCACCTCGGCAGCGCCGCCCGCCTGCTCCGCGAGGCCCGCGACCATCCGCTGCGCCGCGCTGGCGGCGTCCTGCGTGAGCGCCGTGATGCTCGTCAGGGCGCGCATCTGCTCGGCCATGGCGCTGCTTGTCTGGCTGGTCAGCGCGCGCATCTGCGCCGCGACCTTCGCGAGCTGGGCCGCCCCCGTCGCCTGCTCCTCCATCGCCCGCGACACCCGCTCGGCGCTCTGGGTGAGCTGCGCGTTGACCCTCACGGCGTCGCGCAGCGCGTGCGCCTGCTCGGCCGTCGCCTCCTTGGTCTGCCGGGCCATGCGGCGCATCTCGGTGCTGCCCTGCGCGAGCGCCTGGACCGCCCTTGTCTGCTCGGCCGCGGAGCGCGCGATCGCCTTGCCCTCGTCGCTCATGCGCGCCGCGGTCTGGGTCAGCGAGCCGACCGCCTGCACCTGCTCGGCGTTCGCCCGATCGATGTCGCGGATCGAGCGGCCGAGCTCCTCGACGCCCTGCAGGATCGTCGCGAGCGCCCGCTCGGCGTCGCTCGCGAGCCGGGTGCCCTCGTCCGCGACCTTCACGCCGTCGGTCGACGCGGCGACAGCCTCCCGGGCGCTCGTCTGGAGCGCGCGGACGATCTTGGCGATCTCGGCGCTCGAGACGGCGGCCCGGTCCGCCAGGTTCCGGATCTCCTCGGCGACGACGGCGAAGCCGCGGCCGTGCTCCCCAGCGCGCGCGGCCTCGATGCTCGCGTTGAGCGACAGGAGGTTCGTGCGATCGGCGATCAGGTTGATGGTCTGGACGATGTCGCCGATCTCCTCGGCGCGCTTGCCCATCTCCTTCATGACCGACGCGGAGTCGACCATCGCCTGCCGGATGCTGCCGAGGCCGGCGATGGACCGGCCCACCGTCGACGCGCCCTCGCGGGCGGTCGCGACGCCCTGCTCCGCTGTCGTGCGCGCGGTCTCGACGATGGCGACGATCCGCCGCGTGGAGGCCTCGACCTGCGACGAGGCCGAGGCGTTGCCGGCGGCGAGGCCGTTGATCTGCTCGGCGCTCTGCGCGACCTGCTGCGCGGTCCGCGCGAGCTCCTCGGCGGCGACAGCGTTCGCCTCGATGGTCGCCGCGTTCTTCTCGGCCGTGGCCGCGACCTCCTCGACCGAGCTCGCGATCTCCGTGATCGTGCTCGTGGTCGCCGAGGCGCTCGAGTCGAGGGCCCGCGCGCTCTCCGCCACCCCGCGGATCGACCGCGCCATCTGCTCGGCGGTCGCGGCGGTCTCCTCGACCGCGCTCGCCATCTCGGTTGTGTCCTTCGCGACGCGGTTGAGGGAGCCCGTCACGCCCGTGGCGGCGCCGGCGATGGTCGTGATCTGCCCGCCCACGTCCCTGGCGTCGGTCGAGAGGCGGCTGATGCCCTTCGACATCTCCTCGATCGTGGCCGCGATCTCCTCGAGCGACGCGGCGCTGCTCGCGCCGCGGCTCGCCGCCTCGTCGGCGGCCCCGCTCGTGACCGAGACCGAGGTGAGGAGCTCCTCGCTCGAGGACGCGAGCTCCTCCGCGCTGGTGCTCACCGCCTTCACCGAGCGGGCGATCTCCTCGAGCGCCGCCGCGGTGGCCTCCGTGGACTCGGCGAGCGCGTCGGCGTCGCCCTTCACGGCGGAGAGCGCGGGCGACAGCGCGCCGAGCCCGCTCGCCGTCGCCTCGATGCCCTGCGCGACCTCGCCGACGGCGTCGCTGATCCGCTGCCCCGACCGGGCGAGCGCCTGCGCCGCCGCCCCCGCCTCCTCGATCTCGCCCGCGAGCGCCCCGACCGAGGCCCCCCGCTCCTTGCCGGCGGCGGCGTGCTCGGCGCCGAGGGCGGCGATCCGCGCGGCCGCCTGCTCGACGCCGGCCGCGGTCGTCACCGCCTGGCGCAGCGCGCGCTCGGACTGCTCCGCCTGCGCGAGCGCCCCGTCGATGTCCGCGATTGCCTCACCTGCCATGATCTTGCTCCTCACCGATGACCTTGCCGACGTCGACGAGCATGACGAGCCGCTTGCCGAGCTTCGCGACCGCCCTCACGAAGCCGGAGCTCTCCTCCGTCATCACCTCGGGAGGCGGGCGGAGCTCGTCGGCGGCGATGTTGACGACCTCGCGGGCGCTGTCGACCAGCAGGCCCACGGTGCGGCCTCCGCTCTGGACCACGATGACGCGCGAGTCCAGCGTGGGCTCGATCGTCGGCAGCCCGAAGCGCGCGCGCAGATCGACGACGGGCACGACGCGGCCGCGGATCTGGATGAGCCCGCCGACGTAGGGGCGCGTCCCCGGCACGCGCGTCGCCCCGGTGAACGACTCCATGTGAAGCACGTCCGCCGCGGAGATGGCGTACTCGGTGTCCGCCACCTTGAGGACCACGTGCAGGCCGCTCATGAGGCCACCCGCGCGAGGGCCGCCTGGCCGCCGTGGCCCGAGGAGAGGCGACCGCTGAGCGTCACGAGGTCGAGGACGAGCGTGGGGCGGCCGTCGCCGAGATCCGTCGAGCCGCTCACGCCCGGCACCTTGACGAGCGGGTCCTCGAGCGGCCGCACGACGACTTCCTGCTGGCCGAGGACGCGGGTCACGCCGAACGCGAACGGCGCGCCGCTGCGCCGCACGACGAGCGCCCTGCTCGCGCCGAGGGGCCCGAGCTCGAAGAGGGCGCCGAGGTCGATGAGCGGCACGACCTCGCCGCGGCGCTCGATCAACTCGGTACCGCCCCGGGCGCGGCCCGGGGCTGGCAGCTCGGTACCGCCCCGGGCGCGGCCCGGGGCTGGCAGCTCCGTAGCGCCCTGGGCGCGGCCCGGGGCTGGGCCGCGGAAGAGACGGGCAGGGTCGATCTCCATGACCTCCTCGACGGCCGCGACCGGCGTCACGAACGCCTGGTCACCGCACAGGAACGAGAAGGCGTCGACGATGGTGAGCGTGAGCGGGATCCTCAGCGTGAAGGTGGTGCCGGCGCTGCGCGCCGTGCTCACGGAGAGCTCGCCGCCGAGCTGCTCCACGGCGATGCGCCGGACGATATCCATCCCGAGCCCGCGGCCGCTTGTCTTCGTCGCCTGGTCGAGCGTCGACAGCCCGGGCAGCGTGATGAGATCGAGCAGCGCCGCGTCGGTCTCGGGCGCGGGGCGGCCGGCGCGCCGCGCCACCAGCGCGCGGTCGATGCCGCGACCGTCATCGGCGACGCAGAGCTCGAGCTGGTTGTTCGAGCGCTCGAAGCAGGAGACCCGGATCACGCCCTCCTCGGGCTTGCCGAGCCGCCGCCGCTCGGCCGGCGGCTCGATCGCGTGATCGACGGCGTTGCGGAGCAGGTGCACGATCGCCGGGAAGATGCGCTCCGCCACGGCCTTGTCGAGCTCCGCCTTGCCGGCGTCGATCTCGATCCGGACCTCCTTGCCCGTGGTGCGGCCGAGGCCGCGCACGACAAGCGGCACGCGCTCGAGGAGCTCGGTCACCGAGATCATGCGCGCGCGCATGATGGCGCCGCGCAGGTCCCGGAGCTGTCGGTCGTGCTCGCGGAGGATCTCCGCGAGATCGCGGACGTCCACCCCGCGGGCGCGCAGGCCCGCGGCCGCGCGGGCGAGCCGGAACCGCGTGACGACGAGCGCCGACAGCTTGTCGAGGGCGTCGTCGAGGCGCGCCACCTCGACGCGCACGACGCCGCGGAGCTGGGGCTCCCGCTCCGCCGGCTCGTCGTGCTCCTGCTCGAACGGGTCGGCGACGGCCAGCGGGACCGGGGTCGACACAGTGAGCGAGCGGACGCCGTCGGCGGCCGCCGCCCGCGCGAGCTCCTCGTCCGGGGCGCTCGTGAGCACGAGCAGCGCGAACGCGATGCCGCCCGGCGCCCCGTCGCTCGCCGGCACCGAGAGCGGGATGACCTTGACGATCTCGGCGATCTTGCCGACGCGCTCGCGGACGCTCGTGATGTTGATCCCCTCGGCTGTGCGCGCCGGCGACGGGACGAAGTCGACCCGCAGCGCGCGCCGCCCGCCCGCCACGCCCTGCGCGAGCTGCATCCGCTCGCTCGACCCGAGCTTCGCCAGGATCTCGGGCTCGACGCTGATCGTCGGCGGGGGCGGAAGCGGCGCGGCGGCGACATCAAGCGAGGAGAGCGCGTCGAGGAGCGCGGGCGCGGCCGGCGGCACCGGCTGCTTGTTCGCGAGCGCCCGGGTCCGCTCCTCGATGGCCCGGAGCCCGCGGACGAGCACCTCGATGGACGGGGCGGAGAGCCGCCCCGCGGCCCGATCCGCCGCCCGGAGCACGGTCTCCATGCCGTGGGCGATGTCCACGATCGGCTCCACGCCGACCATGGCGGAGAGGCCCTTGATCGTGTGGAGAGAGCGGAACAGTTCCCGGATCACCTTCGGGTTCGACTCGCCGGTCCGGACGGCGGCCTCGGCGGCGAGGAGGTTCGCGGTCGACGCGGACAGGTGCTCTTCCACCTCGACGAGGTAGCCGGCCACGAACTCGTTGACGTCGAGCGCGTCGCTCATCCTGCGTTCGCGGCGCGGTTCTCCAGCAGCGACCGCACGCTCGCCAGGATGGCGTCGGGCGTGAACGGCTTCGTCATGAACTCGGAGGCCCCCGCGCCG
This sequence comes from Sorangium cellulosum, assembly GCF_001589285.1. GTDB lineage: Bacteria > Myxococcota_A > Polyangia > Polyangiales > Polyangiaceae > Sorangium > Sorangium cellulosum_G. The sequence goes on along the minus strand of NZ_JEMA01000562.1, from coordinate 11,764 downwards.
AGCGCCCGGGCGCGGGACTCCTCATCACCCCGGGTGGTCACCACCAGAATCGGCAGGCTCCGCAGCTTGTCCTGGCCCCGGATGAACTCGATCACCTCGATTCCCCCGATGTCGGGCATATTCAGATCGAGGACCACGAGATCGAACGGCCTCAGCGAGAGCGTCTCTATCGCCTCGAGCCCGCTCGCTGCGTGCGCGAACGTGAACTGATCGGCCCGCAAGCAGGCCACCACCATCTCACGCATCACTCTGCTGTCATCGACGACGAGGATCTCTGCCACAGCGCTGCTCGATCGAGGGAATAACCGGCGTGTACGCTAGGTGTCAATTGAACACCAGAGCGTCCTTCAAAGAATCAGGGATCTCCCGTCGGACGCGTCCCGAAAATCGGGTTCGGGGCTCGATCAGCGGCGCCGGCGCTGTGCGCTGTGCGGGGGCGCGGGGTCACGCGCTGCGCTGTAAACGCTGACCACCGGCGCACGCGCGCGGATGCGGATGAGGGGCGCCTTCGGCGGGCGTAGGGGCTTGCGTCGCCCCGACATGTCGATCAGATGAGACTGGGCGGTAACGACTCGCGAAGGCCCAACGCCGCTACGCGCCGCGGTCGATCCTGGAGAGCGGCCCCTCCGGGGAGCGGAGTCTCACGGCCCCTGCTGCTCCTGGAGAACCATGAACCGGCCAACAACGATGGACTTCCTGATCGCCGACGCGCTGCGAGACGCGAGCGCCGCGCGGCGCACCACGGCCGCGGCGGGGCCAGGCGCCGCGCAGGGGGCCCAGGAGCCTCCGCCGAGCGAGCACGCGGCGCGCGCGATCGTCTGGATCGTCGACGACTCGCCGCTGGAGGCGGAGATGGCGGCGCGCGCCCTCGCCGCGCGGTACGAGGTCCAGGTCTTCACGGACGGCGCGGTGATGCTCGAGCGCATGTGGGCGAGCGATCTCCCGGACGTCCTCGTGCTCGACCAGGTGATGCCGGGGATGTCCGGCACCGAGATCTGCACGCTCCTCCGGTCGTGCGCGGCCACGATCGGGCTCCCGATCCTCATCCTGACCGTGGCCGGGCAGGAGCAGGACCTCGTCGAGGGCCTCGCCGCGGGCGCCGACGATTACGTGGTGAAGCCGTGCCCCGCGGCCGCCCTCTCGGCGCGGGTCGGGGCGCTCGTCCGCTCGAAGCGGCTCCGCGAGCGGGCCGAGCGGGCCGAGCAGGTCGCGGCGGTGGAGCGCGATCTGCTGCGCGCGCTCATCGAGCAGAGCGGCGACGGCATCATGGCGATGGACGAGCGCGGGGTGATCCGCATCTGCAACCAGGAGGCCCAGCGGCAGCACGGCGTGACCGAGCGCGACGCCGTCGTCGGCGCGGAGTCGATCAACGCGTACGAGCTGCTGTCGCTGGACGGGCGGCCGCTGCCCCTCGAGGAGCGCCCGCTGCGCCGCGCGCTCCGGGGCGAGAAGGTCGAGAACGCGCGCTGGCTGGTGGCGCGCCCGGACGGCTCGATCCGCGCGCTCGCCGGCACCGCGTCGCCGCTGCGGCGCCCCGACGGATCGCCGGCGGGCGCCGTCCTGATCGCGCGCGACGAGACCGACGCGCTCGAGGCGGAGCGGGCCCTCCGGGCCAGCGAGGAGCGCTACCGCGGGATCATCAGCGCGCTCGAGGAGGGCATCACGCTCCAGGACGAGGGCGGGATCATCCGCACAGCGAACGCGAGCGCCGAGCGGATCCTCGGGCGGCCCGCGGAGCAGATCGTCGGGTCGAAGACGCTGGGCGGCTCGAGCAGCGCCGTAGGCGAGGACGGCACGCCGATCCTCCTCGAGATGTATCCGTCGCAGATCGCGCTCCGGACCGGCGAGCCCCAGTCGGGCGTCGTGCTCGGCATCGAGCGCCCGGGCGGCGCTGTGCTGTGGCTCTCGGTGAACGCGCAGCCGCTCCGCGGCCTGGACGGGTCGATCGTCGGCGTCGTCTCGTCGTTCTTCGACATCACAGCGCAGAAGCGGGCCGAAGAGGAGCGGAGAGCCCTGCTCGCCGCGACGCAGGCGGCGCGCCGCGAGGCCGAGGCCGCGAGTCACCTGAAGGACGAGTTCCTGGCGACGATGAGCCACGAGCTCCGCACGCCGCTCACGGCCGTCCTCGGCTGGGTCCGGATGCTGCGCACGGGCAACCTCGCCGAAGACCGGCGCGAGAGGGCGCTGGAGACGGTGGAGCGCAACGCGCTGGCGCAGGCGCAGCTCGTCGACGATCTGCTCGACATCTCGCGCATCATGGCGGGCAAGCTCCGGCTCGACGTGCAGCCGGTCGAGCTCGCTGTCGTGATCGACGCCGCGCTCGAGGTGGTGCGGCCGGCCGCCGACGCGAAGGGGGTGCGCCTGGAGCCGGTCCTCGACCCCGGCGTGGGCCCGGTGGCGGGCGACGCGGGGCGGCTGCAGCAGGTCGTCTGGAACCTCCTCAGCAACGCGGTGAAGTTCACGTCGCGGGGCGGGGTCGTGAGCGTCCGGCTCGAGCGCGCCGAAGGGTCGGCGGGGATCGTGGTGTCCGACACAGGTCAGGGCATCGATCCCTCGTTCTTGCCCTACGTGTTCGAGCAGTTCCGGCAGGCCGAGAGCGGCACGACCCGCAAGCACGGGGGGCTCGGCCTCGGGCTGACGATCGTGAAGAGCCTGGTGGAGATGCACGGCGGCACGGCGCAGGCGCTGAGCGACGGGGAGGGCCGGGGCGCGACGTTCATCGTGCGGCTGCCGCTCGCGGCGCCGCACGATCGCGCGGGTGACCGCGGGAGGCCGGGGCTGAGCGGGCTGTCGGGCGAGAGCGACCGTCCGCCGGAGCTCAGGGACCTCAACGTGCTCGTGGTGGACGACGAGGACGACACGCGCGAGCTCCTCGTCACGATGCTCGAGCAGTGCGGCGCGCGCGTGACGGCCGTGTCGTCGACGGCCGAGGCGCTGCTCGCGCTGAAGGCGCTGCAGCCTGACGTGCTCATCTCCGACATCGCGATGCCCGGGGAGGACGGCTACGCGCTCATCCGCAAGATCCGCGCGCTCCCGGCGAAGAGCGGCGGGCGGACGCCGGCTGTCGCGCTCACGGCGTACGCGCGCACGGAGGACCGCACGCGGGCGTTGCGGGCCGGGTTCAACACGCATGTGCCCAAGCCCATCGAGCAGGCGGAGCTGCTCGCGGTGCTCGCGAACATCTCCAGGGCGAGAGAAGAGACGTAGGTGTTGCCGGGCAGCCCGGCACGACATCACGGTCAGACATCGACCCATCCCCTCCAGCCGCCCTCGCGTTTGCTGGAGCTTCCTCACGCGCGCGAGATCGCCCAGGGGAGATCACGTCCGCTCGCCCCGGTCCTGAGGTTGGAAGAACGACTGGATTCTCCAGCGCTCCGATCCGCAGGGCGCGGACTGTCCCCTGGCTGGCGGCAACAGAGGAGAGTAACGGTGAAGAAGAACACCCTTTTCACGGGCCTACCGTCTTCACCTCATCAGGTCAGACATCGGCGCGCCGAGGACGACTCACTCCCTCCGGCAAGTCCGCTCGATGGTGTCCATCAGCTTGAGGAGGTCGAACGGCTTGCTGATGATCGCGTCGGCGTCGATGCCGGCGCGCTCCGTCCCGCCGCGGGCGGTCATCACCACGATGGGCATGGAGGCGAGCGCCGGATCGCGCTTCTGCTCGGCGCGGAACTGGAAGCCATCCATCACCGGCATCATCAGGTCGAGCAGGACCAGCGCGATCGACGAGGGATCGCCGCGCAGGTAATCGAGGGCCTCGAGCCCGTTCGCGACGGACGCGACCGAGTAGCCTTCCTCCTCCAGGAGCTCGCTCAACGTCCGGCGAATCGCGGCGTCGTCATCGACGATCAAGATGCGCTTGCAAGGGGGGCTCATCGTCATGCGGGGTCGCTCCATTCCGATACGGCAGGGGCGGGGCGGGAGCCCGCAGAGCGCACCGTACCCGGGCGCCTCAGGCCGGCAGGCCGCGCCGGCTCGAGGCGCCTGGGCCGGCGAGCGGAAGGTGAACCTTGAAGGTCGAGCCCTCGCCGAGGACTGAGCTCACCTCGATCGAGCCGTCCAGCGCCTCGACCACCTGCCTGGAAATGTACAGCCCCATGCCGAGACCACCATAGTTCCGCGCGGATACCGCGCGCTCGAAGCGGCCGAAGACCCGGTCGATGTGCTCGGGCGCGATCCCGATGCCGTGGTCCGCGATCGTCAGCGTCGTCGTCGAGGACGTCGAGGTCACCGCGATGTCGATGGGCTTTCCCTGGCCATACTTGAGCGCGTTCGAGACGAGGTTGTCGACGACCTGCTCGAGCCGGACCCGATCCCACTGCCCGGCGGCGTCGTCGTCCGCGCTCACCGCGATCCGGGAGCCCGACTCGACGAGCTCGCTGCCCTCGTGGCAGCGGGACACCACCTGACGGACGATGTCCGACAGCCGGACAGGCTCCAGATCGAGGGCGAGGCGACCCGCGGCGATGCGGGAGACGTCGAGGAGATTGTCGACGAGCCGGCGCAGGCGCTCGCTCTGCCGGCGGACGAGCCCGAGGCGGCTCGTCAGCCACGAGAGGCGATCCCGGTCGCAGCAGAGCTCCGGCGCGCGGCGCATCAGGAGCTGGATCTGCAGCGAGAGCGGGGTGAGCGGCGTCTTCAGCTCGTGAGAGGCGATCGACAGGAACTCGTCCCGGAGGGCGATCGCGCGCTGGGCGTCGTTGTAGAGGCGCGCGTTGTCGACGGCGAGCGCGCAGCGGCGCGCCAGCTCCTCCGCGGCCGCGAGCTCCGCCGGGCCGTACCGGCGCCCGGACCGCGAGGCGATGAACGTCAGCGTCCCGAATGCCCGCTCCCGCGTCGCGAGCGGGACGCACATGAACGAGCGACCCCCGATCTCCCGGATCACCCGGAGGTGATCCTCGTCCTGCGCAATCGCGCGCATGTGCGCCTCGGTGAACGGATCGATGAGCACCGACCTCCGCTCCAGGAGCACCCTGGACTGCGCGTTATCGCGCGAGCCGTCGAGCGCGGGCGCGAAGCGCTTCGCCTCCTCGGCCAGGGCCGCCTGCGCGGGGTCCGCGCAGCCCACGCCCACCCGCCGCAAGCCGCCGCCCTCCTCCTCGTCCTGCTTCAGGTCGACGAGGCAGAAGTCGGCGAGGACGGACACCGCGAGCTGCGCCACCCGCGCGAGCGTCGTGGGATAATCCAGGGAATCGGCGAGCATCACGCTCGCCGCGTCCAGCAGGCGAGGCAGCTCCTGCGCGCGCTCCCGCTCCGCGGCCTCGGTCGCCGCCCGCCGCATCCGCGCCATCTCGAGCTGCGTCCGGACGCGGGCCAGGAGCTCGCGCGCGGAGAACGGCTTCACCAGGTAATCGTCCGCGCGCGCCTCGATGGCCTCGACGACCGCCTCCTCCCCCGCGCGCGCGGACACGAGCACCACGGGGATCATGCTCGTCCTCGGGTCCGCCCGGAGCTCGCGGAGGAGCGAGACGCCGTCGAGCCCGGGCATCATCACGTCGCTCACCACGAGGTCCGGCGGGCGCGCGAGCGCCGACGCGAGCGCCGAGCGCCCGTCGGCCACCGCCTCCACGCTCCACCGCCGCGCGAGGAGGTGGGCGAGGTACTCGCGCATGTCCGCGTTGTCGTCGGCGACGAGGATCCGGAGCTCGCCCTCCCGCGGGCACGCCTCTGGCTCGCCCCCGGTCCGCGCCCCCGCCGCCGGGTCCGCGGCCCGCGCGGGCAGGCCCCCGTCGTGGGCCCCGTCGCCGCGCGCGCGCGCCGGCCACCGGGACGGCTCGATCACGTGCAGGCGCACGCTCGACGTCGCTGTCGCTGTCGCGCAGCTCCCCGTCGCGGCGACGCGCTCCGGCGGCAGGTGCGCGCGGCCCCACGGGATCGACACGGTGAACGTGCTCCCCTGCCCCGGCTCGCTCGAGGCCCGCAGCGAGCCCCCGTGCACCTTGACGAGCTCCTGCACCAGCGAGAGCCCGATCCCCGTGCCCTCGATGCTCCGGCAACGCAGGCCGTGCACGCGATGGAACCGCTCGAAGATGCGCGGCAGCTCGTCCGCCGGGATCCCGGCGCCCGTGTCGCGCACGGACAGCTCGACGCCGTCCCGGTGCGGGCGCAGCGAGAGCGCGATCTGCCCCTCGAGCGTGAACTTGAACGCGTTCGATAGCAGGTTGGAGACGATCTTCTCCCACTGCGCGATGTCCACATAGACGGGCCCCGGCAGCGGCGGGCAGTCCACGACGAGCGCCAGGCCCGCGGCCTCCACCAGCGCGCGGAACGAGCCCGCGAGCTCCTCGGTGAGCTGGGCGAGATCGGTCAGCTCGAACCATGTGTCGAGGCTCCCCGCCTCGATGCGGGAGAAGTCGAGCAGCGTGTTCACGAGCCGGAGGAGCCGCAGGGCGCTCCGCTGCGCCGCCGCGAGGCCCTCGCCGGCGAGCGCCCTCGCCGGGCGGGACAGCGCGTCCTCGACGTGCCCGAGGATGAGGGTGAGCGGGGTGCGGAACTCGTGGCTCACGTTGGCCACGAACTCCGTCTTGAGCCGGTCGAGCGTCGCGAGCTCGTCCCTGTGCCGCGCGACCTCCCGCTCGAGCCGCCGCTGCTCGGTGACGTCCCGCCCCTCGGCGATCATGAAGACCACGTCGCCCTGCCGGTCCTTGACGGGGTTGATGTTGAAGTCGATCGTGATTCGCTCCTTGCCCTCTTTGCCCCCGATGATCTCCGCGTCATACCGGACGAACTCGCCGCGCGCCGCGCGCCGCACGGCGTCCTTCAGCCGCTCCTGGGCCTCCGGCGAGCCCCGCCACCAGGGGCAATCCCAGAATGGCACTCCGTGCACGTCTCTCCGCGACACGCCCGCGCCGTGGACCGACGGATAGTTCGACTCCCAGTTCGTCCCGTGAGCGTCGAGCAGGCCCCAGAACTGAAAGGCGCTGTTCATCGCGACCCGCGCCGCGAGGAGCCGCAGCAGCCCCGACTCGCGGCCAGGGCTCGCGCGCGCGATCTCCTGCTTCAGGAGCTCCGTGTCCCGGAGGAGGTGATCCTCGGAGTCGTCCACCGGTCCAACGCCGGTGAGATCTTCCAGACCCTGGACGAAGTCGCGCCCTTCTGATCCTTCCTGGCTCGACCGCTGTTTCATCCGTCCGCTCATCACGCCTTGCGGCCCCGCTCGACGCGGGAGACAGCTCATCCCGAGCGCTTAGTGAAGATCGTTGATCGCGCAAGGTCCGATCGGCCCGCCGCGGGGGCGCGGGGCTTTGTGGAGGGCGGGGCAGCGGCGCGCGGGCAGGCGGGGGCGAGGGGCGAGCCTCGGCTGGCCGGCGGCCTGCTGGACGGGCGGGCACGGCGCCGCGCTCTCTGGCCATCCTCAACGCGTTGACGACCGCGACGACGACGTTCGGGCAGGGCGACAACGTCGCCCACGCCATCCCGCTCGGCCGGCTGCGCGAGGTGATGAGGCGGTACGGGAGGCTCAGGGAACCGGAGCGAGAGGGGCGCGATCGTCGCGCAGCGCCTGCCGGCCGCCCTGCGCGCCCTCGCAACCCCCCTCCGGGCTAGCGCTTGCCGGCAGCAGCAGTCGCCGCGGGCTGCGCAGGCGGCGCGATGACGCGGAATTTGCCGCTCAAGTGCAGCAGGGACATCGTGTACAGCATGCCGTCATAATATCGCCACTTACCGGTAGGCGCCTCGCGTTGATACACGTCCTCGACGAAGCGCCAGGCCCGCGGGTGGGTGGCAGCCAGCGCCGCGACGCCGTTCATCGACACGAGCCCGAGCGAGTCGTGCTCGACGATCGGCTTGCCTTCGAGGGTGAAGTTCGCCTTGTACTTGGGGCCCTGCGCCTCGAAGAACGCGAGGAGCCGATCGCTCAGCTCGGTCTCCCGCGGGTCCTTCGCCCACCACGCCGCGTCCACCGACCAGTTCATCGCGGTGCGGAACGCGTCGTAGCGGAAGTTGGCGGTGCCTGCGTCCCACGAAGCCGCCTTGGGGGTACCATCGAAGTTGGCGTAATCCGGAGCGAGCCCTGTCTTCGGGTGGGTCGTCTTGACGAAGAAATCGCGGCTCACCTTGGCCGCCTCGGCCCAGAACGCGCGATCCGCTTCGGGGCCCCAGAGGGCCCAGAGCTCGTAAAACGCAGGCAGGTGATACGATGGATCTGTATGGTCGCCGTTCTTCGAGAAGTTGTCCGTGTCAGGCGTGAACCGCACCATCTTGTTCTCGGCGTTGAAGAGCGAGACAAGCGTGGTCTTGCGCTTGTCCGCGTTGACCGCCCCGGCGATCGACTTGCGGTTCTTCATCGCGTCGAGCAGGCCCATTGCCTCCTTCCGGTAGTCGTAAATGCCTTTGCCGTTTCCCCAGCGATGGGAGGCGAACAGCAACGCCGTGGCGAAATACTCCTCCGCGTCGGGAGCGGGGTTCTCATCGATGGCCGTGCCATCCGGGCGCATCTGCCAGGAGAAATAGCCGAAGCCGGGGTGACGCGGCTCCGCATGAACCATGTGAGACTTCGCCCAGTTCCACAGAGCATCGAAGTCATCTTTCCGGTCGACCTGCACGGCGATCATCATGCCATAGGACATCCCCTCGGAGCGGACGTCACCATTGCCGATGTCCATGATGTATGCCTTGGGGCCGTTCGCGTTCTTGCCCGCCGCGAACAGGACGGCTTCCTCCTTGGGATCGCCGTGGAACAGCTGCGCATAGGCCTTCGCGATCTTGGCGTCGATCTCGTCGGGCTTGTGTCCCAGCTCGGCAAACAGGTTGCGATACTCCCCCGTGAAGTACGCTCCTTTGGCAGCAGGCCGGAGCGGCGGACCGAGGGGCGCAGGCTCCGCCGCCGGGGCCGTCTGCGCCGCGCCGCTCTGATTCGAGCTGCCGCCCGGAGCGACGCTGCCGGGTTGATCCGTGGCGCTTGCCTGACCGGGAGATCCGACCTGGGTGCCCTGGTTGCTGGGCGCGCAGGCGATCACCGTGAGCGCGAACCATGACGATGCGACCGGAAACTTTATCATTCGCAAGTTCATCGCTGTCCTCATTGCCGAGCTCGGCATCCTATAGGAAACGGGCTACGTGTCAACATCGCTGAAGAGCCCACGTGTGTTATGCTCGCAAGTCGCGCCCTCCCGACCATCCTCGCGAGCGCCTCGGCAGAAGCGGCCAAGGTGCCTCGAAACGGCGGCTCCCCGTCTGTCGCATCGCGCGCCGAGGGACTCACGATACAGCACCGCGGCGCGAGTGACGCCCGCGATGATGACGATTCCTGGCGAGGGCCGCGCGCCGCGATCGGGCCGAACGGCGTGGCCTATCCGCGGCTCGAGCGCCGTGGCTCAGCGAGCTTCTCGGCTCTCGAGGCTTGAAAGGACGCTGAGGCCCTCGGGCCCACCGAAGACCGGCGCAGGCACGCCGAGGATCCCGAGCTCGAGCAATTCCTCGAACGACCTCGCCGAGATCGCGAGGTAGCCGATGCACCGGGAAGCCTTCAGCTCGGGCCTCGCGCTCGTCAGCGCCTCCAGCCATCGCACGCGCTGGCCCAGGATCGCGCCGACCTCCCGCGGACGCGAGGCATGTTCGGCGGCCACGCGGAGCGCGCGAACTCCGATTGTTCCTTCGAAGATCGGGCTCCCCCAGGGGAGCTCCGCGCATTTCTCGAAGCCGAGCTCCGCGAGCGTGTGGACAACGAGCGAGAGGGGCACCTGGTTCGCCTCGCACTACTGGTTGGCCGCGCTCGGCGCCCACGGGTTCTCCGAGAGGCTCGAGATGTAGAGCTCCTTGAAGCACACCTCCTGAAACCCCTCTTCGGCGCTCCGCTCGAGGTATGCGCGCACCTTGGCGGCGTCATCGACGCCGCCTCGCTGGAGCGCGCAGATGGCCCGCGTGCGGAGGCCGCGCGCCTCGAGCCCGGGCGCGAAGGGCTCGCCATCCTTCAGCATGTAGAAAGCGTCGGGGAAGGCCGATTCGTGGATCAACGCCTTCGGATAGCGCATCGCGTAGCGATCGAATCCCCGCAGCCAGTTCGACAGCGGAATGAAGGCAACGAAGGACTCCATCGACGACATGGTCGATGACCCACCGAATCAAGTCAACCGGGCTCGCTGGAGGCCGGGGCGAGGTCGACGGCGCGCGGGCGCGCGCCTGGGGTCGTCCGTCGCCGGGCGCCTGGCTCTTGCGTGGACGAGGCGATCCGCGGGAGTGTTGACGAGCTTCATGCCAAGATCCCGCCTCCCCTCGCCCGCGGGAGACTCGTCCAGCCATGATGCCTGTCGTCCCCCCTCTTCGCCGCCTGCGCCTCGGCTGCTCGGCCGCGCTCCTCGCCGTCTTGAGCGCGCTGCTCGCCGCGTGCGCGCCCCTGCCCGCCCCTCGCCGGTTCGCGGGGAGCCTCGATGTGCCGCTGCGGCCCACGAGCGGCCGCATCGCCGTCATCGCCGACCTGCAGCGCACCTCGACCCTGGAGTTCTGGCGCGAGTCGAACGATCCCGAGCGCGCCGCGCTGGTGCGGGCGCTCGCCGCCGCTCGCCCCGACGCCGTGTTCGCCGCGCTCGGCAACCACGAGTACTGGTGCGGCGGCGGCGGCGCGCGCCACCTCTTCGCGCGCTTCCCGCACCTCGGCGGTCGGCGCTGGTACGAGGTCGCCTACGGCTCCCTCCGCGTCGTCGTCCTCGACAGCAACGTCGCCTGGCCCGCGCCCTGAGGAGCGGCGGCGCCCGCACGCGCGGCGTCCGGGCGCGCGGCCGCCGATCCTGGCGGGCCCTCAGCTCCAGTGCGCGGTCAGCTCGAGGCGATCGTCGGAGTCCCCGCCGCCGGCGATGACGCGCTGGCGGACGTGGCGAGCGCCGCCGATCTCGAGGAGCTGTCCGCAGGATCCGATGACCTCGGTCCACATGTTCTCGTCGAAGCCGTGGCAGCCGCTCCAGCGAGCGCGGGTGAAGCCGCGGCGCGATTCGATGACCTGGACGCGGCCGACAGAGTAGTAGTTGGCGAAGACGCGCTGGGCGAGGGAGAAGAGGGTGGAAGGGGAGATGAGGGCCGCGATGACCTTGTAGATGCCGCTCATGTCGTCGCGGGTGCACTGGCGGCCGATCTGGTGGATGAGGTCTTTGCCTTCACCGCTCGTGCGCCGGATGGCCTGGAGCAGGTCCTTGTACCACGCGATCGGATACCACCCGGTGGAGACGATGCTGCCATAGCGGATGCCGTGGCGCAGCGGCTCGCTCATCTCGTCCAGGCTGAGCCTCTGGAGGGGCTCTCCGCGGAGCTTGCCGAAGCTCACGTACACGGAGCGAAACGCCACTCCCTTGACCCTGGGTTCGTCGGTCATCCAGCCGCGTCAGCGCCCTCGGCAACGAGAGTACCGCACACCTCGCGCGCAGACCAGAGAGGAGCCGCTGGCCGACGTGCGGCGAGAGCCCTGGGCGGCCGCGTGGGTGACCTGGAGGGGACAAGTGGCGCTGTAATCGTTCAGGAGGATGGGCGTAATTTCTCGCGACCAATGTCACGGGAATTGCCAGCGGTGCCAGGGTCGCATATGCGTGGCGCATGTTCTCGATGCGAAACACTCAGCTCCATATACTCACGACCACCGCCGCGCTGCTCCTCGGTCTCGCGGCGTGCGGCGGCGACGACTCGAACTCGAGCTCGACGAGCACCAGCACCAGCACCAGCACGAGCGGCACGGGCACGGGCGGCGATGACGGCGGCGCAGGCGGCAGTGACGGCGGCGCGGGCGGCATGGGCGGTGGTGACGGCGGCGCGGACAGCGGCGAAGGCGGCGCCGGCG
>NZ_JEMA01000561.1 GCF_001589285.1 Sorangium cellulosum | reverse complement strand
CGACCCGCGGGTGCCGTTCGAGGCCAGCCTCGGCGATGCAATCACCCTCGCCGATCCACGCGGGCCGCGCACCGGCGACGTCANATCACCCTCGCCGATCCACGCGGGCCGCGCACCGGCGACGTCAACGGGGACGGGGCCCAGGACGTGGTCATGACGCTCGGCGGCCTGTTCACGATCTTCCAGAGCCTCTCGGCCGATCAGGATCTGCTGGTCGCGATCTCCGACGGAATGAACGCCCGCGAGCCGTCCGAGCCAGGCTTCGTGCCCAACGTGAGCATCTCGTATGGGCACCTGACCGACGCGTCGGTGGCGGCGGANGTGAGCATCTCGTACGGGCACCTGACCGACGCGGCGGCGGCGGGCGACAGCGCGGAGGATCCAGCGCGGGAGGGCCCGCTCTACCTCGCGCGTTCCGGCGCGGCGGACGACTGCGGCCATCCGCGCCGCTGCGTCGTGGGACCTCGTCGGGTGGTCAGCGCGTACGCGCTCAACAACGGCGCGGATCGACAGCGGCGCTTCGAGGTCAGCTACCGCGACGGGCGCTATCACCGGCTGGGCAGGGGATTCCTCGGGTTCGGGGAGCGGATTGTCACCGATCTGGACACGGGCGCGGCGACGATGGCTGTGTACGACCACGTCACGTACGACGACGAGCTCCAGGTCTTCCCCTTCGCAGGGCGCGTCCAGCGGACGTGGCACTGGGCGCCGGGGTTGCCCACCCAGCCCAGGCCGGAGCAGAT
>NZ_JEMA01000560.1 GCF_001589285.1 Sorangium cellulosum | reverse complement strand
AGACGTTCCAGGAGCAGCTGGAGAGCATGTACCGGACCACGGGAGCAGGTGAGCCGCCGCATCCGCCGGCGCTGATGTGCATGGTCACGCTGCTCCAGGGCTACGTCGGCGCATCGGATGCCGAGGCGGTGGAGCTGTCGATCGTCGACCTTCGCTGGCAGATGGTGCTCGGCTGCCTGGGGGCGGCCACGCCCGCGTTCTCGCAGGGCGCGCTGCAGGCGTTCCGAGAGCGGATGGTCGAGCATGAGATGGACCGGGTGCTGCTGGAGCGGACCGTGGCGCTCGTTCAGTCCGGCGCCATGACGGAGAGCGAGAGGCGTGCGGTGTCCAAAGCGCTGCGCGTGGCCATCGATAGCCGCCCTTTAGCGGGAGCCGGGCGGGTTGAGGACACGATCAACCTGCTCGGCCATGCAGCACGCAGCATCGTCCGCGTCGTGTCGAAGATCACGGGGCGCCGGCCCGAGGAGATCTGTCGCAAGGCGGGCATCCCGCTGCTTCTGGCTCCCAGCATCAAGGCCGGGCTCGACCTCGATTGGAGCGACCCGAAACAGAAGGCGGCGGCGATTCAGATCCTGGAGCGGCAGGTCTCGTCGCTGCAGCAGTGGGTGGACCGCCATCTGGACGACGTCGTCGAGCAGCCGCTCCGCTTCTATTTGGATGCGGTCACACAGGTTCGGGACCAAGACCTGGAAGTTGCTGAGGATGGGACCGTTCGCATCCGTCGAGGTGTTGCAGTTGACCGCCGTGTCTCCATTGAGGACGCCGAGATGCGCCACGGAAGAAAGAGCCGCTCGAAGAGGTTCGATGGCTACAAGGAACACATCGCACGCGACCTGGACCTTCCCGTCATCGTCGCCTGTGCGGTCACGCCAGCGAATCGCCCCGAAGAAGAGGGGGCCGCACCGATCGCCGAGGACATCCAGCGTCAGCGGCTGCGCCTCGGCGAGCTCCACATCGATCGCGCCTATGTGAACAGTCCCGTCGTTGACGACGTGATCCGCGACGGTGGCCAGGT
>NZ_JEMA01000559.1 GCF_001589285.1 Sorangium cellulosum | reverse complement strand
AGACGTTCCAGGAGCAGCTGGAGGGCATGTACCGGACGACGGGGGCAGGCGAGGCGCCGCATCCACCGGCGCTGATGTGCATGGTCACGCTGCTCCAAGGCTACGTCGGCGCATCGGATGCCGAGGCGGTGGAGTTGTCCGTCGTCGATCTGCGCTGGCAGATGGTGCTCGGATGCCTGGGTGCGGCGACGCCGCCGTTCTCGCAGGGCGGGCTGCAGGCGTTCCGAGAGCGGATGGTCGCGCACGAGATGGACCGGATGCTGCTGGAGCGGACCGTGGCGCTTGTTCGGTCCGGCGCGATGACGGAGGGCGAGAGGCGTGCGGTGTCCAAGGCGCTGCGCGTGGCCATCGATAGCCGCCCTTTAGCGGGGGCCGGGCGGGTTGAGGACACGATCAACCTGCTCGGCCACGCTGCACGCAGCATCGTACGCGTCGTGTCGAAGATCACGGAGCGTCCGCCCGAGGAGATCTGCCGCAAGGCGGGCATCCCGCTGCTGCTGGCTCCCAGCATCAAGGCCGGGCTCGACCTGGACTGGAGCGACCCGAAACAGAAGGCAGCGGCGATTCAGATCCTGGAGCGGCAGGTCTCGTCGCTGCAGCAGTGGGTTGACCGCCACCTGGACGACGTCGTCGAGCAGCCGCTTCGCATCTATCTGGAGGCGGTCACACAGGTTCGAGACCAGGACCTGGAAACAGCCGAGGATGGGACCGTTCGCATCCGGCAAGGCGTTGCGCCTGACCGCCGTGTATCCATTGAAGACGCCGAGATGCGTCACGGTCGCAAGAGCCGCTCGAAGCGCTTCGACGGCTATAAGGAACATATCGCGCGCGACCTTGACCTTCCGGTCATCGTCGCCTGCGCGGTCACGCCGGCGAATCGGCCCGAAGAGGAGGGGGCCGCGCCGATCGCCAAGGACGTCCAGCATCAAGGGCTGCGCCTCGATGAGCTGCACATCGATCGCGCCTACGTGAACAGTCCCGTCGTCGATGACGTGATCCGAGCGGGCGGCCAGGTGTTCTCGAAGCCTTG
>NZ_JEMA01000558.1 GCF_001589285.1 Sorangium cellulosum | reverse complement strand
ACGCGCGAAATCCAGGTTGAAGCTCGCCGCCGGAGCCGACGGAGACGGATCCCGACTCGCCATCGCCGCAGCCATCCAGCGTCAAGACGAGGCTGCTCTCGTACCCCGAGCCGATCAGGGCGCTCATCGCGTGGGCCGTGTGATGCTTCACGAACTGGATGCGCTCGGGCTCCACGTCGACGCCGAACTCGGCGAGCAAGAGGCGCCTCATGACATCGTGCGCGGTGCGCAGCTCGGGGTCGGAGGAGAAGAGCCCGCGCTTCACCGCGGCGTTACACCAGTCTTCGCTGATGTAAAAGCAGATGGTGTCCACATCGTCGACGCGGAGCCCCCGGCTCTCCAGGCAGAAGCGCGCTGCCTGGAAGGGGGCCTTGTTCGAATGCTTGAGTCGGTTCAGCCGCTCTTGCTCGATCGCCGCGACGACCTCTCCGTCCTCGAGGAGGACGGCGGCGCCGTCGTGCGACGTCGCCGCGTTGAATGCTGGTCTCGGATAACCTTGATGGTCCGGCTCGTGGCCGCCGCTTAGGCCAAGGATTCTCATGAATGGAGGGTAGCATTCGAATGCGATAAGTAAACCATCGTCGATGGGCAAATCGACGCGCGGACATGGCTATCGATGCAAGACCCGATCGGTGCGTTTGACGCGCCGGACGGGGCTGATTGCATTCGTGTTTCTGCAGGAGAATGGCTCTCCGAGGCAGCGAACAGGGAGCCCATGGCCAGGCGCGTCGTGCTCGTGAGCCACGGCCAGTGGCGCCGCCGGCCCCTTCGTGGAGGTTTATCGCCCACGCGAGATCGGTCAGCGACGGCGTCCGCTCCGCAACGCCGGCCGGGCCTTGGCGTCCCCCGCTCCCGTGGCCCCCCGGCGCCTCACTCCTCGCAACCGCAGACGCCGCCGTGATGTGAGCAGCAACCACGGTAGGAGGAGCGACCGCAGAGGCAGCTCGGCGAGCGCGTGCCGTCGCAGCACTGCACCCGGAGGCTCGCTTGTCGCCTCTCCTCGGCGGCCTCTTTCATCTGCTGCAGTCGCTCCTCTGCCGCCGCCTTGAGCTCCTGCCGCCGCCGTTCCTCTGCTTCTCGCCGCTGCCGGGTCTGCTCCACGCCCGCGTCGACGTCCGGCCGCAGCCGCACGACCTGCGCGAGGAGCGCAGCGCCGCGTTCCGAGCGCTGCACGTCGGTCCCCCGGAACTCGTCCAGCGCGAGTTCCGCCTGGCTCAGCGCCGCCTGGGCATCCTCCCACCGTCGCTGCGTTGCCCTGGCGGAGGCGACCTGCACCTGACGTGCGATCGCCGGAGCGACCTCCTTGAACCGCGCAGCCGCTCTCTGCTCCCTCTCCGCCCGCCTCCGCTGCTCCTCGGCGCGCTCCCGCTCCGCCTTGGCCCGCTCCCGCTCCTCGCGGGCGGCTTCCTCCTGGGCGCGCCGCTCGATGGCCTCGCGCTCCCTCGCGTCGACGTCCGCCTCCGTGCGCGCGGCCTCCTGCAGCGCGGCCCCCTCGACACAGGTGCGCCGCGCCTCCTGGAGGTGCGACCGTGCCTCGTCGAAGCTCGCCGCCTCCAGCGCCTCCCCCGCGTTGCGGCGCGCCTCCTGGCAGGCGGCGAGCGCCTCCAGGCGGGCGCGCTCGTCGGCGCTCTGCTTCGTGAGGAAGCCCGCGAGGCCCACGCCGAGCAGCCCGGTCACAGCAGGGTAGATCACCCACGGCGCCCGGCGCGAGGCCCGCGCCGCGGCCGCGAGCGGCTGCGGAGCCCCCGCGGCGCCGGCGCCGATCGCGATCGCCAGGCCGGCAACGACGCCTGCCCCGAGCACGGCGAGCGCCACGGGTTCGGAGGCAGCGCCGATCACGTAGAGCAACAGCAGCGTGTGGACCTGGGTCCCGGCCCACCCGAGGCCGACGCCGAGCCTTGCCCTGGCCTCGCCTGTGTATCGCCCTTCCGAGCGGGCGATCTCGCGGAGCACGAGCCGGCCGAGCAGGATCGCTGGCACGCCGGCGAGAGGTCCAAGCACCAGGGCCGCGGCGCCCAGCAGGAAGAGTGTCTCGCTCGACGGATGGGGCCGAGGGAAGAGCCCGTCCAGGGTCGGCACCGGGTTCGGGCCGGGCGGCGCTGCGGGAGGCTCGGGCGGCGTGCTGGGCGGATCCTGCTCTGCCATCGTCACGCCTCCAGCGCCGCGAGCGCTTCCTCGAGCCATCGGATCTGCTGCGCCTGCAGGTCGTCCGGGATGTCGTCGGCGCGGAGGGCCTCGAGCGCGACGAGCAGGTGGCGGCGTTTTGCTGCCGCGGTCCTGAGCCCGTCCACCTTCTCCAGGACGGCATCGACCTCGATCCGCGAGGCCTCCAGCAGGAGCTGATCGCGCAGATCCTGGAGCGTGAGCCTGTCGAGGCCGGCCCGCACGGCGCTCCTCCGTCCGGCGGGTCCCCTCGCCGCCTCGAGCTTCGCGAGCGCCTGATCCAGCGTCGCCTGCTCCTGGATTCTTNCGCCTGATCCAGCGTCGCCTGCTCCTGGATTCTTTGGGCCTCCTCGATTCTCCGCGCCTCCTCCGCGCGTCGTCGCTCCTCCTCCTGGATTCTCTGGGCCTCCTCGATTCTCCGCGCCTCTTCCTCGCGTCGCCGCTCCTCGTTGATCTCCGCCCGCAGCGCCTGGAGGCGCTCGGCCGCGTCCTCATGGCCGCCCTGAGCGATCAGCGCCTTGTATTCCCGCACGGCAGCGGAGCGAGACTCGTGGTCTTCCAGCAAGCGTGCCAGCTTGTACCGCAGGCTGCGCGACAGCTCGGGGGCAACGCTCGGTGCATCCGCAGCTTGCGCCAGCGCCTTCGTTGCCTGATCGACCTCGCCCAGCGCGACGTGCGCATCCGCCAGCGCGCACACGCCCATGGGAAAGGCGGGATCGGAGATGGAGAGCTTGAGGGCATCCAGGGCCTTGCGCGGAGCCCCGGCGAGCACGTGCATCCGGGCTATCGCGACCTCGACGTTGCTGAAGCCGCCGCCATCCCGGCGGAACGACAGCGGCGCAGGCAGCCCTGGGAAGGCCAGCACCATGCCCGACGAGAGCCGGCCGATGCTGCCGGCTCGCGTCGCGGCTCGTTCCAGGGCCGCGAGCGCATCCTGGTATCGTGCCCGGCTCGCAGCGTCGGCTGCGACGACCAGCCACGCGTCGGCCTCGTGCCTTCCGCCGTGCTCGAGCGCGCCGAGCAGCTCGGCAGCCCTCGGATCCGACGCGTGGCGGGCCGCCACCGCGTCGAGGAACAGCACCTCCAAGCGCTCGCGCATGAGCCGCCGTACAACCCGGTAGATCGCGTAGCCGGCGCCCCCGACGCCGAGGAAGATCCAGAAGGCGGGGATCATCAGCACCATGACGAGCGCGTACAGGAGCAGCGCAACAACGCCGGTCAGGGCGGCGAGCACCGCGAGCGGGTGTCCGCCCCCCGATCCCGCCAACCCGCGCTGAGCGAGGCGCTCGCGGTAAACGACATAGCCTGTGCCGACGAGCCCAAGCGCGATCCAGGGATACGGTGTTGCGAGCACCGCGCCGATCGCGGCCAGGATCGCCCTGAGCACGTACACGACAAATCCGATCGCGATCAGGATCAGGATCGCGACCGCACCGGCCGATCCGCCACGCCGCCCGCCTCCCCGTGGAAGACGTGGAAGACGCGCGCGAGGCAAGAGTCGAGGGCCACGGCGTCCCATGCGCAACGCTCAGGTTCGGTGGGGGCGCCCCTGCTTGTCAACGCGCCCTTGCAAGATGGTGGGACAGCATCTCCCCTGCTCCCATGCGGACGGCGCGTGCCCGCCATCTCGCGATACCGGCGCGTACCTGAGAACGGAGGGAGAGTGGTCCTCCCCCACCCCGCTCGCGCCGTCGGACGGCCAGCGCCTGCGCCTCTCGGCTCCTCGCTCGGAGGCTGCGTGGGCCCGGATCGCCCCTTCACGCGACCGCCGCCGCGAACGAAGCGAACAGGTCTCCCGGCAGCGCATGGTGCAGCCGCCACGTGATCGCCATCGGCAGCTCGCCCTCGTGCCGCACGTAGCTCGCCGGCCCCAGGAACCAGAACGCCCGCTCATCACTGCGCAGCCGCGCGAACAGCATCACCGCCGTGCCGAGCGCCTCGTGCTGCTGGTAGCGCCGCCCCGGTGCGGGCCTCCAGGCCGCCGTCGATCTCACGCGGGCCCGGCGCGAGCGCCTCCGTCACCAGGATCTCGTAAAGACCGGGCCGGCTCGCCTTCATCGCCCGCGAGTCTACGGCACCCTGGCCATGCATGGGGCGCCCCGTCGCGCGCGCCCCTCACCCATCGTCCCGGAAGAGCTCACGGAAGAAGCGGTCCCTGTGCAGCAGGAAGTCGCGCGTGAGCGCGAAGTGCTCCGTCTCCTCGTACGCGACCGGCGCGATGCCGTCCTCCGAGAGCCGGTAGATCGTCGCCGCTGGATAGGCGAGCACGATGGGTGAGTGCGTGGCGATGATGAACTGCGATCGACCGCGCTCGATGAGCTCGTGCATGCGCGCGAGCAGCGTGAGCTGCCTGGCCGGCGACAGCGCCGCCTCCGGCTCGTCGAGGAGGAAGAGGCTGTCCGGCTTGAACCGGTTCTTCACGAGGGCCAGGAACGACTCGCCGTGCGACTGCTCGTGCAGCGACGTGCCGCCGTAGCCCGCGGTCACTTCCAGCTCGTCCACCTGGGTGGCGACGTTGAAGAAGCTCTCGGCGCGCAGGAAGAACCCGTTCTTCTCGCGGCGCGGCCCGCGCACGAGCCGCATCGCCGTGTGCAGCTCCGACTCGGAGCGCCGGGTCGAGAAGTTGAAGCCCTTCGAGCCGCCCTCCGCGTTGAGGCCGGCGAGCAGCGCGAGCGCCTCGATGAGGGTCGACTTTCCGGAGCCGTTCTCGCCGACGAGGAAGGTCACCTTGGGATGCAGCGCGAGCTCCTCCAGGCCGCGCACGGCGGGGATGCTGAACGGATACCTGGAGAAGTCGGCGACCCGCTCGCGCAGGAGCTGGACGGAGCGGATGAAGCCGTGCTGGAGGAGGGCGCGCGTCATGGGGGTGTCGATGCCGTGGGGTGCGAGCGTTCGCGGGTTCTCAGGGCGATAGCACGTCGTACGCGGGATGGAACGCACGCAGGCGGCGAGCCTGCACGTCGCCTCGCCAGGCGCGGGCACTGCACGTGAGCGCGGTGGCCCGTGCGGGCGCGCCAGCTCGCGCGCCGGTCCGAATCCTGCCCGGATCGCAAGGAGACGCACCACCATGCGACAATCATCATGATGAAGATCAGTTCGACGCCGCTCGCGGCATCCATCCTGACGCTGATGAGCGGCCTTACCATGGGTTGCGGGGCTGACTGTGAGAGCACCTGCAAGAAGGCGCATGAATCAGGCTGCGGAACCATGTGGACGAGGCGAGAGGAGCTCGACCCCGTTCATCCACCCAGGACCTGGGATTGCGCGAGCCTGTGCGAGGACATGGAGGCCAAGAGCCAGGCAGCCGACTGCACGAGCGAGCTCGACGACTACATGGGCTGCCTGAACGACCAGCGCAGCGTTTGCGAGCTCGACCCGTGCGGCTCCGAGGCCATTCGTCACACCACGTGCGTGCTGAGCTACTGCCTGGAGAACCGGGAGGGCCCATGCTCACGGTGAGCGAGGCCCGCCTGTAGCCGGCAAGCCATCGAGTTCACTTCATCGCTCACCGGGAGCCATGAGCTCCAGTTCGCACCGGAAAGCGTCGACGAGCTCTCGAGGCCGACGGCGGCGACGTGACTGCGGTGGATGCGGCGGTCCTCGTTTCAGCCCTGCAGCCCTGCGTCGGCGGACCTAGATGCCGCGAGGAGCTCGCAGGATGGAAGTCTCGGGCACGGCGAGCCCGCTGAAGTGAAGTACCTGGGAGCGACATGCCACGCTGGAGGATGGCGATGTACGTTGCGGGGCGCAGCCTCACAGGCCGGCGCCTCGCGGAACGCCCGCCCCCCCCCGCGACCATCTGGTATGATCCTCTGTTGCGCTCTGGCGCGTCCCCCTGGGGGGCGGCTGCACCCTCCCCCAGCTCCTGACGAGGTCCTACCATGTCTACCACCGGTCGTTGCCATCCTGGTCTGGTTGCCTTTCTGTCGCTCGCCGCGCTCGCGGCCGCCGGGTGCGGTTCTGGGCCTGAGCCCGCGTCGCTCGCGGAGAGTGCGCTCCAGGAGGCGGCGCTCGAGGCGCACACGGCGTCGTCGTCCGACCACCACGCGAAGAAGAGGTGCCGCCGTCACGTCGGTGTCCACGCGGCGTGGTCGTCCGTCGCGCCGCTGCCCCAGGCGCGAGAGCGGCACATCGCCCTGCTCCTGCCGGATGGCCAGGTGATGGTCGCAGGCGGCAGCGGCGCCTACCCCTACCCGACGGCGGTCGACTTCTACGATCCCGCGACGGACACGTGGACGACCGGCGGCGCGCTGCCCTATGCGATGTCTCCCGTGGGCGCCGCGCTCCTGCAGGACGGCAGGGTGCTCTTCAGCCCTGGCGGGCTGGTCTATGATCCGACCATGGGCACGACGACCAGCGTCCCCCTCACGCCCGGCGAGGCGGCCCGTGGGTGGGAATTTGCCCAGACGGCGCTGACTCTCCTTCCGAGCGGGCTGGTGCTGCGCACGGGGGGCAGCGACGACGAGCGCGTCCTCAAGGAGGCCGTGCTCTACGATCCCGCCACGAACACATGGTCCAGCGCTGGTACCATGTCGGTGACCCGCCACCTGCACACGGCGACGCTGCTCCAGGATGGGCGCGTGCTCGTCGTCGGCGGGTACACGTTGAACAGCGACGAGCGGCCCGCGGGTCGCACCAGCGTGGAGATCTACGATCCGGCCACGGGTGCCTGGACGGCGGCGGCGCCGACGAACCTGCCTCGCATGCAGCACACGGCCACGCTGCTGCCGAGCGGGCGCGTGCTGGTGGTCGGCGGCGGCGGCCAGATCTACGGCGGTACCGAGGAGGAGGTCGTGGTCCTCGTCGATGCCGGCGAGACCGCCGAGATCTACGATCCCGCGAGCGACACGTGGACGCTGACTCCGCCGCCCAATTTCCGCCACACCTGGGCGTCCGCTGTGGCGCCCATGCCCCACGGCCGCGTGATGGCCATCGGCAGCGAGGGCGCCGAGATCTACAAGGAGTCCAACGATACCTGGACCGTGATCGACGACCCGATCCGGAGGGGCTTTCACACCGCGACGACCCTGCAAGACGGCTCGGTCCTCATCACGGGCGGGTATGACGCGACGTACTTCTCCAATCCCCCGACCCTCACGAGCGTGGAGCGCTACGGGGGCTGCAAGACGAGGCCTTGACGCCTCCACGCCGCCGCACGCCGCGGAGACGATCGACAAAGGGGCCGCTCACGCTCGTCGCAGCGCGCCGGAGCGGCAGCGCGCGAGCCTGGGAAATCGACGGTGGCCGGATCCCGTCGAAGGACGACCTCTGGCAGGGACCTTGCTCCGCGGTCTCACGGCTCGGCACCCGACGTTGATTCACGTCGCTCCGCGATGCTCTCGATGCTTCGGTTCAGCGCGGCTGCGAGCACGCCGACGTGCGGCTCGGTCATCATCGAAAGATGATCGCCCGGTACCCAGCGCACCTCCACCGGGCTGCTGCAAAGCCTGCTCCATCCATTCGTCGGGTCGCCCGAGGAGCCGGGCAGCGCGCTGCCCCCTTCCTGCAGACACTCCGTGGCGCGGAAGACGACGGTCGGCACCGAGCATCCGCTCGTAGGCCGGTAGCGGGTGCGGCGATTGGCGGTGAAAACAGAGAGAAAACCACGGATCTGGTCTGCCGAGGCGCTTTGCGTGGCGATCCGAGCATCGGCGATGCGGCGCCGGAGCACCTCCATGGGCGCGCCGTGCAAAGGCTGGCGCGGGGACGCCTCTCCCCGGCCAAAAAGCTGCTCCACCATGTCAGCGACCCCCCGCATCGTTTCTTCCTCGCTCTCGAGCTTGGGCTCGGGAGCGAGCCCATCCAGCGGAGCCACTGTGTCGAAGAGCGCGAGCAACGCCACCCGCTCCCCGCCGAGGACGAGGCGGCGAGCGATCTCGAAGGCGACGAAGCCGCCGAACGAGTGGCCGCCCAGGAGGTAGGGGCCGCGCGGCTGCGCCGCCCGGATCTCGTCAAGATAGTGCACGGCCATCTCCTCGACGGACCGCTGGGGCTCGGACAGGCCGTCGAGCCCGCGCGCCTGCAGGCCGTAGAAGGGCCGGTCAGCGCCGAGGTGCGCCGCGAGCCGGTGGAGGTAAAGAACGCTCCCTCCTGCGCCCGGCACGCAGAAAAATGGCCGCTTCGACCCCTGCGCCCGCAGGGCGACCAGCGTTGGCCAGGGCTCCTGGGCAGCATCGACGCGCAGGGCGGCCGCGAGGCCCTCGACCGTGGAATTCTGCAGCAGAATGGAAAATGGCACCTCTTTCCCGAACTCCTCGCGAAGGGACGCCACGAGCCGGAGGGCGAGCAGCGAATGCCCTCCGCTCTCGAAGAAGTCGTCGAGCGCCCCTACGGGCTGAACATCGAGGAGCTGCTCGCACATACGCGCGACGCGGCGCTCCAGCGGATCGCGCGGCGGGACGAAAATGCGATCGATGCTCCGCGAGACCGGCGCCACCCTGGGGAGCTCGTCGTCGCGGATCGCGGCCAGGAGCGAGCCTAGCGAGGGCTCCGGGCTCGCCGCGATCATCGACGCGAGGAGACAGAGGTGATCGAGAATCCGGGAGGCATCCTGATCCGCGAAGCGACGCCGGTCGTGGAGGAGGGACAGGCGCACGCTCTCACCCTGCGACACGAGCAGCGTGAGCGCGTGCTTGGTCCGGGATCCGACCGTGCGGGATTGCCCCGGGTCCACGAACGCAGCCAGATCCAGCGGAGCGGCGGACCGGCTCGGCACGTTGTCGAAGACGACGAGGGTGTCGTAGAGGCGCTGAGCGCTCCGCACCTCGCTCCACGCGTGGATCTGCCCCGCCGAGCAATATTCATGGCCTCGCTGGCGAAGCTGCTCGCCATGTGCCTCCGACAGCCAGTCCCATAGCTGGGCCTCCGGCTGGATGAGCCTGCGCACAGGGAGCGTCGTGATGAATAGCCCGATGATCTGCTCTACCCCGGGCAGGTCGGGCGGCCGGCCCGAGCACGTGGCGCCGAAGACGACGTCGATCTCGCCCCCGTACCGGCCGAGGAGCAGCGCCCACATCCCCTGGATCAAAATGTTCATGGTCACGCGGTGGCCACGGACCAGGCGCGTGAGCGCCGCCGTCGTCTCCGCCGAGAGCAACGCTCCTTGCTCCCCGTAGGGCTCCGCCGGCAGCGCGCGGAGGGCCTCGGCAGGCACGCCGAGCCGGTTGGGCCGCACGAAGCCCGCCAGCCTGCGTCGCCAGAATGCCTCGGTCTCGGCCATCTGCTGCTTCTCGAGCCACGCCAGGTAATGCCAGTAGAACCGCCGCGGCGGGAGCAGCGCCCGGCCCTGCTGCAACGCGAGGTAAAGGCGCTGCACCTCGCTCAGGATGATCGAGACCGACCAACCATCTGTGACAAGGTGATGGTGCGTCCAGACGAACCAGGCGCCGCCGCCGCGCGCGCGGAACAGCGCGAGACGCACGAGCGGGGCCTTGTTCAGCGGGAACCCGCGGAGCCGATCCTCGGCGAGGTAGCGCTGAAGCCGCTCCTCCACGGCGTCCTCGGGGAGGTCGCTCCAGTCTTCCTCGTGAACGGGAGCCTTCGCGGAGCGGAGGACGACCTGGCGTGGCTCCTCCAGGTCCATCCATGCGAAGCATGTCCGCAAGATCGGCTGCTCCGCGACGAGCTGCTGCCAGGCACGGAGAAAGACCTCTCGATCCACGGTGGGGCGCAGGTGCAAGACGCACTGCTCCACGCAGATCCCCGACTTCGGCGAAGAGAGCGCCTCGAGCAACATGCCCTTTTGCGTCGGTGAGAGGAAGTGAATACCTTCAATTCGATCTTGGTCCATGAGGGATCTCCCCGGAGCCTGGGCCGCAGGGCTCAGCAGCGCCCGCTCCCCGCCGCTTCGGCCGCCGCTCGCGAGAGCAGCGTCACGTGGCGCCCTAGCCCGGCGAGGCGCGGGTTTCTCGTCTCGCCACGCAAGTATCGCTCATGGAGACGCTGCGCGATCACCGCGACCTTGAAGAGCCCGAAGACATAGTAATACACTGCGCGCGCGAACGGCCGGCCGGTCCGCTGCTCGTAGCGCTCCACGAGCTGGCGCCGGGTCAGGCTGCCGGGGAGATACGTCGGGCCGACCGCCAGGAGGCGATGAGCCGGGTCGTCACGCTCTTGCCAGTAGGCCAGCGCGGTTCCGAGATCCATGCGCGGATCGCCGATGCTCCCCATCTCCCAGTCCAGCACGGCGACAACACGCGTGAGATCGCCGGGATCGAACATGAGGTTGTCGTACTTGTAGTCGTTGTGGATCATCGCCGCCGCGCCGTCGGGGGGAAGCTCTGCCTCCAGCCAGCGCGCGACGTCAGCCATGTCGACCTGGGAGCCCACCGCAGAACGCTTGTAGCGCAAGATCCATTCCCGCACCTGGCGTCCCGCGTAGCCCTCGGAGGCCGTCAGGCGGGTAAGACCAGCGGCCTCGCCGTCAATGCTGTGCAGGTGCGCCAACGTGTCGATGAACACCTCGGAGAGGCGGCGTGCCTCCGTGACGCCGAGCGCGAGCCCGGCGGGGAGCTGACGCCGCAAGACGAGACCTCGTCTCCGCTCCATGAGATAGAATGGCGCGCCGATCACCGAACGGTCATCGCAGCGGCAGATGGGGCGCGGCGCCAGCGGGTAGACCTCGCACAGCCGCGCGAGCACATCGTACTCCCGCATGACGTCACGCGCGCCACGCCCCTCGGCCGCGTCGGGAGCGCGGCGCAACACCATTTCACGCCCTCCCACCGTCACGAGGTAGGTCAGGTTGGAATAGCCGCCGTGAAACTGCGCGACCTCGATCGCCCCGCCCCGCCCCGGCGCGCTGGCGCGGAGCCACGCGGCGAGCGCAGCGACGTCGAGCCCCTCGCCGGGTCGCGGCTCTGCCGGTTCGTCCATCAGCGCGCTCATCGACGCTCGTCCTTGCGGAGCCCAGCGCCGGCGAGGATCCGCCTCGCGACGAGGGTCTTGTGGATCTCGTCCGGCCCGTCATAGATCCGCGCGCCGCGCTCCTGACGGTAGAAGAACGACAGTATGGTATCGTCAGTCATCCCCAGGGCGCCGTGCACCTGGAGCGCGCGATCCAGCACCTTCGCCATCACGTCCGCCACGTGGAACTTGACCAGCGACACGTCCGTCCGCGCCTCGTGTATCCCGCGGGTCTCGAGCTTCCATGCGGAATGCAGCACGAGCAGGCGCGCGGCGTCGATCTCGGCGCGGCTCTCGGCGATCCACGTCTGCACGATCTGGCGGCCCCCGAGCGGGTCGCCAGGGGCGAGCTCACGGCGCGCGGCGCGCTCACACATCATCGAGAACGCGCGCTCAGCGACGCCGATCCAGCGCATGCAGTGATGGATGCGCCCGGTGCCGAGGCGCGACTGGGTAATCAGGGCGCCAGCGCCGCGCGACCCGAGGAGGCTCTCGGCAGGGAGGCGACAGTCCTCGTAGACGATCTCGGCGTGGCTCGCCCAGCCGCTGCCGGTCTGCCCCATGATGGATAGGTTGCGGACGAGACGGTACCCCGGCGCGCTGGTCGGGACGATGAATACGCTCTGTCGAGCATGGGGCTCCGCGGCGGGATCGGTGATGGCGACGACGAGCGCGAACGCGGCGCCATCGGCGCCGGTGGAGAACCACTTACGGCCGTTCAACACCCACCCGCCGTCGCGAGGCGACGCGGTCGTATCCAGCCACAGAGGGTTCGAGCCAGGGTGCTCCGGCTCCGTGAGCGAGAAGCAGCTCCGGATCTCCCCTGCGAGGAGGGGGCGAAGCCACCTTTCCTGCTGCTCCGGAGTCCCATGCTCGATGAGGATTTCCATGTTCCCGGCGTCCGGCACCTGGCAGTTCAAGGCGTAATGCCCGAGAGGGCTTCGGCCGAGCTGCTCGCTGATGAGGGCAAAGCCGAGCACGCCGAGGTTCATGCCGCCGTGCTTCTCGGAGAGCTGCGGGAGCCAGAGCCCCCGCCTCCTGGCGTCAGCGCGCACGCGATCCAAGGCTCTCTCGATCTCGAGGAACGGTCTCGTCGCGAGATCGGCTTCGAGCGGGATGACCTGGGCGTCGATGAACCCACGGATCTCCTGCGAGAGATCGGCGATATGTCTGGGGATCGAGAACTCCATGGGGTCCACCTCGCAGGGAGCGCCGCGTCAAACGTCGTTCGCGTCGACGACGCCGATCTGCGCTATAAGCGATTTCATCTGCCGCTCGCTCAACGCGGCCTCCGCCGGCTCGGTGAGCTTCGGTGCAGCGGCGAAGGCTCGTAGCGAGCCTGCGATGTGCTGGCCGATCTCCGTGACCGCTGCCTCGTCGAAGCCTGGCTCCCGGTACGTCCAGTCGAGACGGAGGGCACCGGCGAACACCCCCGCAGTGAGGCTCAGCCGGTACCCCCCCAGCGTACGCGCGTCGGGGTCAGGAGCGATCGTCTCTCGCACCGGCAGGAAGAGGGCGTCATGATCGCCGCCCGCGTCGACGTTGCCCATGTAGAGGAAGCTCACCGCCGCGCGCGGCAGCGCCTGCAGCCGGGTCCTGATCTCGGGATCCGGGTCGATGCAGCGGAGCACGCCATAGCCGACGCCCCCACGCGGAACCTCGGCGAGCCGCGCGCGGATCACCGGAAGGGCCTCGCTCAGGTCGCGCGCGCGGCCGAGATCGATGAGGATCGGGAAGATGGCGGTGAACCAGCCGATCGTGCGAGAGACGTCGAGATCCTCCCCCGCGAGCGCGGCGTCACGCCCGAGCCCCTCCACGTCCACGAGATGCGCGGTCCGATTCGTCCGCGCGGCAAGCGCGAGGGCCAAGCTGGCGAGGCAGAGGTCACCCATGCTCACCCGCAAGCGCCGCGCTGCCTCGAGCAGGGCACGGGTCTCGGCCTCGGCGAGGACGAGCGAGGCGCTCGCTACCCTCGTCTCTGCCGGGAGAGGGCTATCGCCGGGCAGATCCTCGGCGCCCGCCCGACCCTGAGAGAGCCAGTAATCCAGCTCGTCGCGGAACGCCCCCGCGCGCGCCAACCGATCCACCTTCTCCGCCCAGCTCCGGAACGATGCCGTCGCGGCGGGGAGTTGAACCGGCTGGCCGAGCGTGAGCTGCAGGTAGGCGTGCTCCAGGTCCTGTACGAAGATCCGCAGGCTCATGATGTCCGCCACCAGGTGATGGACGACGAGGAGCAAGCGGCTTCCGCAGTCGCCCCCCAGCGAGAACAGGGCGGCACGAACGAGCGGTCCGTTCACTGGATCCAGCTCGCACCGCAGGCTCATGGCGGCGGCAGCGGCGGCGGCTTGGTGCACGGCGGGGGGGCTACCGCTGAGATCGATGTGATTGACACCGGCGAGGTGCGTCGCGCCGATCTGCGCTTGGGTCCACTCGCCGTCACGGCGGCGGAAGCGCAGTCGGAAGGCGTCGTGGTGATCCAAGACGCACTCCAGCGCACGCTCGATGCGCTCCTGCACCAGCTCGGCGGGACTCTCCAGCACGACGGTGAGATCGAAATGGCGGGCATCGTCGATGCCCTGAGCGAAAAACGCGCGCTGGATGGGCGTGAGCGGGACCGGTCCTGGCTCCCGCTTCGCTGGCGTCCGGCGGGCGGGAGAGAGCTCGAGCGTCGGCGCCAGCGCAGCGATTGTGTCGAGCTCGAACAGCTTCCGCGAATCCAGCCTCATGCCTCGTTCGTGGGCCCGCGCGACCATCTGCACGAACGTGAGCGAGTCAGCCCCGAGCTCGAAGAAATTGTCGCGAACGCCGATGTCGGCGAAGCCGAGGAGCTCACCGAGGATGTCCGCGAGCGCGCGTTCAAGGGGGCTCTTCGGCGCGACGTACTCGCTGGTCAGCGCGGGGCGGGGCTGGCGCGCGTTCCGGCCTGCGGGCCGCTTCTCGGTAGGCGCGATCAGCGCGGCCACGGAGAGGGCTTCCCGGGTTCGCTGGAGGAGGCCATCGAAGTCGCGGGTGGACACGATCACCTGAGGCCGAGGGCTCGCCAGGATACGACGGAAGACCTCGATCCCTTCGCCGGGCGTCATGCCGCCGCGAACCAGGTCCGCTGGGAGGTAGCGCGACACATCCGACGCGTCGACGCCCATTCCGAGCTTACCCCAGCCGTCCCACGCCACGGAGATCGCCGTATGCCCATGGACCCTGCACAGCCGCACCGCGAGCGCGTCGAGCGCGATGTTGGCTGCGCAATAGTCGACGCTTCCAGGGGGGCCCATGTAAGCCTGAATCGAGGAGCAGAGCACGATGAAGTCGAGAGCGTCACCGCCGAAGACGGTCTCGATGACGTGCCCTCCCCGCACCTTGGGTGCCAGGACGCGCTCGGCGGCCTCCCGTGTCTTCGTGTGAATGAGCCCATCGGGCGGGAGCCCGGCCGCATGGATCACGCCGTGAATCGCGCCGAACCGCCCCTGCGCGCGCCGCCGCACCTCACGCATCGAAGCCTCGTCGGCCACGTCTGCGCGCAGCACGAGCACCTCCGCGCCGGACGCCTGGAGCGCCCGGAGCGCGCGGATCTGCTCTCGCGTGCGTTCTGGAGCTCCCGAGCCGCCGCTGCTCGCCAGCAGACCGTCCCAGCGCTCCTCCGGCGGGAAGTCCGAGCGGCCCACCAGCACGAGCTTGGCGGCCGCGGCGCGCGCGAGGTACCCAGCCAGCACGAGCCCTATACCGCCGAGGCCGCCCGTGATGAGATAGACGCCTTGTCGTCGGAGGAGCGGCGGTTCGCCAGCGGGCGGCTCGAACGAGACCTGCTCGAACGCCTGGACCCAGCGGTGCTCGCCGCGGTAGGCGACCAGGAGATCGGACGGCACGTCCTCCATCTCCGCGAGGAGCTGGGCGACCCCTCGGCCTCCGGCGGGATCGACGTCGATGTTGCGGCACAGGATGCCCGGGTACTCCTGGTTGATCACGCGGACCGGGCCGAGCACGGTGGCGTCGTGGGGGCGCGGGCGCTCTGCACCCGTGACGTCATGGAGCCCGCTCGTCACGACGAAGAACGGGGTTTGCGATTCGCCCGCTCCCGCGCCGAGAGAGGACAGGACGAGCCGCTCGCCGAGCGCCTGTGCGAGGCCGAGCAGCTCGTGGAAGAGCTCGGCCTCCGCGGGCCCGCGCTCTTCGAGCCCGGCGCCAAAATGAAGGACGGCTCGGCGTGAGCGGCTGGCGAACTGGGTCTCGTCGAGGAGACGGATGTAGTCGCTAGGACGCGCGGGATCGAGCGTGTAGGCATGCTCTTCGAGCTTCGCGAACTGCCCGCCTCGCGCCACGACCACCACGTCGTCACCGGACGCGCGCAAGCGCGTGACGACGTCCTGTCCCATGCCGCGCTCGCCGCCGAAGACGAGCCAGGAGCGCCCGCTCGCCCGCGGCGTTCGCCGGCCCGAGCGCGCCAGGGTGGAGATCGATTGCTTCCACACGGGGACGTAGAACCAACGAGCGATGTCGGCCTCCGGCGCGAGCGTGCTCGCCTTGGAGCCCCACGCCGAAGGCTCGATCCAGTAGCGACGACGCTCGAAGGGATAGGTAGGAAGCGCGCTGCGGCGGCGATGCTCGCCGGCGAACAGCCCGCTCCAGTCGATCGAGAGCCCCGCGAGCCACAGCCGCCCCAGCGCGCCGAGAAGGAAGCTCTGATCCGAGCTGGGATCGCGCGGCCGCCTCAGGAGGGACACGGCGCGCAGCCGATCCCCGCCACGAGCGCTCCGCTCCAGCCATGGCGCCAACGTTCGCCCCGGTCCGACCTCGATCAGCACGCGCCGCTCGTCCGAGAGCATCTCCGCCATCCCTTCCGCGAAGCGGACAGTCTGCCGGAGGTGATCCGCCCAGTAGCGCGGGCTGGTGGCCTCTTCCGCTGTCATCCATCGTCCGGTGACGTTCGACAGGACAGGGATCGTGGGAGGATGGAGGCTGACCCCCGCGACAACATCGGCCAGGCGATCGACAGCGGGCGCCATCATGCGGGAGTGAAACGCGTGGGACGTCGCGAGGCGCGTGCTGCTGATGCCGCCTTCCGCGAGGCGACGCGCGAGGGCCTCTATCGCGGGCGTCTCGCCCGCCACCACGCAGTCGGACGGTCCGAGGACGGCCGCGAGGCACAGATCGTCGCCGATCACCGCGCGCGTTTCCCGCTCCGACAGGCGGATCGCGAGCATCGACCCCTCCGGGAGCTCCCCCACGAGGCGACCCCGCGCGACCACGATCTTTAGCGCATCCTCCAGCGTGAACACGCCGGCCAGACACGCAGCGACGTACTCGCCGATGCTGTACCCGATCATCACCTGCGGGTGGATCCCCCAGGCCATCAAGGTCCGCGCGAGCGCGTACTCGATCACGAAGAGCGCGGGTTGCGCGAGCTCGGTCCGGTCGAGCGTCCGCCTCGGCTCTGCGCTGTCCGCGCGCGGATAGAGCGCGCCGACCAGATCGAACGCGGGGTGACGACGCATCAGGATGTCCGCAGCGTGGTCGACGTGGGCGCGGAACACAGCTTCTCGCTCGTAGAGCTCGCGCGCCATGCCCTCGTACTGGGAGCCTTGCCCGGAGAACACGAACGCCGGGACACGCTCCCTGGCGACGACGTCCGACCCGATCGACTGACGCGGATCTGCTGTGCTCAGCGCGGCCGCGGCGTCGGCCGGATCGTGGCACACGAACGCGCTGCGGTGAGCGAAGGCCTTGCGGCCTGTGCTCAGCGTGAAGGCGACGTCGGCGAGGTTGACGCTCGGGTCTCGCCGGAGGTGGTCGGCGAGGTTCGCAGTCACCTTCTTCAGCGCGTCGCTCGTCTCCGCAGACAGGACCAGGAGCTGAGACGGCCTGGACGGCCCTGATGCCGGGAGCTCGGGCGCTTCCTCCAACACCACGTGCGCGTTGGTCCCTCCGATACCGAACGAGCTCACGCCCGCGCGGCGTGGCGCGGCGCCTGCGTCCCACGGAGAGAGGGCGGTGTTCACGTAGAACGGGCTGCCAGCAAAATCGATCTCGGGGTTGGGTGACTCGAAATGGAGGCTCGCGGGCAACAGCCTGTGGCGTAATGCCAGGACGACCTTGATCAGCCCTGCAATGCCCGCGGCCGCATCCAGATGGCCGATGCTCGTCTTCAGCGATCCTATGGCGCAGGAGCCGCGCCTGCTCGTCGTGGCGCCAAACGCGCGCGTCAGCGCCGCGATCTCGATGGGATCACCGAGGGGCGTGCCTGTCCCGTGGGCCTCGATGTAGGTGATGTCATCGGGCTGGACGCCAGCGGCCGCCTGGGCCTCGGCGATCACCTCGGACTGCGCGGCTACGCTCGGCGCCGTATAGCCGATCTTCTGAGCGCCGTCGTTGTTGACGGCGGCCCCCCTGATGACGGCGAGGACGACGTCGCCGTCGGCGAGGGCCTCTTCCAAGCGCTTGAGCAGGACGACCCCCACGCCGCTGCCGGGCACCGTTCCGCGCGCTCGCGCGTCGAACGCCCGGCAGTGCCCGTCGGGGGACAGGATTCCGCCCTCCTGGAACACGTAACCTCGTTCCGGGAACACGCCGATCCTGACGCCGCCGGCGAGCGCCATATCACACTGGTACGTGGCGAGCGCGTGGACCGCGAGCTGCACGGCGACCAGCGATGACGAGCAGGCCGTGCCCACGTACATGGCGGGCCCCTTGAGGTCGAGCTTGTAGGAGACCCGTGTGGCGAGGAACGCGGGGTCGTTGCCGAGCATGATCGGCAACTCGCCCGCTGTGTGGACGACGGAGGGCGTCATCGCGATGTTCTTCATCAGGTAGTCGCTCGGGCCCGTGCCCGCATAGACGCCGATGCGACCGGGATACGAGGCGGGGTTGTAGCCGGCGCTCTCGATCGCCTCCCACGCGCTCTCGAGAAAGAGCCGATGCTGCGGGTCCATGAGCTCGGCCTCGCGCGGCGAGACGCCGAAGAACTCCGCGGCGAACCTGTCGATGTCGTCAAGCGCGCCGGCTGCGCGGACGACGCGCGGACTTCCCTCGCCGGCCGCTCCGCCGCCGTCGAAGAACCTGATCGATTCCACGCCGTCGCGGAGGTTGGTCCAGAACTGGTCGAGATCAGCAGCGCCGGGGAATCGCCCAGCCATGCCGATGATCGCGACGCAACCCACAGGCAAGTCACTCATTCAGCGCCTCCTTCCTTTCTCCCGCCGGAGGCGCTCGAGCACTTCCCGGCCCCTGTCGACCCTCTCCTCGATCGCTTCGAAGCGCGCCGGCTGCGGCGGAGCGCTCTCCAGGTGCTCGGCGAGACGGCTCACGGTAGAAAACTGGAAGAGATCCACCAGCTTGAGCTCGTGCCCGAGGCTCCGGAGCTGTGCGTGCATGCGAACCAACAGCAGAGAGTGCCCGCCCAGATNCTGCACGGCAAGGATCGAGTCGCCGCCCAGCGTGAAGAAGTTGTCGTGGATGCCGATCCGCTCGATCTGCAGGAGGCTGGCCCAGACGCTCGCGATCTGCTCTTCGGTCCGTGTGCGGGGCGGCGCATAGGCCGCGCTTTGCTCGGGGCGCGCCACCTCGGGCGCCGGCAGGGCCTTGCGGTCGACCTTGCCGTTGAACGACAGCGGCAGGGCGTCGATCCACATGAATCCAGCCGGAATCATGTAATCCGGCAGCTCACCCTGCAGGTGATTGCGCAGCTCGGCCACGCTCGGCTGCGCCGCGTCACGCGCCACCAGGTACGCAACGAGGCGCTTGTCTCCAGGCGCGTAGTCGCGCGCCATCACCGCCGCGTCATGGATGGCGGGGTGCTGCTTCAGTACACTTNACACTTTCGACCTCGCCGAGCTCGATCCGGTACCCTCGGATCTTTACCTGATGATCGATTCGCCCCAGGTACTCCAGGCTGCCGTCCGGTAACCACCGGCAAAGGTCGCCCGANAGGCTGCCGTCCGGCAACCATCGGCAAAGGTCGCCCGTCTTGTAAAGACGGCCGCCGGCGTCGCCACGGAAGGGGTCGGTAACGAACCTCTCCGCCGTCAACTCGGGGCGGTTCAGGTACCCGCGAGCCACGCCGGCGCCGCCGACATAGAGCTCACCTGGGACTCCGATGGGCAAGAGAGCGCGGTTCTGGTCGAGCACGTACACGCTGAGATCCGGGATTGGACGCCCGATGGGGCTCACCGAGGCGCCGTCGACGTCCTCCGCGACCAGCGGCCGGTAGGTGAC
>NZ_JEMA01000557.1 GCF_001589285.1 Sorangium cellulosum | reverse complement strand
GCCTCGCCCCGGCGCCCCGGCGCGAGCTCCAGGCGCGCCCCCGGCGCGAGCTCCGGCCGAGGCCCCGGCGCGCGCCCCGACCGGTCCCCCGCCGCGAGCTCCGACCGGTCCCCCGGCCCACCTGCCGCCTCGGCCTCGATTCCATCATCGCCACCATTTTCCCATGACAACGGTTCGCCCGCGACCACGGCGATCCCGTCGCGCCGCACCTCGATGACCAGCACGCTGCGGCCGACGAGGTGCGCCCGCATCGCGGCGACCAGCGGGTGCGAGGCGGCGGCGCGGAGCCGCGGCGCGCGCGGCAGGACCCCTGCCCCGGCCACGCGCGGCCCGATGCCGGCGCCGAGCACGCGCCGCGCCCCGGCGTACACAGCGAGCACGACGAGCCCCGTCGCGGGGTTCGCGTGCGCCGCGTCGATCCGCGCGCCCACCCAGCCCGCGACAGCGTCGGCGAGCGCCCCGCCCTGCCCGCTCCCCTGCTCGTCGTCCATGGCGAACGCCGCTCGCGCCCCTCAGCGGAGCTCGTCGAAGATCGGCCCGCAACAGCCCTCGGCGAGATCGCACGCCGAGCCGGCGTCCTCGCAGACGCGCACCTCCATGCCGTCGACGAGGCAGGAGCAGACGACCCCGCTGGGCCCGGTGGGGCGGCACTCGGCAGCGAAGTCCACGCCCGGGCACGAGCCCTTGCAATGGCAGGTCCTGTCGCCGCCGCCGGAGCACGCGAACGGCTCGCAGTCGGGTCCGGCCCCCGAACCGGACGCGCACATGCCATACCGCTGCAGGTCCGGCTGGCACGTGGCCGGGATGAGGTCGCACCGGCTCGCGCTGGGCATCGCGCACTCGTAGACCGGGACGAGCAGGTCGTTGCACTCGGGCGCCTCGGCGAGCTGCCAGTCGCACTCGCTGCGGCAGCCGTCCGGCGACACAGGCCCGCAGCTCTCCTGGAGGAGCTCGCAATATCTCATGCAGAGGGACCAGACGTCGCCCCCACCCACCCCGGTGGACGAGCTCGTCACCGACGAGGTGCTGGACCAGCCCGTGCTGGTGCTGGTCACCCCGACGCTGATCGCGCTGGCGCCGGTCACGCCGACGCTGACCGCGCTGGCGCCTGTCGCGCCGGCGCCTCCCGAGCCGTCGGGCATGCCGTCGACGACGACGTTACCACCGCAGGCGCTCCCCCAGGCCAGGGCGGCGAGCGCAGCAAGGCG
>NZ_JEMA01000556.1 GCF_001589285.1 Sorangium cellulosum | reverse complement strand
CCGAGGTGTGGCCCGCCGTGGCCGCCTGCATGGGCTGGCCGGCGAGCTCCGCCGACCGGCCGCGGCCCGTCGCGCGCCGCGGCAGCGTGATCCGCGCGCTGGCCGAGGGGCTCCGCCGCCGGGCGACGGAGCGGCCGGTCGTCGTGATCCTCGACGACGCGCACCTCGCCGACGGCTTCACGCTCGACGCGCTCGACCTGGCGACGCGCCGCGAGGCCCGGCTCCCGCTCTGGGTGCTCCTCGCCGGCGCGCCCGAGCTCGCGGCGCGGCGCCACGCGCTGAGCGCCCGCACGAGCGCGCGCGATCACGTCGCGCTCCTGCCGCTCGACGACGCCGCCGGGCTCCTCCTCTGCGCCGAGCTCCTCCGGCCCGCGGAGCCCCCGCCGAGCGCCGCGCTCCGGCGCATCTGCGCGTGGGCCGGCTACAACCCCCGCTGCCTCGTGGAGCTCACCCGGGCGCTGAAGCGCGGGGGCTTCGTGCGGCTGCGGGCGCGGTCGAACAGCTACCAGCTCGCGACCGCCGACCTCGAGAAGCTCCCGCCGTCGCCGGCCTGGCAGTGGTTCGCGGCGCGGCAGCTCGAGGCGCTCCCGCCGGAGCTCGCCGCGTGCGCGACGCTGTGCGCGGTGCTCGGCTTCGAGCTCTCGGAGGACGTGGCGGCGGCCGCGCAGCGCTCGCTCGAGCGCGAGGACGCGGAGGCGCCGCGCGTCGACGTCCCGGGCAGCCTGCGCGCGCTCGCCGCGCGGGGNCCGCGCGTCGACGTCCCGGGCAGCCTGCGCGCGCTCGCCGCGCGGGGGATCCTCGCGCCGCGCGGCGCGCAGGAGGCCGCGCGGCGCGAGGACACGCCGTGCGGCGGGGCGCGCTACGCGTTCCGGAGCGCGCTCCTGCAGGAGGCGATCTACGCGCTCCTCCCGGAAGAGCAGCGCGCCCGGGTGCACCGGCACGCGCTCGCCGTCTGGGAGTCGCTGGCCGAGGCGCAGCCGCGGGCGCCGGAGCTGCTCGAGCCGATCGCGCGCCACGCCGCGGCCTCCGGGGCGCGCGCGCGCGCGGCGCACGCGTACCTGATCCTCGGCGGTCTCCAGCGCGACCGGCACAACAACGCCGTCGCGGAGGGGCACTACTCGTCCGCGCTCCTCTGGGCGGACGGCGACGATCAGCGCCAGCGCTACCTCGCGCTGCTCGGCCGCGCGCGCGTGCGCTACCGCGTCCTGCGCACCGGCGACGCGCTCGACGATCTCCGCTCGGCGGGCGCGCTCGCCCGGACGATGAAGGACCCGCGGATGATCGCGGAGGCGCTGCTCGAGGAGGCGACGGCGCTCGACTGGGCCGGCGCCTGGGAGGAGTCGGCGGCGCGCGTCGAGGAGGTGATCCCGCTGCTCGACCCCCGCGAGGGCCCCGCGGACGCCGCGCTCGCCGCGCTCGCCGCGCGCTTCGAGATCGCGGCCGGCCGCTCGTCGTTCCGCAAGGGCAACCTGGAGGACGCCCTCGAGCGGCTCTCGCGCGGCGTGGAGATCGTCCGCGAGGCCGACCACGACACGCACGTGACCGGCCTGACGCTCCTCGCCTGCGTCCTCGCGCGGTGCGGCCACCTCGACGAGGCCGAGCAGCGCTTCGACGAGGCGGTGCGCTGCTGCGAGGAGCGCGGCGACCGGGTCCACCTCTGCGCGGCGCTCGTCCGCCGCGCGGAGCTCTGGCCGGCCCTCGACGCGCCGGAGCGCGGGATGACCGACCTGCGGCGCGCGGTCCAGCTCGCCCGCGAGGAGGCCAACGCCTGGGCTGAGCGCGAGGCGACGATCAAGCTCGCGGAGCTGCTCTACCTCTGGGGGCGGGAGGACGAGGCGCTGCCGCTCGTGCGGCAGGTGCGCTCGCTCGACGAGCAGTTCAAGGATCGGCCGGTCTACGGCAGCGCGCTCCTGCTCGCGCGGATCCACGCGATGCGCGACGAGCACGCGGAGGCGAGCCGGCAGCTCCGGTGGCTCCGGGCGCAGGGGGCGGTCGCGGATCTCCCGCACTATGCCCAGGCCCTGCTCGGCGTGATGCAGCTCGCCGTGCGCGACCCGAGGCACAGCATGGAGGGCGCGCGCACGCGGGCGACGCTGCGCGAGGAGGGGGAGCCAGGGGGCGAGATCGGCAGCGGCCTGAGCGCCGACCAGCGGGTCGAGCTGCTCTACTGGCGCGCGCGCGCGCTGCTCGACGCCGGCCGACCCGACGACGTGGCGCTGCTCCTCGCGCGCACCGCGCCGCTGCTCGCCGAGAGCCGGGCCTGGCACCCGCGGTTCGCGAAGCTCCGGTCGGGCTACGGACAGCTCGCGGGGTAGGCCGGCAGCGCGGCGCCCGCGCGGCCCTGCGCGGCCCTGCGCGGCGAGACGGCGGCCTCGCTGGAGCGCCGCGGCGCGGCGAGCGCCGACGCTCGCAGGATCACCTCGGGTCGATGCGGAACACCTCCCCCGTGAGCATGACGACGTGGAGCTCGCCGGCAGCGTCCTCGCCGAAGGAGGCCGCCGGCAGGCTCGACGCGAGGTCGGCCGTGATCTCCACGTGATCGCGCACCGTCGCGCCGTCCCACCGCAGCGTCCAGAAGCGGTGCGTCCCGTAATCGCCGTAGACGTACCTTCCCTGGAGGCACGGGATCGCGGCGCCGCGGTAGACGTATCCGCCGGTGATCGAGCCGCCCTCTCCGCTCGAGTGGCTGTGCTCCACGGCGGGCGCGACGCCGACCCGGGAGCACCCCGCGGCGACGCAGTGGTTGCCCTCCATCGTCGGCCAGCCGTAGTTGCGCCGCCCGGTGCCGGCCGGCTCGATGTTGAGCTCCTCCCACGCGTTCTGCCCCACGTCGGCGATGTAGAGGTCGCCCGTGCGCCGGTCGAAGCTGAAGCGCCACGGGTTGCGCAGGCCGTGGTCCCAGACGAGCGGGTTCACGCCCTCGCCGGTGAGGTTGCCGGACGGGCCGAGCCCTGTGTCCACGTTGATCCGCAGGATCTTGCCGAGCGGCGACGAGAGGTCCTTCGCCGGCGAGGTCGAGTACGGGGTGACGGCCGCGTCGCCGACGGAGGCGTAGAGGTGGCCGTCCGGCCCGAAGGCGAGCGTGCCGCCGGCGTGGTTCCAGCCGCCGTGCCGCGCGTCGAGGAGCTTCCGGACGGGCAGGCTCGCCGCCGACGTGTCGGCGACGTCGGGGTTCGAGGCCGAGCGGCGGAGCTCGGCGATCGTGACGTTGCCGCTGGGCGCGGCGGTGTAGAACAGCCAGAAGCGGCCGTTGCTGGCGTAGCTGGGGTGGAACGCCATCCCGAGCAGCCCGCCCTCCGCGGTCGGGCTGGGCGTGCACACGAGCGGGTGCGCGCTCGCGGGGCGCGACGGCGGGCACGAGGTCCCGCCCCGGATGTCGAGGAACGGCGTGGCCTGGAGGACGCCGTCCTTGATGAGGCGGACGACCCCGTCCTTTTCGAGGACGAACATCCTCGACCTGTCGCCCGGCGGGCTCGTGAGGAAGAGGGGCGCCTCCAGGCCGGAAGCGATCTGCGTGAGCTTCAGGCGGGGCACCCCGGAGCACGCGCCGCCGGAGCCGCCGCCGGGGCTCGCGCCGCCCGCGCCTCCCGCGCCTCCCGCGCCGGAGCTCGAGCTGCCGGTGCCAGGGTCCGCGCCGCCCGCGCCAGCGCCGCTGCTCGCGCTCGCGCTGCTCGCGCCCACGCTGCTCGCGCTCGCGCTGCTCATCGCCGCGCCGCTGCTCCCGCCGCCCGCCGCCCCGGCCGGCGGTCGCAGCCCGTCGATCCAGGCGCTGACCGCCGCGAGCCCCGCCGCGTCGGCGACGTCCGAGCCGATCGACGGCATCTGCGCCCTCGTGCCTCGGTGCGCCATCCGGCGCACGACGGCGCTCGACGCGGGGTCTCCTGCCGTGATCCGGTGGACCACGCCGGACTCCCAGAAGCTGGGCGTCACGCCCACGCCGGTCGTGTACGTGTCGGTGCTCTCCACCGTCGTGTTCGCGACGAGCAGGCGCGTCCGCAGCGTCGCGACCCCGGTGCTGTTGTGGCAGTTGCCGCAGTTCGCGTGCAGGTAGCCGAGCGCGGCGGCGGCCTCGGCGTCGCCCGGCGGGCGGACTCCGCGCGGCCTCGGGACGGTGAGCCACCCGGCGCGGCTCAGCGACGCCATGGTCTCGCCCGGTCCGTCATGGCTGAGCTGCAGCGCGCTGAAGCCGAGGATCCGCTCCGGGAGCTTGCCGTGGCACTCCCAGCAGTCCGCGGTCCGCGGGATGTCGTGCCGGGTGCCGCGCGCGTCCTCGACGCCCTCCTCGACAAGGAACGCGTCGTTCCTCGACGGGTCCCACGCGTACGCGGCGAACAGCCAGTCGTCGATCCCGGGCCCGAACCGGTGGATGAGCCGCGTCTCCACGGCCACGCCCTCGGCGCGGAACTCCTTCCAGAAGCGCGTCCCCACCGGCAGCGACCAGTGGTCCATGTCGCTCGTGTCGACGGTGGAGCAGCGGGGCAGGTACACGAAGCGCCGCTTGCTCGCCCCGTCCGACCAGAGCTCGTACGCGGGGCGAAACTCGAGCGTGTTCGCCGCGCGCGACCGGGTCGCGATGTCCGCGTAGAGCCCGGTCTCGGAGAGCCGCTCGGGCGGCGACGGGTCGGGCGGCAGCGCGTCGGGGTCGACGCACGGACCGTCCGCCGCGCTCGAGGCGCCCGTCGAGCTCGACGTCGCGGCGCTCGACGTCGCGGCGCTCGACGCCCCCGTCGTCGCGCCGACGCAGGGGGCGCAGTGCGGGCCTCCGCAGTCGACGCCCGCCTCGTGGCCGTTCATCACGCCGTCCGAGCAGGTCACGTAGCAGACCTCGAGCCGGGGGCGCTCCTCCGCGCGCTCGATCTCGCTGCTCCTCAGGTTGGTGAGGCGCGCGGGCGCCTCGTCGAGGAGCACGCCGTGGTTCTCCGCGGTCCCGAGCACCCACGTCTGCACGAGCGGCGACACGTCCGTCGCGCGGGCGCCGACCCCCGCCTCGGCCGCGATCGTCGCCGCGCTCTCCGCGTCGAAGCCGCCGTCGCCGAGGCTCCGCCACGAGACGGTCCGCTCGTCCCACGGCACCGTGACGCGGTGGACGCTGAGCTCGCTGCTCTCCAGCTTGTGAGTCTGGTGGAAGCCCAGCGTGGCAGACACGACCGTCGCGCCGGCGGGCACGAGAGAGAGGTCGAACTGCACGACGGACCGGCGGTGGCCCGCGCGCGGGACGAAGCCAGTCGAGAGGTTCGGAGAGGTGGAGTCGTTCCAGGCCGCAGC
The DNA here is from genome assembly GCF_001589285.1 of Sorangium cellulosum. Taxonomy (GTDB): domain Bacteria; phylum Myxococcota_A; class Polyangia; order Polyangiales; family Polyangiaceae; genus Sorangium; species Sorangium cellulosum_G. Next base: position 6,788 of record NZ_JEMA01000556.1, on the reverse strand, counting down.
GTTTTGCCACAGTGTCGCATCTCTCACCGTGCCGCGCGTCCCGCGCTGAAGGGTGACACACACCTTGCCGTCGCTCGAGAGCGCCAGAGAGGCGGCCCCGAGCGCGGGCGGCTCACCCGCCTCGACGTCGCCGTCGTCGCCGGCTCCGCGCTCCGCGCCGGGCCCGCCGCTGCAGCCGAGGGCCGCGGCGGCGGCGCCGGCGAGGACGCCGCGCCTCACGAGGGGATGAACGGCCGAGATCACCGTCGATCGATGGGGGCCGCGGCGCGATCGCCCGGGCGCAAGGGACCGTCGTTCCATACAGCGATAACCTCCTTGTGGGGTTGACCACAGGGGTTCCTCCCCCGCGGCGGACGGCGGTTGTGAGCGAGGCGCTCGGCGCTGCGCCGGATCCACGACACACTTCACCGTCGATGGGCATCGTGATCACATCAACGAGCGTGCCAGCGAGCTCACAATAACGCATCGCGTCATACACACCACAACGCGACGCCACAACGCGACGGACACCCAGGCGCTCCCGCGTTGTCGATGGACACCACCCTACATGAGCGCCGAGATCACGCCGCCCGCGGAAGTAGTGGTTGGATCCAGCGCGTGAGCGGCGTAGGGTAACAGGTTGTGTCATCTCCCGAACCGACGCAGGGTGCATCGCTGTTCCTCTGCATCACCTTCTTTCCGAGCGAGCGCCTGGCGACGGCGGTGCTGCGGCTGGTGTCCAGCTTCTGCGGCGCGGTCCTGGACGACGCGAACGTGAGCTCGCGGTTCTACATGGCCGCGCACGAGCTCGCCGAGAACATCACCAAGTACTCCACCGGCCCTCGCGTGAGCCTCGAGCTCGCGCTCGAGGAGGACGAGCGGTCGCACATCATGAAGATCCGCGCGCGCAACGAGGCGTCCCCGGAGCGCCTGAGGGAGGTCGAGAAGCGCCTGCTCGACCTCAAGACCGCGAGCGACCCGCTGAAGCACTACGACGAGCTCATCACCGGGACGGCGCTGATCGAGGGAGTCTCCGGCCTGGGGCTCGCCCGCGTCCGCGCCGAGGGGGGGCTCGACGTCGATTACAAGATCGAGGGCAACGAGCTCACGATCATCGCGCACGCGCCGCTCGAGCGGTGGAGGACGAATGAGCAGCTTAAGGGTTGATCACGTCGTCACGGACAGCTTCGGCATCGAGCCTGCGCTCCTCGGAGACCGCCTCAGCATCAAGCTGACCGGGACCGGCGATATGGCGGCGGCCGCGCCGCTCGGCGGCTATTGCAAGGAGGTCCAGGAGGAGGTGAGGCGCCTCTCCCTGGCCGCCGTCGAGTTCGATATACGGGCCCTCTACTTCCTGAACTCGAGCTGCCTGAAGGCGTTCATCGCCTTCATCTGCGGCGTCGCCGCCCAGGGCCTCAAGTGCGAGGTCCGCTTCGTGACGGACGCGCGGCTCGCGTGGCAGCGGCGGAGCCTGACGGCCCTCGAGCGCATGTCCCCGAGCATGGTGTCGATCGACGAGAAGGTGCACTGAGCGCGACATCCATGGCGGCGAAGCGCCCAACGATCGCGCTCTTGACCGATTATCTCACCGGCGAATACCAGTCCGAGGTGCGCTTCGGGGTCGAGCGCGCCGCCGAGGAGCACGACGTCAACCTGCTCGTCGCCTTCGGCGATACGCACGCTCGCCCGGGCTATTCGATGATGGCGACGACCAGCATCTACCCGCTCATCAGCGCGGAGACGGTCGACGGCCTGGTGATCGTCTCGTCGGCGCTCACGAACCACCTCGGCGCCGAGCGCACCCACGCGTTCTGCCGGTCGTACGCGCCCCTGCCCATGTGCAGCGTGGGGCTCGCGCTGGACGGCGTCCCGAGCGTCATCGTCGACAACGCGCGCGGGGCCGAGACGATCGTCGCGCACATGCTCGATCACCACGCCTGCCAGCGCGTCGCGTACATCAGCGGGCCGCCGAGCAACGAGGAGGCGACGCTGCGCGCCGACGCGTACAGGAGGGTGCTCGCGGCGCGCTCGATCCCCTACGACGAGCGGCTCTTCGTGCTCGGCGATTTCCTGATCGAGGGCGGCCGCCGCGCGATGCGCGAGCTCCTCGCGCGCAGGGTCGACTTCGACGGGGTCATCGCCGGGAACGACAACATGGCCCTCGGCGCGATGGACGAGATCAAGGCCCACGGCCTCGACGTCCCGGGCGACGTCCTCGTGTGTGGGTTCGACGACGTCGCCGTCTCGCGCGTCACGAAGCCGTCGCTCACGACCATCCGCCAGCCGATCAAGCAGCTCGGGGCGCTCGCGGTCGCGAAGGTCGTCCGCATGATCCGCGGCGAGCGCGTCCCGGACTGCAGCCTCCTCCCCGTCGAGCTCACGCGCCGCGAGTCGTGCGGCTGCGGCTACTACGAGACGCTCCCGCGCGCGTCGGCGCGCGGGTTCGCGGCGGCGCCGGCCGCGCACGGGCCGCCCACGCTCGGCGATCAGCGCGACGACGTGGAGCGCGCGCTCGCGAGCGCCGTGCTCTTCCCTGGCGCGCCGCCGAGGGCCTGGCCCGGCGAGCTGCTCTCGGCGCTCGAGGAGGAGCTCGCGGGGGAGCAGGGTCGCTTCCTGCAGGCGCTGAAGCGCGTGCTCGACGACGCGGCGCGCGAGGGCGCCGCCCTCGACCAGTTCCAGGGCGTTGTCACGCTGCTCCGCGCGCGGCTCCGCCGGGCGTGCGCGGGCGCGCAGCACGACGACGTCGAGCGGCTCTGGCACGCGTGCCGCGCGCTGATCGCCCACGCCTCCACGCGCGCGGAGGCGGAGCGGCGGCTCCACCTGGAGCTCGCCTCGGTCCACCTGAGCTGGACGGGGAGGTGCCTGTCGACGTGCCTGAGCCTGCCCCTGCTCCGGCGCACGCTGGCGGCGGAGCTGCCCGGCCTGTCGCTCACGCGCGCCGCCGTGTCGCTCTACGACGATCCGAAGCGCGCCACCCTGAGGTCGCTCTTCCTGATGGAGGACGGCCGCGACGTGGAGCCGCCGCGCGGGAGCTTCCCGGCGCGCAGCCTCGCCCCGCCCGGCTTCCTCGGCGCCGCCGAGCGCTGGAGTGTGTTCGCGATGCCGATCACCTTCGGGGAGACGGAGCATTACGGCATCGCGGCGCTCGGCAGCGGGGCCAACGAGGTGGTCTACGACACCTTGCGCCTCCAGCTCGGCTCCGCGCTGAAGGCCGTGGCGATGCACCGGGAGATCGTCCGGCAGGTGGAGATACGCGAGCGGCTCGAGCAGGAGCAGCGCCGCCAGGAGAGCGTGGTCGCGCAGCACATCCAGACCAAGCTGGTGCCGCCGCGCCTCGCGATCGAGGGGCTCGATCTCTGCGCGTTCATGAGGCCCGCGGCCGAGGTGGGCGGCGACTACTACGACGTCATCGGGACGCCGGAGGGCGGCTGGATCGGGATCGGCGACGTCGCGGGGCACGGCCTCGCGGCGGGCCTTGTCATGCTGATGATCCAGAGCATGGTCGCGGCGATGGCGCGCAGGGCGGAGGCCATGAGCCCCGCCGAGATCATCTCGGCGCTCAACCAGACGCTCCACGACAACATCCGCTGTCGCCTGAAGCGCGACGAGCACGCGACCCTGGTCCTGCTCCGCTACGAGCGCGGCGGGCGCGTGACCTTCGCGGGCGCGCACGACGACATCATCGTGTGCCGCGCGAGCACGCGGCGCTGCGCCTGCATCCCGAGCTCCGGCGTCTGGGTCGGCGTCCTGCCCTCCATCGACGCGATGACGCGCGACGCCGAGCTCGTCCTCGAGGACGGGGACGTCCTCGTGCTCTACAGCGACGGGGTGACGGAGGCGCGCAACGTCCACCGGGAGCAGTTCGGGATCGAGCGGCTCTGCGCCGCCATCGAGGCCGCCCAGGCCGAGCCCGTGGACGCCATCCGCGACCGGATCCTGCGGGACGTCGACGGCTGGTGCCCTAGCCCGGACGACGACATCACGATCGTCGTCGCGCGGTACCACGCGCCCCCGGACGCCCGGTAGGGCCGGCTCAGCGGCGCGCGGGGCCCGGGCGCGCGGCGGCCCGCGCGAGGTGCAGCGGACGGGCGAGCACGTCAGCCGGTGACGCGCCCCTCGATGATGCCCCCGTCCGCCGTGATGGCGACGACGACCTCCGAGTCGACGAACAGCGACACGACAGGGCCGACCCAGGCGTCGTTCTCCCAGACGCACTCCCACGCCCCGGCCATCGGCGGGACGCCGCCGCGCCGCACCCAGATGCGCCCGGCGCTCCCCGCCCAGGCGCGGCCCTCGCTGTCGATCGTCGCCGCCGACAGGGCGCGCCGCGGCTCGATGTTCTCGGTGAAGACGCTCTGCCCGTACCGCCAGACGACGCTCCCCTCCGCGCCGACAGCGATGCCGAGCCCCAGATCGGGCCGCCCCGCGCACGCGACGAACGCCCGCGCGGGCGGCGCGGGGATGCGCTCCAGGTGCCAGTCGAGCGGGGCGTAGAGCGCGACAAGCCCCTCGCCCGCCGTCGACCGGCCGACGAGCATCCACCGCTCGTCCTCGACGCGCGCGACAGCCGCGAGGAGCGCGACGCCCTCGGCCGGCATCGGCCGCAGCCACCGCTTCGCGATGAACGCGTGCAGGAGCGGCCGCGGGTCGTTCTGGGTCGTCGAGACGAGGATGCCCATGTCCTCGAGGTCGCCGCTCAGCGCCACGTGGCTCTGCGGCTCGCCCGGGAGCTGGAAGACGCCCGTGACGCCGCCGGTCGTGTACACAGCGAGCGTCGACGCGTCGCCCCCGAGCAGCCAGCGGCCGGGCCCGATCCGGTGCGCGAAGCGCACGCCCTGCGGGCTCGGCAGCCCGCCGGACGACGCCTCGCTCCAGCCCGTCCCGTTCCAGAACAGCAGCCCGCCCGTCGCCGCCGCGAGGCACCGGCCGTAGCCGTCCCAGGCCACGCTCCGGATGACCGAGTCGAGGCTCGGGTGGTGGAGCACGCTCCACGTCCACCGCTCGACGATCGTCGACACCCGCTGCGGCGCCTCCCGCAGGGCGCGCGGCGGCTGCACGCTGACGAGCTCGGCCTCGATCGCGCGGTCCGGGCTCGGGCGGTCGGCGCCCCTCGGCTGGCGCGGCGAGAGCATCGTCTGGCCGAGCTCCCCCTTGAGCTGCGCCGGCGACTTCACGTGCGTGGACGGGATGGTCATGGGGGCCATCTCCTCCGGGGCGCGCGCGCGCTGCTCGCTCGCGTTGGCGACGAGCCGCTGCTCCAGCGCCGAGACCGGCGACGCGGGGCGGAGGTACGGCGAGAGCATCGCGGCCACGGCCACGGCCTCCTGGAGGCGCTCCTGCGCCTCGCCCGCCGACGCCCAGCGGAGCGCGAAGTCGATCGACTTGCACGCCTGGTCGTTCCCGCGCAGCGCGGGGTGCAGCCACCTCGTCTCGAGGATGCTCCGGCGCGTGCGCGCCATCGCCGCCATGAGCGCCTGCGCCTGCGACTCCGCGACGATGTACTCCTCGCCCGTGAGCACGAAGAAGATGACGCACGCGAGGTTGAAGATGTCGGTCCACGGCCCGATGGTGCTCGGATCGGCGGACAGCATCTCCGGCGGCACGACCCCCGCGTTGCCGACGACGCCGGCCATGATCGTCTCGCGGATGCCCCGCGGCCGCGCCAGGCCGAAGTCGCTGATCTTGAACAGCTCCTCGTCGCCCGACCCGCAGCAAAGGATGCTCTCCGGCGTGAGCTGTCGGTGGATGACGCCCACGTCGTGCACCGCCGACAGCCCGCTCGAGATGCACTCGATCGCGCGCGTCGCGCGCGCCGGATCGAACGCGTGGCCCGTGGCCTGGATCGTCCCCTGCACCCGCTGGCGGAGCGTCACGCCCTGGACGCCGCCGTGCACGTACTCGATCGTGATCCACGGGAGATCGAGCGTCTTCGTGCCGCGCCGCACCGCGAACGTGCCGGTGTCGATGAGCCGGACAACGAAGGGCGTCGGAGGCACCTGCTCGTTGAGGCGGCCGAGGGACACCGCCTCCTTCTTCACGATCACCGCCGCGGACGGACCTAGCTGCCTGAAGAGCGAAGGCCGGAGCATCTTGACCACGACAGGGGTCTCGCCCTCGGGCGCGGTGCGGACCGCGTAGTACGAGACGAACATCGCCCCGGACCCGGCGCGCGACACGATCCGATAGCCGATGCTCGACGAGAGGTCGCTGCCGATCGTGGCCCCCTGCAGACCTCCGAGGGCCTCTTCATCGCTGGGTATTGTGAGCACGTGAACGACCATAGCGCACCCGGCGCGCCGTGGCGCAACTTGCCGAGGGCAGCGAGGCGGCCCCTGCAGGCGTCGCGCGGGTCGACCGCGCCGACCCGCGCCGCGCCCTGTAAGCCGGCGCGGGCGTCGCGCGTTGCACGGGCATGAAGAACCAGAGCTCTCTGTCGCGCCGGCTATGTCTCGCCGGGTTTTTGCTGTCGACCGCGCCCCTGCTCGCCGCCTGCGCGCCCCAGGCGACGCCCCAGGCCGTGAGCCCGGAGGTCAACACCATCACGGTCGTCGGCCGGGGCGAGGTCAGCGCGAAGCCGGACGTCGCCCGCACCCAGCTCGGCATCGAGGTCATGGCGCCCACGGTCGCGGAGGCGACGAAGGCGGCCGCCGCGCGCATGAACGAGATCTTCGCGGCGCTCAGGAAGGCCGGCATCGCGGAGAAGGACATCCAGACCAGCAACTACTCCATCCAGCTCGTGCGGCAGCCCGACGTGCCGCCGTGGGCGCCGACCGCCTACGCGCAGCCCATGGCGGCCTCCGCGGCGGCGC
>NZ_JEMA01000555.1 GCF_001589285.1 Sorangium cellulosum | reverse complement strand
CCTCGCGCGGCCACAAGCACCCTGTCGCCATCGCGCCCAGCGCCAGGGCGGCCACGGCCGCCACGACGATGGTCGCATGCCGCCTCGTTCTCCTTCGCATGCGCATTCCATCCACCGCGCGATTTTTCTCGCCCACGCACGCTCGCCCGCCAATTCTCGGGGTGCAAGCCCCCACACAGGAGCGTGTAGGACATTGCTCGGCCGAGGAACACACGGCGACTTTCCCGGCGCTCCGTCCTTGGTGAAGAGACAGCCGGGGGTGCATTGGAGGGAGAACGGGGAACGAGCACGGGGAACGCGCACGAGCACGCGGACACCGAGACGGAAGGACGGGAGACGGGAGATGGGTAGTCCGACGGCAGCCCCGAGCACGGACTCGCACGGGTCGGGGAAGCAAAAAACTGACGGGGGACGAGCGAAAAGCCGGTCCCAGCCCCGCAGATTCCCATTGTACCTTCCCTCCTCATTGCCGCCGTCCGGCTTTGCCGGCCGGCAGGGAGGAAATCAGCCATGGAGTATTCAGACCGTNGAGGAAATCAGCCATGGAGTATTCAGACCGTGTCCTCGAGGCCACGCCGGAGCGCGCCACAAAGCTCCTGATGGGGATAGGCGCCGTCGCCGCGCTTCGCACGTTGATGGCCGGAGCGGGCATGACCGACGACGATATCCTGGAGGGCCGCGCGCTCCTCCTCGACGTCCTCGCGGCCCCGCGCAGGACCGCCGGCGCGCCGGCCGACACCGACGATGCCAGGGCGCAGCGCGCCGCGACCGGGGAGCTCGACCAGTGGGACGAGCCCAACTACGCCCGTCATGGCGCCGCGCTCCGCCGGCGCTTCCCCGACGTGCACGATTACGTGTTCAAGGACCTCTCGCCCTCCAC
>NZ_JEMA01000554.1 GCF_001589285.1 Sorangium cellulosum | reverse complement strand
CCGGCGCCCGTCGAAGCGCCCGGCCGCAGCGCGGAGGGCGCGCCGGCGGGCGCGTCGGACAGCCCCTGGTGATCGCCATGCGCCGACGAGCTCGAACGAACGTCCGCCGCTCGCTCCCGCGCGGGATCGCCTGCGCNCGAACGAACGTCCGCCGCTCGCTCCCGCGCGGGATCGCCTGCGCCCTCGCGGCGCTGTCGCTGTCCGTCGCGCCGGCGAGCGGCGCCGCCGACGAGCCCGGCGCGAGGCCGCAGGGAGCGGGGCAGAGCGACGCCGGCTTGCCCGGCGCGGGCCAGGCAGGCGCGGGCCAGACAGGCGCCCCCCAGGGCGGCGCCGGCCAGACAGGCGCGAGCTCGCCCGGCGCCGGGCACAAGGAGCAGGTGCTCGCGCTGTACCAGGTAGCGACGCAGCTCCTCGACGCGGGGCGCACCGCCGAGGCGTGCGCCGTGCTCGAGCAGGGGCGGACGCTCGATCCGACGGCGCTCAACCTCCTCCTGCGGCTCGGCGAGTGCCTCGCGCGCGCGGACAGGACCGCGAGCGCCTGGAACGTCTTCGGCGAGGCCGCGGCCATCGCGAAGAGCGCGGGCGACCCCCGCGCGGCGCGCGCTGCCGCGCTCGCGGGGGCGCTCGAGCCGCGGCTCTCGCGGATGGAGATCGCGGTGCCCGCGGCGGGCGCCGCGCCGGGGCTGGAGATCCGGCGCGACGGCGTGCTCGTCCTGCCAGCGCAGTGGGGGCAGGCGCTCCCGGTCGACCCGGGGACGCACACGATCGAGGCCCGCGCGCCCGGCAGGAGGCGCTGGTCGCTCGCGCGCGCCGTGCCGCCGGACGGCGCGCGCGTTGTCGTCGACGTGCCCGTCCTCGAGCCGGAGCCGCCCGCGCGCGCGCTCGCCGCGGCGCCCCCGGGCCCCCGGAAGCAGGCGCTCCCTGTCGTCTCGCTCGCCGGCCAGCCCGGCGGAGACGGCGGCGGGCGCGCGCAGCGGGTGCTCGCGCTCACGACCGGCGGCGCGGGCCTCGTGGGGATCGGCCTCGGCGCCGTGTTCGGCGCGCAGGCGATCGCCCGCCGGGACGCCTCGAACAAGGGCCACTGCGACGCGCAGAACCGCTGCGACGCGGCCGGGGTCGCGCTGCGGGCGGACGCGCAGCAGGCCGGCACCGCGTCGACGATCGCGTTCTCCGCCGGCGCGGCCGCGCTGCTCGCGGCCGGCGTGCTGCTCTGGACCGCGCCGTCCCGGCCCGCGCCCGCGACGGCGCCCGCGCGCCGCAGCGCGGCCGCGGCCCCGACCACGGCCTCGGCCTCGGTCGGCCCCGGCGCGTTTTCGCTCGTCGTGGGCGGGAGGTACTGACCATGCGCGCGCGCGGACCGCTCGGGATCGGCAAGCAGCTCTCGCTCGTGGCGCTCGGCTGCGCCGGGTGCAACACGCTGCTCGGGCTGGAGGACGGCATCCTCGTCGAGGAGCGCTGCGAGCCGCTCGCCGCCGTCGCCTGCTACAGCGGGCCGCCGGCGACCGAGGGCGTCGGCGCCTGCCTGACCGGCCTCCGGCGCTGCAACGCCGCCGGCGACGGCTACGGCCCCTGCGAGGGCGAGGTAACGCCCGCGCCCGAGCGCTGCGGCAACGCGGCCGACGACGACTGCGACGGCGAGGTCGACGAGCCGGACGGGGGCGGCGACGGCCCGGGCGGCTCCGCTGCCGGCGGCGCCGAGGCGTGCACCTGCGCCCCCGGGGCGGTCGAGGCGTGCCCCTACGGCGGGCCGCCGGGGACCGCGGGGGTCGGCGCGTGCAGCGCTGGCCAGCGCACGTGCGGGGCCGACGGCCTGTGGGGCGCGTGCGCCGGCGAGGTCACGCCGCGCGCCGAGGACTGCGCGACGCCGGCCGACGAGGACTGCAGCGGCGGGGGGGACTGCGGCGCGCTGCTCCCCGGCGCGCCGGGCGGGCTCCTCGGCGGCGCCGGCCAGGAGAGGGCGCGCGCGCTCGCCGCGGGCCCCGGGGGCTTCGCGATCCTGGGCGGCGAGTTCGAGGGCTCGCTCGACCTCGGCGCCGGCCCGATCGCGACAGGCGCCGAGCGGGACGTCTTCGTCGCGCAGATCGCGGCGGACGGCGCGGTGGCGTGGACGAAGCGGCTCATCGACGAGGGGCAAGGCTCGCTCCAGGGGCTCGCGGTGGACCCGCTGGGCGGGATCGTGGTCACCGGCGAGCTCGACGGGGTGCTGGGCGCCGCCGGGCTCACGACGTCCGCGCCGCGCGGGTTCGTGGTGAAGCTCGACGCGGCGGGCGCTGTGCGCTGGGGGGCGATGCTCCCCCTCGGCAGGCCGCAGGACATCGCGCTGTCGGCCGCGGGCGAGGTCGTCGTCGCGCTGTCGGTGACGGAGCCGGGCGGGAGCGACGTGGCGGTGACCCGGCTCAGCGCGGGGGGCCTGCCGCTCTGGACCCGGGTGTTCGGGGGCCCGGGGACGCAGGAGCCGACCGGCGTGGCCGTGGACGCGCGCGGGGACGTGGTCCTGACGGGGAGCTTCGAGGGCGAGGTCCAGTTCGGCGAGGAGGCGCCCCGGCTCTCGTCGGCGGGGATGAGCGACGTGTTCCTGATCAAGCTCGACGAGCGCGGCGACCACATCGCGTCGCTCTCGTTCGGCGACGGCCGCCAGCAGCACGGGGGCGACATCGAGGCCGGGCCGGGCGGCGAGATCGCGCTGAGCGGGACGTTCGAGGGGCTGCTCGATCTGGGCAGCAGCACGCTGTTCTCGGAGGGCGCGTCCGCGTTCGTTGTCGAGCTCGGGGTCGCGCGGGAGCACCGCTTCAGCCGGTCCTACCAGGCGGAGCGGCCGCCGCGCATCGCGCGCGCGGCCGACGGCGGGCTCGTCTTCGCCGGCGACGTCAGCGGGCCGACCGACCTCGGCGGCGGGCCGCTCGATGGCAGCAGCGGCAGCGACATCGTTGTTGCGCGGCTCGACGCCGAGGGGCGCCACGTGTGGAGCAGGCGGCTCGGCCCGGGCGCGGGGGCGAGCGGCGGGAGCCGGTCCGCGGCGGGCGTCGCGGCCTCCGTGGACCGCGGCCACGTCCTGCTCGCGGGGACGGTGGAGGGGAGCGTCGATCTCGACGGCGCCGCCGCGACGTCGGCGGCGGCCGACATCCTGCTGGTCCGGATGGCGCCGTAGCGCGCCCGGAGCGCCGGGCGGCGCTGGCACGTCGCGCGAGAGCGGCCGAGCCCGGAGCCACGTTTGCGTCGGGCCCACAAAACACGACAGGCGACCTGGGAGAGGCCGCCTGTCCTGCCCGGTCATGCCGGAGAGCGGGTGATCACTCGCAGGTGTCAGAGCACGCGGTGAGCGCCTGGCAGTCCTCGGCCTCCCCGCAGGCCGTGTAGGCGGCCTCGTAGCACTCGGAGTCCTCCGGCGCCGACTCCTCGATGACGCACGTCTCGCAGTCGAGGTTGTCCACCTCCATGTTCACCACGCCGTCTTCCCCGCAGACGTCTGTCGCTTCATCCGTCGTGTCGCAGTACTGAGCGCACCGGATGGTCGCCTCGCAACCGCAATACCAGAAGGTCAGCTCGGTGAGCCTCTCGACCTCGCCGGCGTTCGCTTCTTGACAGCACTCCACGCACTCGTTGAACTCGAGAGGGGTGCACGCGTTGGTCGCATCCCCGCCCCCCTCGCCGCCCTCGCCACCGCCCGTGCTGGTGGAAGAGGTGGAGGTCGAGGTCGCATCCGAGCCGCCGCCGTCGCCGTCGGCGCCGCCGGCGCCGCCCGAGCCGTCGCCGCTCGTGACCGTACATGCCGCCATCGCGCACACGCTGACCAGGATCGCCGCAAAACCAAGAGTCTTCATGAGTTCATCCTCCAGCCAAGAAAATTTGCGCTGCTCGTGATGAAGGACACGTCGAGCGACGCGCCCAGCAGCCCTTCCTTTGCAACTTCAGCGCCGCCGTGGGCGCCGGGTTCTGTTCCTACACCATAAATTTTCGTGATGGTATCTGCCGCGTGCTCACCGCTGCGCCCATGCGCCGCCCGGAACGCGCGAAGTGCGCACGTTCACGCAAGCTGTGCGTGAGGTAGGTACGCGCGCGCGATTCGACCATCGACGGCTTTTTCCAGCAGAAACAGACACCAGCACGGTCGTCTCGCGGGGGATCGAGCGCCGCCGCGCGGATGACCTGCTCTCCAGGGGACTGGCGGGCTCAGGCGCGCTCGACAGCCGAGAGGACACGACAGGAGCGGAGCAGCAGAGCTCGCTGGTGCTGTATCGGGCGTCGCTGGTGTGAACTCGGGCGGACGGGGAGAGCGTTCGCCGGCGCGGCGACGAGCCGACGAGACGCGCTGGCGCGGCTACGAGCCGCCGAGGGCGCGCCGCATGGCGCAGTCGAGATCGCCCTTGCAGGGGTCGCCCGCCGCGCGCGCGCCG
>NZ_JEMA01000553.1 GCF_001589285.1 Sorangium cellulosum | reverse complement strand
GCGCTCGCGATGCCGGCGCTCGCCGCGCGCGGCCTCGTGCCGGCCAGCGCGCTGGGCGGGGGTGCGGGGCGTGGAGCGAGGAGGATCGCTCCATGGGCGCGTGGAGCGCGACGCGGGGGCCTCACTGGCACATGGGCTGGTCCAGCTTGGCGACGAAGGCGTCGTGCCAGCCGTAGCGGGCCGGCGCGACGGAGTAGCCTCCAGCGCCGTCGAGGGTCAAGGCGATCGAGCCCGCGCACGGCACCTCGGGCGTGTCCGCAGAGCGCTTCACGTAGTGACGGTACGCGTAGGTCACCTCTCCCGTGCGCGCCAGGCCTTACGCCAGGCGCTCGTCAGGCCGATCGTGGCACCTCGACGTGAGCTGGGTGCAGAGGGCGCGGCACGATCCAGCGCGACGCGCTGCGTGGACGTGGTCCGCGATCCCTCCGCAGGTCACGCGCAGGACAGCGGAACACGCATTGGGCTGCTCGCCGTCGACGATCGCCCTGACCTGCTTCCCATAGGGCGGAAGCACCACGTCCACGCTCCATCCGGCATCGCCGCTCACTCATCGCCCTGGCGAGCGACCACGAGGACGATCGTGCCGCAGCGCTTCCTGGCGCGCACGACCGCGACGTACGCCGGCCACGAGAACTTCTTGTCCGGGTCCACGTCGCGCTGCACCTCGATGACCATCGCCAGCACGAGCGTGCCAGTCGCGCCGCGAAGCTCGAGCACCAGGTCGGCGCGGAACTCCACCGGGATGAGCTGGTCGAGCGACGACTCGACCACCGCGACCGAGGCGTGCGGCGGCACCTCCACGTGGAAGAGCGTCGCGAGAAAGCGGGGCGCGAGCTCCGGGTGCTCGCGGAACATCTCGACGAGGGC
>NZ_JEMA01000552.1 GCF_001589285.1 Sorangium cellulosum | reverse complement strand
CGAGCACCAGCGGCGTCAGCGTCAAGCCGGGGTGGCCCATGTCGATCGANGCGGGCCCGAGCACCAGCGGCGTCAGCGTCAAGCCGGGGTGGCCCATGTCGATCGACCGCGCGCACCACCGGGCGATCTCCGCGTCCACCGTCACGGCCAGCAGCCACGTCGGACAGCGGTGCCGGGCCCTCGTCTGGGTGACGTACACCGGCCAGACGTACGGCTTGTCCGGGTCCACGCCGAGCTGGACCTCGACCACGATGGCCATCGCGGGCCGCTGCTGCTCGCCCACGAGCAGCACGACGATCACATCGGGCGGCGGTTCGAGGGCACGATCTCGGTCAGGTCGGAGGCATCGACGCGCGCCTCCGTGAAGGCCGGGACCGGATGGCCGAGCGCGTCGTGCAGCATCTCGGCGGCCAGCGTCGGCCGGTTCTTGAACAGCTCCACCAGGGCTTCATGGGTCACTGAGGGCATCGGGGAATCTCTCTGGCAGGTACAGTCATGCTGGATTTCCTGGCGACGTGTCTGGCTCGTGCAGTGGCTCTCGCACGGGCCGCGCAGCCGCCTCCCTCTCTTCAATTCCGGGTCGCCTCGTGGAGTCGTCACGCCGTGTGCCTTCCGTGTGCCCCGACGTCAGCGCGCCTTCCGTGGTTCATCGGCGCCTCCGGAGCTTCAGCGCGAGCGCTTCACGGGCGATGCGAAGCCGGCTCGCTGCGGTGTACGGGTTCATGCCGCGCGCCTTCGCGAACGCGACGAGCGACTCCGGGCGGTCGACGGCGAGCAACATCTCGCGCTGCCACGGCGTGAGCTGGGCGAGCGCCTGGAGATCAGCGCGCGCGTCGATCTTCGCTTCGAGGCTCGGTCCGGCGGGCTCGCGCAGCAAGCCGAGCGGCTGCGCGTGGAGGACCACGCGACGCACGTAGGCGCTGTTGACGTAGTGCGACACCTTCCTCCAGGCGACACCGTGGATCCACGCGCGGAGCGCCCGCCGAGGCTCGTCCGAGGGGTCCGGCCGGTACATGCCGCGCTCGACGGAGCGCCATGCGCCCAGGAGCACCTGCTGCTCCACGTCGGGGCGGTCCCGCGCGGGGACGCCGCTGGCGATGAGCACCGCGAGGACGAGCGAGCGCTCGGCCAGGATCGCGTGGATGCTCGGGTGGGCTGCGGGATGCGGCGGCGGGTGATGGACCTGCTCGGGGCGCGTGCTGCGGGGGCGATCGGTGCTGGATTGCCGTGCTCGGCGGTGAAGAAGGCGATCGAGGTGAGGGGTTGGGCTGTCGATGGACGGATCGATGTGTTGGCCCTCTTCGGGCCGCGGACGCAGCTTCGCCATGTCGGACCTCGTTCCGCGAAGTTCCAACGACGTTTAGCGCCTCGCTCTGGCCGAATTAACAGACGATAGTCTGTGTTTCGTTGAAGGCCTGCAGCGTGAGCCAGAATGCTGGCACTCGTCGAGCTACGCGAGAATGGGGTCTACAGAACGGATACCTTACAGCCGAGCGAGCCGCCCATCTTCGAGCAGCACCCACGGAGCCGACGGTGAGTACGCTTCGGTCCCAGCAATGGGCAGGCTTGGCGCATCCGTGAGCTGATCGAGCCCCTTGTCTCGGAGCCGCATCCCACGTTCGGTGAGGCGATAGACCTCCGAGAGCATGGGGTAGCCAGCATCAGGCGGCTTCGGACCGGGCGCGCGCTCTACGAATGCGCTCAAGCTGTGGTCTGCCCAGTGCTCCAGCCGGCGTGGGAGGAACATGTCGCCTGTGCAGGAGAGCATCCGCCACAAATCCATTCCAGATCGCATGTCGCGACTCATCACCGCGAGAGGAGTCTGCCATTCTGCCGACAAAATGGTCATGAGCAGCTCGTCGAATCGGCTGAGACGCAGGGCTCCGTCCGCAGTCCTTCTCGGAAAGAAGGAAGAGAGGAGCGCCCATAAGGGAACGAGCTCTGGAAACCCTTCGACGCCGCGTGCGCAACTCTGCGCGAGCCGTCTCGGGTCCGCTGCGGTGTACTGGCTCCAGAGGCGGACAGCACGCCGGTAGCGTTCGCCCGTCCAGGGGCGCGCTTCACTGAGCCGCGCCGGGATGGTCCCCAGCTCGGAGGCGGAGCACCACGTAGGCACGGCAGATTCTCGCGCTTCCAGCCCGCGAGATGGCGGGTCCAGCTCGACGACAACGATGTCCTTACGCGGAATGCCAGACTCGTGCAGCCTACCGCAAACTCTCCAGAGACCCACGCGCTCGCGCAGATTCGTGGACGACACCCACACGACGACCACGACGCCTATTTTATCATCAACACTGATGGGCTCGACAAATGAGCCCCACCATGCCTGACGCGCAAGAGCATGCTCTGACGCGCTCATGCGGGAAGGCCCAACAAGAAGGCAGTCGGAGTCAACGATCGCATTGGCGGCGCCTAGCGGCGCAATGCGGTCCGCCACACGAACATCAAACACCACATGTGTCGCACTAGCGATATCCACAGCGATAACACTCACTGGATTCATATGGTTCGTTACGAAGGCAGTAGTCAAGACAATCACGACAGAACGTGTAGCCGCTTGTCGTTATGCGCGTGCAAGGCCGCCCTTTGGCCTGACAAAATTCGAAGTATTCGCTGCACCTGGTGACCGGGACGCATCCTGCCATCAGCTCGAATGAGTCGCTGCCCACTTCTTCGCCCCCGCCTTGGTCGCCACCTCTGAGGTAATCTCCCGCCCCCACGGATTCTGTCGGGTATCCAGCCCCCGCGCTCCCCGGCTCCACTGTGTCGCAGGTGTAGGTCAAGTCGCATGCCGACGCGAGTACCATCGCGATCCCGCCGCACAGCACGAGCGCGCTCGCCGTCACCTTCAGGTCATGTCCCATGCCTTCTCCCCGTTCCGGATGAGCGCACCGATCTCCCAGCAGAGAGGCGGCGTCAACAGATGGCCTGGACTACGTAACGTTTATGCAGTCCTTGCGTAGGGGAACCGGAGCGCGACCGGCCGCGTCCGCGGATCGAGGCGTGCGACAGCGAACCCTGCGGCATTTCGTCGACACCGCTAAAATATTACGCCCTCAGCGGATCTACTGGCGACTCCGGCCGCGCTTACAGGCAGTCCGCCGGGTTCGTCACGCCGTGTGACCTCCATGTGCCCCGACTCCAGGGCACGGGGCTTCACGAGAGGGCAGTCGGGTATACGAGAGTAATCGAGCCCTCGATGGCCTCTGACACCGCTCCGACGCGTCCGATGCGGCGTCTACCGTATCTCTCGCGCACCCGGCCCTCAGATTCAGCTCCGGGTTCGATTCCCGGCGCCTCCACCACGAAGACACGGCGAGAGCCGTGTGACCTGCGTGTGACCTGATGAATTTTAGCAGGGGTGGATCACTGCGCAGCCGGATGTGACCGGGGCCACCGAGAGCGGGCGCAGCAGGTGACGCGGGGGCACGGGGCTCCACGGCGGGCACCCGGGCGACAGGGCGGATCCCGGGTCCGAGTCTGCGTGCCGCGCGGCCCAGAGTCAGATGCCGAGCGAACGGACGCGGCGGCTATATGGACGTGGGTGGCGCTGGGGCCCTGTCCTGCCGGCTGGCCGGCGGCTCCCGGGCCGTGGCGGCGCTCCCCCTGCCGAACCGGCTCCTCTTGACACGGGACGGTATCTCCGCTGGCCTCGCTGAGTGGGGTGGCCATGGGTGGTAGCTGGAGCGGCAGCGAGGACCGGAAGGATACCACTCGACGCCTGCGTAGACTGGTACAGCGCCCACATGGTCCACCAACTCCCACCACGTAAGCGGGAATTTATCCTCTCTCACCACTCAGGTGATGCACGGAGTGTAACCGGCACGCGTCGTAGAAGTCCGCTCTCCTACAGTAACACAGCAGCGCGGAGTAGCTGGAACCGCAACCTTAACGGGAGCAGATCAGTGGATTTGGTGCCCTCGCGATTGCCTCTAACACCAACCATCTAGGAACCACCGGACTCAGACGCCATCCACGTCAGAAGCAAACGCCCAAATGAAAGACAGCCTCAGCCAACCAGGCGATATCGTCAAATTTCTTCGCAGGCGCGACTACAAGCTCGTCCGAGAGCTCGGCCAAGGCGCATGTGGGAAGACAGTATTGCTCCACGACGACCAAATCGGAGAGAACTTCGTATGCAAGAAATATGTCCCATACTCCGAGGCCCAGCGGCAGCCACTATTCGCAAAGTTTGTACAAGAGATAAAGCTACTGCACCAACTTCACCACAACAACGTTGTTAGAGTGTTCAATTACTATTTGTACCCGGAACATTTTACCGGCTACATACTAATGGAGTTCATCGACGGCTCAGACATCGACGACTATGTCAAGAGATTCCCCGAACAGACGAACGAGCTATTCGTCCAGGCAATCGACGGATTTGCCTATCTAGAGAGATCTGGGATTCTCCATAGGGACATACGTCCCGGCAACGTGATGGTTCGCGCAAACGGCACCCTAAAGATCATTGACATGGGCTTCGGCAAACGGGTCGAAGACTCCGACGACTTTGAAAAGAGCATCAGCCTGAACTGGTGGTGCCAAACACCAGACGAATTCGACGAGAAGCGGTATGACTTTGGAACAGAAGTATACTTTGTCGGAAAGATGTTTGAGCGAATCATCCAAGAGAACAACATAAACCATTTCAAACACATGGACGTGCTTCGAGAGATGTGCAACCGAAGTCCATTCTCCCGACTGCGGCGATTCTCCGAAGTAGAGACAAGAACAAAGAATAGTCAATTCTTCGAAATAGAATTCGAAGACGAAGAACTGTCAGCGTATCGCAACTTCGCAGACTCTCTATGCCGCACGATAATAAAAATAGAGAGTGGGACGAAGTACGCCACTGATCTTGAGCGCATCCGCACGCAACTTAATGACGCCTATCGCAGCTTCATGCTCGAGGCAAATGTTCCGGACGCATCGGTTGTCATAAGGTGTTTTCTGGACGGGACTTACTATTTTAAGTCATCGGGCATGCCGGTACATGCCGTAAGCAATTTCCTGCGATTGCTTAAATCCACATCCGACGAAAAGGCCAGAATCATTCTTGCCAATCTTCATACAAAGCTTGATTCGCGCCCGCGGTACTCAGAAGAGGAGCAACAAGAGGTTCCGTTCTAGGAGACCGCCACTCTCGCCGGTGTTGCTTTCGCTCATTTGTGTCGTAGCCTTCTTCCTGCCCGTCACTCCCGGTCTCGTGCTGGAGCTCGCGTGCCTCGCGTGCCTGCGGCAGGCAGGATGCTGAGAACCCACGTACGCCCACGGCGGAACGACCCGGGCCGCTGGCAGGAGCACGGCGGGCCGGGCGCCCCCCCTTGCCGGGGGCATCCTGCCGGAGGCAGCCCCCCCTTGACACGGGATGGCATCTCCGCTGGCCTCGTAGAGGGTGGCGGCCATGGGGGTAGCTGGACAGGCGGCGAGGAGCAGAGAGATGCCTTCGAATGTGGCCTGTCGGATACCTCTCCTACTACCCGACGATCGCGGCGGCATGACGATATCCGCAGGACGCGCTCATAGGCAGGCATACACAATGCAATATGCGTTAATTTCAGGGCATCGGAGTACTCCGCAGCCTTGTCTGGTAGGAGCATGCCCGGCATGCAACTGGCCAACTGTATCAAAGTGCGGGACCAAAGTAACGTGGCACTGGGCGCACAAGGCTCGGCGTCACTGCGATCCATGGTGGGAGAACGAAACCGAATGGCATCGTCACTGGAAATCACTGTTCCCTGACGACGCTCGCGAGGTAGTACACTTCGACTCCACCACTGAAGAAAAGCATGTTGCCGATATCAAGACAGAAACCGGTCTCATTATCGAGCTCCAGCATTCTCCGATGCCCAGCGAAGAGCTTCGCGCGCGGGAACATTTTTACAAGAACATGGTCTGGATCGTTGATGCGAGACCATTTGCCGGCCAGTTCCACATTCTGGGGAAACTTCCGCCTCCCGACAGTGATCTTGTTAGGGACATCGTGTTCTATCCTCAGCGACATAGAGATTCCGGCTTCGGTGGTTTCTGGCGACCATCCGAAAACCCAGAACCTCGAGGGCTCGTACTCTACCATTCGATCAGCGAAATATCGGAAGAGATCGAATTTCTCTACCAGGGACATCACTTCTTCGAATGGATACGGCCGCGAACCATCTGGTTCGATGCCACCGCTCCCGTTCTCCTGGACTTCGGCGGCCCGTGTCTTTGGAGGTTGTGCGCCTACGATGATCGTGGACTCTGGAGCGTGCAACGCACGTCGAAGGATGCGTTTATCGCCGAGAATGGCGGCAATCCCGAATGACTGACTGGTCGAAGGACGGAGCGGCCCAGTTTGCATCCAACCGGGCTTCTTGAGGAGGTGGTCTGGCTCGGCAGGCTAGTGCAGGCGACGCCGCCGCTTGAGCACGGCGGCGAGGCGCCTCCGCCCCCGGCGGCGCCGTGAGAACGCGGTCCCGACGGGCATGCCCAGGCTCCGGGCGACCTCGCTCACCTGCTCGCCTTCGCCGACGAGGAGCAGCCCCCGGCGCTCCCGGGGCTCGACCAACCAGAGCAGCTCCAGGAGGGGGCGCGCCTCGACCTCCCCGTGAGGGGACGGCACCCAGCCGGCGACGTACGCGAGGGGCTGAGGGACGGCGACCTCCCGGCGGCGGTAGGCCTTCTGGTGATACTTCCTGGCCAAGTGGACGGCGATAGCGTCCAGAGCGGCCGCGGTGGCGTTCAGGATGGACTCAAGACCGCGCGCGCCAGACGCTGGCGAGGTCGACCACGGGCGCGACTTGCGTCGCCGCGTAGGGCGCGCTGAGGAGCTCCGAGAGAGTGCGCGCGGCGATCTGCGCGGTCGCGATGTCGCCCGCCGCGTGGGCAGCGGCGATGGTCTCCGTGAGGGTCGCGACGAGCACGTGGCGCGGGCTGTTCGCCGGAGTCGTGCTCGGGGCTGCTTCGGGTCGGGGCGGGGTCGCCATCGCCACGTGCGCGACAGCCGTCGAGGGCACCGCCGGACGCGTCACCGAATCGTCCTGCCGACCAGAGATCGCGGGGTTAGCGTTCACGATCGGCAGGTTCACGTCAGGCTTGACTTGCTCGAAACCTGCGGAAACCCGCTCGAACGTGCCATCCCGCTCTCCCACCCCGCGCGACGAACACCCTCTCCGCGGCCCGGGCAGCTCGGCAACCCTTCTCCCCGCCTACCCGCCCTCCCCCACCAGCGCGCTCCAGTCGATGTCGAACCGCGCCAGGTACTTCCGCAGCCTATCCGCGTCGTTGACGCTCTTCTTCTTCGCCCGCGACGCCGCGAACAGCACCCGCCCCGCCTCCGACAGCGACCGCGCGCTCTTCAGCACCCGCAGCACCTCGGCGAGCTGCGCCCTGTCGAACTGGTCGAGCGCCGCCGCCTTCCGCGCCCCGAGCGCCGCGACCACGACATCCTCCCCATCCCCGTCTCTCCCCTCCCCCACCGCGCCCGCCGCGCCCCCGGCCCCGCCCGCTGCCGGCGCCCGCCGCCACGCCTCGCTCAGCCGCTCTATCTCCTCGTCCACGATCTCCACCCCGATGCGCCCCCCCGGCGCGAGCGTCGCCATCCGCGTCACCGCCGCGTTGAAGTCTCTGAAGTTGCCCGCCCACACCGCCTCCCGCGACGTCGCGAACCGCAGGAACCGCGCGCGCGCGTCGCGGCTCATCGTGATCCGCACGCCGAGCAGCCGCGCCGAGGCGTCGAGCTCGTACTCGAGGTTCGGCTCGATGTCCTCGACCCGCTCGCGCAACCCCGGCAGCCGGAAGGTCCACAGGTTGATCCTCGCCAGCAGGTCTTCCCGGAAGCGCCCCGCCGCGACCTCGATCGAGAGATCCCGGTTCGTGCCGGCGAGGAGCTGGAACTCGCTACGTACCTCCCGATCCGACCCGACCGGCAGAAACGCCTTCTCTTCGATCGCCCGCAGCAGCATCGCCTGCTCGTCCGCGCCGAGCTCGCCGATCTCGTCCAGGAACAGCACGCCCTCGTGCGCCTTGCGGAGCAGCCCAGGGCGGTCCTTCAGCGCCCCCGTGAACGAGCCCTTCTCGTGGCCGAACAGCGCCGACATCGCACCATCGCCGCGGATCGTCGCGCAGTTCAGATCCACGAAATCCCCGCTCACCTGCCGGCGCCCCTTCTTGAGGTCGTAGATCTTCCGCGCGAGCTGCGACTTCCCGGCGCCCGTCGGGCCCATGAGCAGGATCGGCGCCCGCGACGCGATCGCCACGTGCTCGATCCGCTCGATCAGCTTGTTGTACGCCGCGTTGCGCGTCTCGATACCGCTCTTCAAGAACGACACCCCCTCGCGCTGCTCCTTCTGGAAGCGCGAGGCGATGCGGTCGTACTTCGAGAGGTCGAGATCGATGATCGCAAACGACCCGGCCGCGAGCTCCGCGCGGTCGCGCTTCGGCGGCGACGTCTGGATGAGGCGACCGGGGAAGTATCGCGACTCCGTGAGCAGGAACAGGCAGATCTGCGCGACGTGCGTGCCCGTCGTGATGTGGAGGAGGTAATCCTCCCGGTCGGGCGCGAACGGGTACGCCTTCGCGAAATCGTGGAGCGCCCCGTACACCGCCTCGAAATCCCACGGGTCGTCCACCTCGACGACGTGACCGCGGATCTCCGTCTCCGGCGACACGTGCCGCACATCCTTCATCACCGTCTCGGCCAGGTGCTCGAACCGGCGCTGGTAGAGCAGCTCGAACCGGTCGACGAGCAGGTCCTCGTGCTGGCACAGCGCCACGCTCGGACGCCAGCGCGACCAGCGCTCCGTCGTCTTGCCGGTGTCCAGCGTGGGGCCGAGCATGCCGAGGACCACCGTGGGTTTGCGGGTCATAGATGTATCTCTAGTCGCTTTATACAGGAAGATAAGACCCCTGGCCACCCCGCCGAGAACCGGCCGAGATCCGGCCAAGACCCGGCCGAGATCGCCGCGACTCCAGGTGGCACGCGCCGTGCGATACGCCCCGGCACACCGGAACACAACGCAACCAGCGCAACCAGCACCGCGGCGCGAGCCGGACGGCTCGACCCCCTCTCGGAGAACCGGCCATGGAGCGAAGCTACAACGTCATTCCCACAGACTCGGGCGTTCCCATCAAGGCGTGGACGGTCGGCGTGCCGTTCGAGGCCGCCGCGGAGAAGCAGCTCAAGAACCTCGCGTCGCTGCCGTTCGTCCACAAGTGGATCGCCGTGATGCCCGACGCGCACCAGGGCATCGGCGCGACCGTGGGGAGCGTCGTCGCGACGCACGGCGCGGTCATCCCGGCGGCCGTCGGCGTCGACATCGGCTGCGGGATGATGGCCGCGCGCACGAGCCTCCGCGCGTCCGAGCTCCCGGACTCGCTGCGCGGCCTCCGCGCCGCCATCGAGGGCGCGGTGCCGCACGGCCGCACCGACAACGGCGGGAAGAACGACCGCGGCGCGTGGCGCGCGCCGCCCCAGGCCCAGCTCGACGCGTGGGCCGCGCTCGAGCCGCGGTACAAGCAGATCGTCGAGAAGCACCCGCGCCTCGGGCGCGGCTCGGCCATCGAGCACCTCGGCACGCTCGGGACCGGGAACCACTTCATCGAGCTCTGCCTCGACGAGGAAGAGCGCGTCTGGGTGATGCTGCACAGCGGGTCGCGCGGCGTCGGGAACCGCGTCGGGAGCTACTTCATCGAGCTCGCCAAGCAGGAGATGCGGCGCTTCTTTGTCAACCTGCCCGACGCCAACCTCGCGTACCTGCCCGACGGGACGAGGCACTTCCACGACTACATGCAGGCCGTGTCGTGGGCGCAGGACTTCGCGGCCGTCAACCGAGAGCTGATGATGGCGCAGGTCGTGCGCGCGCTCCGCGAGTCCGGCGAGCTGCCGCCCTTCGACGCGGCCGTCGAGGCGGTGAACTGCCACCACAACTACGTGGCGCGCGAGCACCACTACGGAAAGGACGTCCTCGTGACGCGCAAGGGCGCCGTCCGCGCGCGGGCAGGCGACCTCGGGATCATCCCGGGCAGCATGGGCGCGCGCTCGTTCATCGTCCGAGGGCTCGGCAACGCGGAGAGCTTCTGCAGCTCGAGCCACGGCGCGGGACGCGTCATGTCGCGCACCGAGGCGCGGCGCCGCTTCACCGTCGCGGAGCACGAGGCCGCGACCGCCGGCGTCGAGTGCCGCAAGGACGAGGACGTGATCGACGAGACGCCCGCCGCCTACAAGCCGATCGACGACGTGATGCGGGCGCAGAAGGACCTCGTGGAGATCGTCCACACCCTGCGACAGGTCGTCTGCGTGAAGGGGTGAGCCGCGGCCCGCGGTCGTGGTATCGCTCATCCAGGTCGTGGTATCGCTCATCCAGGGAGAGTCGACTGCCATGCTGACCATCGATGGATCCGTCGGAGAGGGAGGAGGCCAGATCCTCCGCACGACGCTCAGCCTCTCGCTGATCACGCAGACGCCCGTCCGGATCACCTCGATCCGCAAGGGCCGCGCGCGCCCCGGCCTGATGCGGCAGCACCTCACCTCGGTGCAGGCCGCCGCCCAGATCGGCCGCGCCGAGGTGTCGGGCGCCGCGATCGGGTCGCAGGAGATCGTGTTCCGGCCGAGCGCGCTCGTGCCCGGCGAGCACACGTTCCGGATCGGCAGCGCGGGGAGCACGATGCTCGTGCTGCAGACAGTCCTGCCCGCGCTGCTCCGCGCGCCCGCGCCGTCGACGCTCACGCTCGAGGGCGGCACGCACAACCCGATGGCGCCGCCGTTCGACTTCCTGGAGCTCGCCTATCTGCCGCTCGTGCGCAGGATGGGGCCGGACATCACCGCCACGCTCGTGACGCCCGGCTTCTACCCGGCAGGCGGCGGGCTGGCACGGGTCTCTGTCGCGCCCGCGCCCTCGCTCGCGCCGCTCACGCTGCTCTCGCGCGGGGAGATCCGCGGCCGGAGGGCCGTGGCCACCGTGTCGAACCTGCCGAGATCCGTGGCGATGCGCGAGCTCGAGGCGGCGGCGGCGGTGCTCGGCTGGGAGCCGGCGTGCTTCACGCCGAGCGTGCTGACGGGCGGGCACGGGCCGGGCAACGTGCTCACGATCGCCGTCGAGAGCGAGCACGTGACCGAGGTCTTCACCGGCTTCGGCGAGAAGGGCGTGCGCGCGGAGACGGTCGCCACGAAGGTCGCCGAGGAGGCGCGCGACTACATCGCGGCGGGCGTCCCGGTGGGCGAATACCTGGCCGACCAGCTCCTCCTGCTGATCGCCCTCGCGGGGCGCGGCGCCTTCCGGACCGTGCGCCCGTCGTCGCACACGACGACCCACCTGCAACTGCTCCGCGACCTCCTCGGGATCCGCGCCTCGGTCGAGCAGGTCTCGGAAGAGGCGTGGCACATCGAGATCGAGCGCTGAGCGCGGGACGGCTCGACAGAACGCGTGAGTCGCCGCGGCGCGACGTGCCCTGTCCCGGCGCCATGCAGACGGGCAGGATCGCGATCAGCGACCGCGAGATCTACGACGGCAGAGATCGCGGCGTGCACCTGAAGCCCCGAAGCTCGCTCGGGACAGAGGCTTCCTTGTCAACCGGGCTTGCCGCCGCGCTTGCGCATCGCGCGCACGGCGGCCGCCGCGATGCTCGTGGACAGCGGCGCGCCGCCCGTCGCGATCCGGCGGACGCCGTCGATGATGTCCTCGAGCTTCGAGGTCTTGACGAGATGCCCCTGCGCCCCCGCGCGGAGCGCCTCGGCGACGCGGGACTCGTCGCCGTAGCCGCTCAGCACGAGGAGCGTCGCCTGCGGCAACTGCGCCCTCAGCGCTCCGAGGAGCTCGATGCCGTCCCGGTCCGGAACGTCGAGGTCGACGAGCACGACGTCGGGCTTGCAGCTCGCCGTCTCGCGCAAGGCGTCGGCCGCCGCCCCGGCCTGGCCCACGACGACGATGTCCGGCTCGTCCGAGAGCGCTCGAGCGAAGCCTTCGCGAACGATCGGGTGATCGTGGATGAGGTAAATGCGCAGCACGCTGGCAGGGGTTTCCGCCATGATGACCCCAGGGGGAGCTGGAGCGTCCTTCAAACCACGATTCGATGCCCATGAGCAGCACAAGTCAAGCGGCTCGGGTCGTCTTCGGAGGGACCTTGCAGAGGGCGAGCGCGGTGTGCCGAGAGGGGCTCTCTGGTTGGCAGAGAGCCTTTGCCGCGTCGAGGCGGATTCGGTCGGTCGCGCGAGGACGCTCGGCGCCGATCACGCGAGCCGCGCGGGGCGGCTCGCAACGCCGCACGCCGCAGGCGGGCGCGCTTCGAGGCCGGGAGATGGCGGCCCGGCGGAGCGTCCTGCGCACGGTGGACGGCGGATTGACGGCGGCGTCCCGGTCGTGCCACATCACGGCGGGCGCACGGCGCGCCCGACCGTCGCGGCTGCTCACGACCGCGGCGCGACAGCGTGCATCCGGACGGAGCGGCGCGGAAGGCGGGACCATGGCGAAGCGCGACTACCTCAAGATGACGGACATGACCCTGGCCGAGGCGCACCGCGTGCTCAGGCTCGCCACGCGCCTGAAGGAGGAGCCGAAGGGGCGGCGCGCCACGTTGCTCGCCGGCCGCTCGGTCGCTGTCGTCCTGGAGAAGGCGAGCACGCGGACGCGGGTGTCGTTCGAGGTCGGGATCGCGCAGTTCGGCGCCCATCCGGTCGTGCTCAGCACCCAGGGCAGCCAGCTCGCGCGCGGCGAGCCGATCCGGGACACGGCGCGCGTGCTCGCCCGGTACTGCGACGCGATCGCGTTCCGCACGTCGTCGACAGCGCGGCTGCTGGAGATGGCCCAGGCGACCGTGCCGGTCATCAACGCGCTCTCCGACGACGGCCACCCGGTGCAGGTGCTCAGCGACATCTTCACGATCCAGGAGGCGCTCGCGGCGGCCGGGGACAGGAGCGGCATCGCCGGCCGGCGCGTCGCGTTCCTCGGCGACTGCTCGAGCAACATGGCGCGCTCGTGGCTCGAGGCGGCGCCGCTCTTCGGCTTCCACCTCGTGCTCGCGGGGCCCGAGGGGTACATGCCGCCCGCAGACGAGGTCGAGCGGGCGCGGGCGACAGGCCACGTCACGCTCACGAGCGACCCGCGCGAGGGCGCGGCGGGCGCGGACGTGGTGAACACCGACGTGTGGGCGAGCATGGGCCAGGAGGACGAGGCGGCGCGGCGCCGCGCCGCGTTCGCCGGCTGGACGGTCGACGCGGGCGTGATGGGGAAGGCCGCGTCGCACGCGATCGTGCTGCACTGCCTGCCGGCGCACAGGGGCGAGGAGATCGACGACGAGACGATCGAGGGGCCGCGCTCGCGGGTCTGGGACCAGGCAGAGAACCGGCTGCACGTGCAGAAGGCGCTGATGCTGTGGCTGCTCGGCGTCGAGCTGGCCTGAGCCGACCGGGCGGGCCCTCTCGTCAGGCGGCGCCCACGCCGCCGAGGCGCATGGGCTCGCCGCCGGCCACGGCTGTCTGCCCCACGAGGGTGTGCCCTGGGACGGAAGGCTCAAGAAGACGAGCTCTTGCGCCGCCGATCGCGCGTTGCAGCACAGGAGCGTGACGACGGCACGACAGCAGCCTGAAGTGAGGTCCTGAGCAGACCGACACGGCGGGCCGCGCGTCCGGTGCAGCGATGTGCGCTCCCGGGGTGCGCCCTTGAGTCCGCCCGCTGCCACGGGGCTGTTCCGCGCCCGCGATCCGGAAGAGGCGGCGCTCGCTGGCTGTTCGACAGCACACCTCGACAGCGTCCGGTGGTGCGTTCCTGGTGAACGTACCACCGGAGTCTGGTTTGCAACGACCGTGCGATCGGCCGAGATCGGCGCGGGATCGCAGCGAGCTCATGGGGATCCAGGGCCGAGGAGCTCCCTCGATTTGTAGCGCTTTTCAGCGGAGAAATTGAACAGGGAGGCGGGGAGACGGGGAGTATTTGAAGGCTTCCCTACCCGCCTCCGCGTCTCCCCGTGAATTTTCCGAAGGATTTGAGGGGATGCGTCAGGACTGAGGGGGATTGAGGGGGATCTGACGCTCAGAGGGCTCGTTCGGGATCGTCCCGGGGAGTAACGAGGGGTTCTCCCCGATTGCGAGTCGGGTCGATGAGCCGCACTGTTACGACCCCGCGCAATGAGCTGGGCGCGAGCTGGATGTCGAGCGCTGGCGCGAAGCTCCGGGACGCGTGGTCGAGACACACGGGACGTTGTTTCACAACGAGACGAAGGAGTTACCACCATGCGAAATCGGTTCGACAGGAACACCGAGTACGGGCGCGACGAGCGCGGCTGGGACGAGCGCCAGGGCCAGAGCGGCGGACGCTGGGACGAGCGCCAGGGACAGGCAGGTAGCTGGGACGAGCGCCAGGGCCAGAGCGGCGGACGCTGGGACGAGCGCTACGGGCAGCCCCGGAGCTCCCCCCCCGAGCGGAGCTGGGGGCGCGAGGAGCAGCGCACCTCGGGCTACGACCAGGACCGCGACTACGGGTACACGGCGCAGCGCGGCTACGGCGGTGAGCACACGTTCGACCAGGGCCGCTTCGCCGGCACCGACCGCGGCTTCGATCGCGACTACAACCGAAGCTTCGGCGGCGACCACAACCGTGATTACCGCGACTACAACCGAAGCTTCGGCGGCGACTACAACCGTGATTACCGCGACTACAACCGCGGCTTCGGCGGCGACTACCGCAGCTACGACCGCGGCTTCGGCGGCGACTACAACCGAAGCTTCGGCGGCGACTACCGCAGCTATGACCGCGGCTTCGGCGGCGACTACAACCGCAGCTTCGGCGGCCAGTACGGCCGCGACGAGGGCCGCGGCTGGGGACGCGACCAGGACCGCGGCGACTTCGGGCGCGACCAGGGCCACGAGGGGGGCCACGACTTCGTCCGCACCGTCCGCGACGCGGGGCGCTCCGCGATGCAGAACGTCAGCGGCGCGCTGAACCACCTCGGAGAGCGCGTGCGCGGCGCGCTCGGCCGCGGGCCCAAGGGCTACAAGCGCTCCGACGAGCGCATCCGCGAGGACGTGTGCGAGATGCTCTCGGACCGCGACGACATCGACGTCAGCGAGGTGACCGTCCGCGTGCAGAGCGGCGAGGTCACGCTGGAAGGCACCGTCAACGAGCGGTACCACCGGCGCCTCATCGAGCAGATCACCGAGAACGTCCGCGGCGTCGAGGACGTCCACAACCAGATCCGCGTCAAGCGCCCCACCGAGACGACGACAGCGACAACCGGCTCGACAGCCTCGACGGGCGCGCAGCAGGGCGCGCCTCGCCCGATGGCGAACGACGTCGCCCACCGCTGAGCCCTCGCCGGCTACGGCCGGCCCGCGAGATCCGCGATCACCTTCACCAGGCAGGACGGGTCGATCGGCTTCGGCACGTGCTTCTGAAAGCCGGCCATCAGCGCCCGCCTCCGGTCCTCGATCCGGGCATAGGCCGTCAGCGCCACCGCGGGGATCCCCCGGATCTCGTCCCTCCCCGTCGCGCGCACCTGCTTGATCAGCGCATAACCGCTCTCCCCCGGCATGCCGATGTCGCTGACCAGCACATCGGGGCTCAGCCGCTCCAGGAGGCCCATGGCCTCGCCCGTCGAGCCGGCCGCCGTGACCTGCGCGCCCGTCGCCTCCAGCACGAACGCGATCATCTCCCGCGCGTCCGGCTCGTCCTCGACGAGGAGCACGTGGATCCCGCTCAGCGCCGTCGAGCCGTCGTCCTCGAGCGCGGCGGGCCGCGGCGCAGGCGGCGGCCCGCCGCGCGCGCTCATGGGCGCGTTCTGCGCAGGGAGCGTCACCGTGAACGTGGCGCCCCACCCCTCTCCCGGGCTGTCCGCCTCCACCGTGCCCCCGTGCAGCTCGACCAGGTGGCGGACGATCGCGAGGCCCAGCCCGAGCCCGCCGTACGCCCTCGTCGGCGACGAGTCGCCCTGGCGGAAGCGCTCGAAGACGTACGGCAGAAACGCCCGGGCGATGCCCTTGCCGTCGTCCGTCACCGCGATCACGACCTGGGAGTCGCTGCGCGCCGCACGGACCGTGACCCGGCCGCGCTTCGGCGTGAACTTCACCGCGTTCGAGAGCAGATTCCACATGACCTGCTGGAGGCGATCCGGGTCGCCGCTCAGGTGGCCCAGCGCCTCGCCGAGCTCCGCGCAGATCTCGATGTCCTTCGCCCTCGCTGTCGGCGCGATGGTGTCCACGGCGGCCTCGATGACGCCGGCGAGGTCCACGGCGACCGTGTTCAACCGCAGCTTGCCCGTGATGATGCGCGAGACAGTGAGGATGTCGTCGACGATCTGCGACTGCGCGTGGGCGTTGCGCTCGATGGACGCGATCCCCTGCTTGACGCGCTCGGGGGCGAGCTCCTTCTCCTTGATCAGCCGCGCCCAGCCCAGGATCGCGGTGAGCGGCGTCCGCAGCTCATGAGAGACTGTCGCGAGGAACTCGTCCTTCATGCGGTTCGCGTCCTCGGCCCGGAGGCGATCCTTCTCCGACTGGGCGAGCGCCTGCTGCTCGCGGCGGAGCAGATCGGTGCGCTCCTCCTCGAGCCGCTTCAGCCCCGTGATGTCGACGACGGCGCCGGTCAGGAACATCGTGGAGCGCGCCTCGTCGTAAAGAATGCGCCCGCGGTCGTGCACCCACCGGATCGCCCCGTCGGCGCGGACCACGCGATGCACGATGTCGTACACGCAATGCTCACGGACGCACCGCTCGGTCATGGCGCGCACGGCGTCGACGTCCTCCGGGTGGACGCGGCTTATCCAGTCGTCGATGGACTGCGTCGTCTCGCGCTCCTCCAGGCCCAGGATGCGGTTCAGGCTCGCGTCCCTCGTGTCGGACCACGTCGCCAGGTCGATGCGCCACGTGCCGACGTCCGCCGCCCACGTGGCGAGCCGCAGCCGATCCTCCCGATCGCGCAGCGCGCTCTCCATCCAGAATCGCTCGGTCAGGTCGACAGCCGAGCCGACCATGCGGATCGCCTTGCCGGCAGCGTCGCGGAGCGCGTAGGCGCGATCGAGCACGCGGGCGATCGACCCATCCCCGCGGTACACGCGATACTCCGCCGACCAGCAATCGCTGTCGCCGCGGAGGACCTGCTCCAGGCCGCGCGCCACGCGGTCGCGATCCTCGGGGACGATGCGCTCGATCCACCACCCGCCAGAGGCGTCGATCTGGTCGGGATCGTAGCGAAACAGCTCGCAAAAGTTCTCGTTGCGCTCGACCTGATCGGTCCGGATGTCCCAGTCCCAGATCGAGTCCTTCGTGGCGCGCGCGAGGAGGCGGTAACGCTCGCGCTCCACGTCGGCCTCCAGGCGCAGGCGCGCCGCCTGCTCGTCGACGCTCCCGGGCGCGGCCTCCCCGCCCGGCTGCGCCGTCGCGCCCCGCTCCGACGCCGGGGCGTCCGGGAGCGCCCTCCGGGCCACGGCGGCGAGCGCGACCGCCGCCTGGTCGGCGAGCGCCGACAGCAGCCAGGCCTCGTCGTCCGTGCCCTCGGTCGAGCGCGCGACAGCGAGCACGCCGGAGACGCGGTGCTCGGCGATCAACGGCGCGGTGGCGACATGGGCGGCCCCGCGCAGCGCGCGCGCGATCCCCTCGTCGAAGCTCGGCTGAGCGACGTCCCGGAGCTCGGCGAGCAGCGCCGGGTCGAGGCCCAGCGCGGACCGCACGACCGGCCGCTCCTGCTCGTCGTTCAGGAGCAGCACGGCGCCGTCCGCGCCGCTCAGCTCCCTCGCCGCGGTGAGGACGGCGTCGTGGATCGCGCACGCGGAGCGCGCCCGCGCGAGGGCGCGGCCGGCCTCGGTCAACAAGCGAACCTTCCGGAAACGTCTCCTGTCGGGATCAATCACAGACCGACGGGCCTCGGCACAGAATGAGGGATTGCCAGCGAACCACGGAGGATGCTCCCCGACCGGGCGAGCCGAGCGCGCACGGGGGGCGCGACGCCGCCACGGAGAACGGGCGCGCGGATGCCTGATGCGGAGCTGAGCCGTGCGGCTTGTCCTAGCGGCCCGCGGACACGCCCGCCAGCCGCGCCGCGGGCTGTCTATCGCAGAAAACTTGGCCCGATCTCCGGAAATTTGCGCAAACACGCGCTGCGTGGATCTCCGCGACGCACCGCCCGAGCTCCTCCTGGCCGTGGCCGGCGCGGCGCTCTTCTTCGGGCTCGCCCAGACGGCCCGGCTGGCGTGGCGGAGCGCCCGGCAGCGGCGCCGGATCGGGCGCATCCGGGAGCAGGGCGCCGCGGGGGAAGCGCGGGCCGAGGCGCTCCTCCGCGAGCTCGGGTACACGATCCTCGGCCGGCAGGTCGCTGTCTCGTACGGAGTCCAGATCGACGGTGAGCCGATGACGGTCGGCCTCCGCGCCGACTACCTCGTGGCGCACGGCCCGAGGCGGTATGTCGCCGAAGTGAAGACAGGCCGGCTCGCGCCGCGCATCGACACGCCCGCGACGCGGCGGCAGCTCCTCGAGTACCGGCTCGCGTTCGACGTCGACGGGGTGCTGCTTGTCGACGCGGAGGCGCGGCGGGTGCGGTCCGTCGTGTTCCCGCTGCCCGGCGCGGTCGCGGCGCGCGAGCCGCCCGGCGCGCAGCTCGCGTGGTTCCTGGCGGCCGTCGTGGCGGGCCTCGTGGCCGCCATGGCGGCGCGCGCCGCGTGGTGAGGCGTGGTGAAGACGACCGCGCAGGGCGGCGTGGTGAAGACTACCGCGCCGCGCGGGCGCGGCGCCTGCGGCCGGCGAGCAGCAGGAGGCCGAGGCCGAGCACGCCGAGCCTGGCCGGCGAGCCCTCCGACGTCGACGACGTCGCGCCAGCGCGGCAGGCGCAGGACGAGTCCGGCTTGCGGATGCCGCCGCCGTTCCCGCCGCTGCCCGCGGCGCCGCCGGCCCCGACCGTGGCCGTCAGATCCGGCGGCGGCTCGTCCAGGAACAGGCCGCCTCCGTCCTGCCCGCCGCTCGTGGCCGTGGGGCCGCCGACAGGCGGCTCGCCGCAGGACCCGTTCGTGCACGGCGCGCCGCCCGGGCAGACGGCGCCCGCGCACGCGTCGGCGCAGCTCCCGCCCACGCAGACCTGCCCGGGAGCGCAGGTAACGCCGTCGCAGCCCGCGTCGACGCAGCGGCCGTCGGCCCCGCACGTCTTGCCGTCAGGGCAGGTGCGGCAACCGCAGTTCGACTGGCAGATGCCGCGCTCGCACACAGTGCCCTCGCCGCAGTCGATGGTGGCGCAGAGATCCACGCACCGGCCGAGCTGACACTCCTGGTTCGCGGGGCAGACGACGCCGTCGCAGCCGCCCACGCACTTCCCGCTCACGCAGACCTGGCCGCCCTCGCACGCGACGCCCACGCACGCCTGCTCCACGCACAGGCCCTCCTCGCAGACGAAGCCGAGATCGCAGACGACCTCGCCGCGGCCGCAGTACGGCACGCACGCCCCGCGGTTGCACACGAGGCCTTCCTCGCAGAGCCCGTCGCCGTCGTCGACCTCGCCGTTGCAGTCGTTGTCGATGTTGTCGCAGCGCTCGCGCTGCTCGCCGGGCTCGAGCACGGGCAAGCACTCGGTCACGCCGTCGGTCGCGCAGCCCGTCCTGCCCACGGCGCAGGCGCCTGTCTCGCCCGTGTCACAGACCTGGCCGCCGCCCTGACATGTCACTCCGGTGATGTAGTAGACGAAGTCGTTGAAATCGCCGTCGTTCTCGTACCCGCCCTGGCTCCCCTTCCAGCTCGTCGGGGTCACGGGCAGGTCCTCGAAGGCGACATAGAACGCGTCGGGCGAGGCCGTCGACGTGTAGATGAGCGTGGTCACCCACGGCGCGTTCGGCGTGCAGTTCGTGCAGACGGTGTTCAGCTCGCGCTGCGAGAACTTCGTCTGGGTGCAGTAGGTGCCCGCCTTGCCGATCAGCGCGAAGCCGACGAGGCCGCCCTGGTACCGCGCATCGTTGCGGATGTCCGACGCCGAGAACTGCCGCGGCGTCCAGTCGTGCTGCCCCGCCTGCGTCGTCATCATCGTGGCCAGCGGGCAGAAGTCGTTGTCGTCGCAGTTGAACGCCGTCGACGTGTCCGCGGGGATCAGCTCGTAGATCTGGTTGTCCGGCGGGCGCATGCCGCTCGCCGTCGCGTTGTACCAGCCGAACGCGACCTTGCACCCGCCCCCGCGCAGCACGAGCTCTCCCGTGAACCCGCAGAGCGGCGAGAAAACGCCCGGCTCCGTGCTCGCGTCCGCTATCGGATCGATGTCCTCCCCGCGGTACATGAAGAGCCCATCGAGCGTGACGGCGTCCGCCGGGAACCCGCGGCTCGTCACGAGGCCGAGCTCGGCAGCTCCCACCGCCGTGGGCAGCCGCGTGCCGTCGAGCTGCTGGACCGCAGCGCTGGCGGGCGCGGCCCCCGCGAGCGGCGCGAGGGAGAGGAACAACGAGAGCGCGGCTCGCGCCGCGCGGCGACGAGGCATGATGAAGAAAGGCGTTTGCGGCATGTAGGCCACTCTACACCTCCTGGAGAGCTCACGGTGTATAAGATTCCACCGCTCCACAGCGCCGTAATTGTGCAGCAGGGTTGCTTGTGCGTCGTCGCGCGCGCCTGATTTGACGCATGCTGTCACCACGGCGCATGGAGTTGCGCTGGCCGTCGCGGGCGGTTCAACGACACGCCGGGGTGAGCGGGGAGAGCCTTTGTTAATGCTCTTGCCTGCCGCGGCGCGGGGCCGTTGAGGCGGAGTCGGAGCGGCGTTTCCCCGGCGCGCGGGCGCGGGGCCGGGCTGTGGTAGGATGACGCGCTCCGGCTGCGGCCGGCCGCCGCCGCCGTATGACCAAGAAATCGCTCCGCGTCTATCTCATCGCCCACCACGACGGCCGCGTCACCGGCATCCTCCTCCGCACGTGGGCATTCCTCTTCGACCGGCCGGCGCCGTCGGCCTATGGCGCCTCCGAGGAGGACGTGCTGCGCAAGATCGAGCTCGAGCTCCACGCGCGCATGGCGACGGGCGAGGACGATCTCGACCGTTATCTGTGGGACGAGTCGTTCGAGGTGCGCACGCTGGCGGTGGACGTTCACCCGCAGACCACGGTCCAGCGGACAGCCGTGGTCGGCCAGGGCCGGATCCCGCTGCGGCTCACGTACCTCGCGAGCAAGCTCGCCGAGGGTGGTTATCGCGTGATGCTCCCCCGCTTCGGCTGGTCGGTGATCCTGGAGGATCTCTCGATCGCGCCCGAGGTGCTGCGCCAGCTCGTCACGAGCGCGCTGATGGGCGAGTCGCCGCGGTCGCTCTTCGATTTCCGGCGCGAGGGAGACGAGCACGTGCGCCCGTGGTCGCCGCGCCTCGCGTCGCGCGCGGACCGCGCCGCCCGGCGCGCGGGCGACGAGCGCCCCACGCTGGGCGCCGTCGCCGAGGACCTCGTCGAGAAGGCCGCGCGCCAGCGGCTCCCGCTCGCGGTGGGCGAGTCGGAGGAGCTGGAGCAGGCGCTGCCGCTGTTCGACGTCGCGGCGCTCGCGCCGGGCGCGCCGCTGCCGTCGATCCTGCTGGTGGGCGGCCCCGGCGTGGGCAAGACGACCTGGGTTTACCGGCTCGCGCGGCGGTTCGCGGCGTGGCGGAGGGACAAGGCGCGCGCGCGCTCGCCGGGCCTGTTCAGCACCTCGGCCGACCGGCTCCTCGCCGGGATGACGTACCTCGGCATGTGGCAGGCGAGGTGCTTGAAGCTGGTGAGCGAGCTGTCGCACGAGGGGGATCTGCTCCACGTCGGCGCGCTGCTGCCGCTCTTGCGGCCGCAGCCGGACGGCGCGTCGATCGGCGACGTGCTCCTGCCCGCGCTGCGCAGCGGCGAGGTGAGCCTCATCGCGGAGTGCACCGAGGCGGAGCTCGAGGCGTGCCAGCGGCGCGCGGCCTCGCTGGTGGCGTGCTTCCAGATCGTGCGGCTGCGCGAGCCCGACGCGGCCGCGGTCCCGGCGCTGCTCGCGGAGTACGAGGCGCGGAAGGACGCGCGCGTCCGGCTGCACCCGGCCGGCAAGAAGCGGCTGGTGCAGCACCTCGCGATGTTCCGGCGCGACGTGCTCTTCCCTGGCAAGGCGTTCCGCTTCGTCGACTGGCTCGCGCAGGAGTCCGGCGCGCGATCCACCGCGGAGGCCACCGCGGAGGCCGGCGCGGAAGCGCGGCCGGCGGAGCTCGCGCGCGGGGCGGCGGGGGTGGCGGCGGCGCGCGAGCTGTATCCGCGGGACGTCTCCGAGGCGTACGCGCGCCACTCGGGGCTGCCGATCGAGCTGATCGCCGACGAGATCCCGGCGAGCGCCGAGGCGATCGCGCGCGGGCTGAAGCGGCGCGTGATCGGGCAGGACGAGGCGTGCGACACAGCGGCGCGCGTGCTCGCGCGCTTCAAGGCCGGGTTGAACGATCCGGAGCGCCCGTGCGGCACGCTGCTGTTCGTCGGCCCGACGGGCGTGGGCAAGACGGAGCTCGCGAAGGAGCTCACGCGGTTCATGTTCGGCGACGAGGGGCGGATGATCCGGCTCGACATGAGCGAGTACCGGCTCCCCGGCTCGTCGGCGCGGCTGCTCGAGGCGGGGCCGGGCGCGACGACGCTCGCGCAGCGCGTGCGGCAGGAGCCGCTGTCGCTGGTGCTCCTCGACGAGATCGAGAAGGCCCACCGCGAGGTGTTCGATCTGCTGCTCGGGATCCTCGGCGAGGGCCGGATGACGGACGAGGAAGGGCGCCACGTCGATTTCCGGATGGTGCTGATCGTGATGACCTCGAACCTCGGCGTCGCCGATCGGCCGCCTGTCGGCTTCGGCGGGGGCGAGGCCGGCGCGCTGGCCGCGGCGGGCGCGCATCACGCGCGGCGCGCGGCGCCGGCGGGCGTGCGCGAGCACTTCCGGCCGGAGTTCGTGAACCGCATCGACCACGTTGTGCAGTTCCGGAGCCTCGGGCGGGACAGCGTGCTCAGGATCGTGGATCTCGAGCTCGCGAAGGCCGAGACGCGCACCGGGCTCGTGCGGCGCAACCTGCGGCTCCGCGTGCTGCCGGAGGCGCGGGCGTGGCTGGCCGAGGCGGGGTTCGATCCGAGGCGGGGGGCGCGGCCGCTGAAGCGGGTGATCGAGGAGCGGGTGATCACGCCGATCGCGGCGCGGATGGCGGAGGATCCCGGGTGCAGGGATCGAGAGGTCGTTGTGGCGGGCGGGGGCGCGGGGATCGAGGTGCGGTTCGGGTAGCGCGGCCGCGCCGCCGGAGAAGCGCTCCGCTCAGCGCGCCTCGGCGGGCTGCTCGGCCGCCGATCCGGGCTCCCCGTGCACGATGGCCCACACGAACTCGGGGATGAGCGCGAGCGAGTGCTGGTCCTGCGTGACGCCGATGAGGCCGCTGATGAACTCCAGGGCGTGGTCCCGGCGCTGCGCGTCGGTGAAGCGCAGGGGCGCGCTGGTCAGCCCGGGCGGGAGCCGAGCGAGCCCGGGCCCCTCCGGATTCGCCAGCGCGGAGAGCGGGTTGCTCCGGGCCTCTGCGGCCTTCCAGCGATCGTGCCAGCCGTCGAGGTACGTATTCGGCGTGAAATGGTCGGCAGGCCAGGCGCGCAGGTAAGGGAAGAGCACGTGAATCCACCCGGTGAGCTCGTCCGCGGCGTTCTCGTACCGGAAGAAGGCGCGCCAGAACGCTGGATCGTGGCGGCCCTCCGCAGAAGCCACGATCTGGTCGAGCACCGGCAGGAGAGCGTGAGTCCAGCGCTCGGCGCCGAACGGGCCGAAAGCCGCCGCGCGGTGGCGCACCCAGCGCCAGTCGTCCGCCGTGCCGAGCAGGTAGATGCGCGGGATTCCAGGGTTCGGAAAGCTCATGTCCGCGAGGAAGGGCGGCTGCCACTCGAAGTGCGGCACGAAAGGCGTCATCACCGTGAGCTCCGACGCGACGCGCTCCACCGGTCCCGTGGTCGAGAAGCCGGCTGTCACGAGCTCCCGCAGCTTGCCGACCCGCGCGGCGACCTGGGCAGAGAAACCCGAGAATGCGACGGGCCACGGGTTCACCTCGCCCAGCGTGAAATCGGGCCGATCGATCGTCAGCTCGAAGTCGCTGTCGTCGAGGAGGATCTGGCGCCGCTGCTCCTCGCTCGCGGCGACGTGGAACGTGAACCCCCGGGCCAGGCAGAACCAGATCACGTCGGGCGAGAGGACGAGGGGATACCGCTGGGTGAAGGCCATGGTTGCCGCCTGGACGAGCGGGTGCACATCCGTGCGTCCGACGAGGGGCAGGCGATGGCGGTAGGCCGCCTCGACGGGAGAGACGAGCAGGCTCTGCACCGTTGCTTCCTCGTCGAACGCGGGCAGCGGCGCCGTCGCAGGCTCGAAGTCGGTGACGGCGATGGTCGTGATGCTCATGGCTCCTCGCTCTCCTGGCCCTGCGCGACGGCTCGATGGGCCAGCGCTGCGCGCTCCAACCTCGTACACAAGAGCGCGGCGCGAGACAACTCGCCGCGGCGGCGGGCGCGCAGCGAGCCGGCTCAGCGTTCGATTCGCGCCGGCAGCCGTCGATTCCCGCCGAGCGCGCCGACGCACGACCGCGCGACCGCACGACAAGCGCGTGAGGGAAAGGCAAGACAATTCACTCCTGCAAGAATATTACAGTGCAATCGGCGCGTCGGCCCGTGAATTCGAGAGATAGGTTACCTGCGAGGCGGGTTGGCCGCGATCGCGGCGCCTGTCGCGCGTCGCCCTGAACGCATGCTCGGATTCGCGGCGGCGTCTCGACGGGCGAGCGCCGCAATGGGGCGAGCCGTTGCGGATCCGAGGTGCTGGGGTCGCCGGTCCAGAGGCGGCTCCGAAGCGATGCGCAGCGGGCGGAGCAGGATGCCACGGGACCGGAGTTGCCGCCGCGAGGCGCGCGGGCGAGGTGCTTGGCAACGCACGAGTTTCGCGTCAATCATGGTTCATGAGGTCCTCGCGGAGCCGTTCGCCGTCGCCGTCGCCGTCCAGATCGATTCGTTCGGACCTGCGCGCTCAGTCGAAGAGCGCGGGCAATTTCGCGCATCCCGCGTCCGGCACCAGCAACCCGTCCAGCAGCACGACCGCGCCCGGCGCCATGAACCAGGCCGCGGCCCCGAGCGCGACCCCGAAGCCGGGCGCCTTCTCCGACTGGGATCCCGTGACGCGGAAGAGCGTGAGCCGACCGAGCTCGCCCGGCCCGACCACCACGCCTTCGGGAAGTCAACTCGGGAGCGCGACGACCGGCAACAACGGCCCCCGTGTCGGCCAAGCGCCCACCACCACGCCGAGCTCGCCCACCGCGACGCCCAGGCCGCCGGCCTCTCCGGTCAACGTGCCTCCGAACCAGAGCGCGATGCCGGGCAACGTCGGGTCGCAGTCCCCAGGGCTCCCCGGCACCAGAACGCCCCCTGTCCCCGCTGGGAACCCGCAGGTCCCTGTCAGGCCTCAATCCGCGCCTCCCGGTGGCGGCATGCCACAGGGCGCCAC
>NZ_JEMA01000551.1 GCF_001589285.1 Sorangium cellulosum | reverse complement strand
GCATGACGGCTGCGCGGGCGCTCGCGCAGCCGTCATGCGAGCGCCCGCGCGGCGCAGGGCGGGACGTGCGCGAGGCGCTCTCCCCCCGCGTCCCATGGTGAGAACTCCCTGGGTTTTCTGGCGGAGAACGCGTAGCCTCGGTCGCGTCCGCAGCGTTCTTCGTCTTTCACTTGAGAACGGGAAGGCGCTTCAACTACCCTCCGCGCCCATTACGACGCGCGCAGGGCGCGGACATGCGGTGCAGCGAACCCCCCTCCGGAGGTGGTGCGTGTTCTGTCCGAATTGTGGGACGCAAAACTCGGAAACAGCGTCCACGTGCACGAAGTGCGGCTTCAACCTGAAGGGAGCGGCCGCGCCGAAGTTCAAGGGCACCATGCTGATGAGTCAGCCCTCCGGGGCGGGCGCGGCGGGCCCGCGAGCCCCCGGGGCGCCTCCGCCTCCGGCGCCGCCCGCCGGCGCTCCGCCGGGCATGCCTGCGATCCCGAGCCCGCCGCAGGGCCTCGCGGGCACGGTGGTCGGCGTCCCCCCGGCTGGGCTCGGCGCCCCGGCCGGGCCTCCCCCTGCCCCACCTCCGCCCGGGATGGGCTACGGGTCGCCGTCTGCCCCGCCGCAGCAGCCGTCCGGCCCCGCCTTCGGCGGCGCGGCCGCGAGCCCGTCGGGCGGCTATGCGCCGTTCGGCCAGCAGCCGAACCAGGGCGTGAACCCGCTCGGCGGCACGATGGCCATCGACCAGCTCCCCGGGTACACCGGCCCGGGCGGGCAACCGCAGCCCGGCGGCCAGCCCGGCGCGTTTCCGCCGCCCGGCGGCAGCTACGGCCAGCCCCCGCAGGGCGCGGGCGGTAATCCGTTCGGCTCGCCCCCTGGCCAGGATCCGATGGGCGGCCCCGGCGGCGCGCCCCCCGGCTATGGCNGGGCGGCCCCGGCGGCGCGCCCCCCGGCTATGGCCAGCAACCGGGCTACGGACAGCAGCCCGGCTACGGACAGCAACCGGGCTACGGACAGCAACCGGGCTACGGCCAGCAGCCCGGCTACGGACAGCCTCCGCAGCACAGCGCGAGCGGCTACGGCCCGCCTCCGGGCCAGGATCCGCAGGGCGGCTACGGCAGCCCGCCCGG
>NZ_JEMA01000550.1 GCF_001589285.1 Sorangium cellulosum | reverse complement strand
CCCGCCGCGGCCCCCACGCCGCGCCGGCCGCGGCACGACCTGCTCTACGCGAGGGCCATCCGCCGCGTGGGCGACCTGCCCGAGGCCGAGGTCGTCGAGCGCATCCGCGCCGCCCTCGAGCGCGTGCTCGCCGCGTGGCCCGCGTCGTGGGAGGCGCGCCTCTACCAGGCAGAGCTCGCGGAGCGCCGCGGCGGCCAGGGCGAGGGCACCATGGACGCGCTCCGCGAGCTCGGGGTGAAGGTCGCGCCGCCGGGGCCGGGCGGCGCCGTGAAGGCGCCCGGGGTCCCGGACGCCGACCGCATGGTCCTCGCCGAGCTCGCGGCGACCGCCCGCCGCGCCGGCGTCACCGACGTCGCCGAGGCCGCCTACGCGAGGCTCGCCGCGGCGGCGCCGGGCTCGGCGCTGCTCGCCGCCGTCGACGACCGCATCCACGGCCGCGTCGGCGTCGACGCGGTGAAGGCCGCCTGCGAGGGCGGGCTCGACCGCTCGAGCACCGCGTGCCTCGGCGCGCGCCTCGACGCGAGCGACCGCGCCGCGGTCCTCGCCGAGATCACCCGGCTGCGCCGGCTCCGCCGCGCGCCGGACGCCCTGCGCGAGGTGGAGCTGCGCGAGCGCGTCGCCCGCGGCGACCTGCGCGGCGCGCTCGCCGTGTACGACGCGATGCCGCCGGGCGACCGGATGATGCTGGAGGCGCTCGGCCTCGCNCGGGCGACCGGATGATGCTGGAGGCGCTCGGCCTCGCCGCCGGCCGCGGCAACGTGCGCGCGGTGCGCGGCCGCCTCGCCCGCGACCGCACCACCGCGCGCGACACCCCCGCCGGGATCGGCCCCATCACCCGCGCGCTCGGCCTCACCCCGGACCCGGCGCCGGCGCTCGAGGCCGAGGGGCGCAAGCTCGTCCTGGAGGACCAGGCCAAGGCGTTCCTGCCCGGCGCCGCGACAGCGGTGCTCCGCCACGTCGAGCGGTTCACGATCGCGCCCGACGGGCTCGTCCACTACGTGACGTACGACCTCCGCCGCGTCTCGGGCACCACGGACGTGGCCCAGGGCGCGGTCGCGTACGGCCCGCTCATCGAGGGCCGCGGCGCGGCGCGCCTCCTGCGCCGCCGCATCCACAAGCGCGACGGCCGCATCCTCGCGCCCGACGCGGCCGCGAACGCCGCGCAGGAGCACAGCGACCTCTCGCAGCTCGAGCAGGGCGACTACGTCGAGCAGGTCACCGAGGGCTACGCGCTGCCGGGCGACAGCGGCCAGCTCGTCATCGACACATGGGACCTGCTCCCCGAGC
The DNA here is from genome assembly GCF_001589285.1 of Sorangium cellulosum. GTDB lineage: Bacteria > Myxococcota_A > Polyangia > Polyangiales > Polyangiaceae > Sorangium > Sorangium cellulosum_G. Next base: position 4,174 of record NZ_JEMA01000550.1, on the reverse strand, counting down.
GCACGAGCGTGCGCGAGGCCGAGATCGAGGTGCGCCGCCCGTCGTCGCTCCGGCTCGCTGTCTGGTCGCACCCGCTGCTCGGCGCCGCGGAGCAGCGGGTCGAGGGCGCCTCCACGGTCAGCGTCTGGCGCCTCAAGGACCAGCCGCCGCGGCGCATGGAGGACGGCGTGCCCCGGGTGGAGATGGGCGTCGGCGTCAGCCTGGGCACGCAGACATGGGGCCACGTGGCCGCGGCGATCGACGAGAACCTCCGCGCGCTCTCCGACCGCGACCCCTCGATCACCCGCTGGGCGCGCGAGGCCGCGGGCCCGGAGCGGACGCCGTCGCCCGCGCTGCTCGAGCGCGTCGTCGCGGCCGCGGGCAAGGCGGTGAAGGTCGCGGGCGGCGCCGAGCTCTCGGACATGGCGGCGCTGCTCGGCGGCGGCCCGCAGCGGACGACGGCGCGCGCGATGATCGAGCTCGGCCAGGGCAGCCGGTCGTGGGTCATCTACCGCGCGCTGCGCGAGCTCGGCGTGCGCGCCGACCTCGCGATCGCCGAGACCGAGCCGTTCAGCTCGTCGGCGGACTTCCCGCCGCACGCGGGGCGCTTCCAGCACCCGCTCGTCATCGCGCGCCTGCCGGGCGGCGACGTGTGGATCGACGCCGACGTCGAGGGCCCGCCGCTGCCGCCCGGGCGCATCAGCCCCGAGCTGCGCGGCCGCGCCGCCATGCTGCCCGGCGGCGAGCTCGTCACCGTGGCCGGGACGAGCGGCGAGACAGGCGACGAGGTCGACCTGCGGCTCGCCGTCGACGAACAGGGTAACGCCGCGGGAACATTCACGATTCTGCTGCACGGACGGGCGGCGCAGGCGCTGTCCGAGGCGTTCGAGACCGTGGTCGGCACGGCGCGGCGCGAGATGCTCCGCGGCGTGGTGCTCGGCTGGCTGCCGTGGGCCGACGTGGAGGACGTCACTGTCTCGTCGACGGAGGGCTCGTGGGAGGTCGCGCTCCGCGCCGCGGTGACGATCCACGGCTTCGCGCGGCCGGAGGGCAAGGACGCCGCGGCGTGGACGCTGCCGGGGCTGGAGCCGGTGCACCTCGTGTTCCCGCGCGCGTTCACGGGCACGCTCGGCGCCACGTACGCCTCGCGCGGGGCGCGCAAGAGCGCGCTCGCGATCGAGACAGCGCTCCAGTACCACGTGCGCCGCCGGATCGAGCTGCCGGCGGGTTACGCTGTCGCGCGGGTGCCCGAGGGCGTGCGCGTCGAGCACGCGGACCTCACGGCGTCGCGCAAGGGCAGCTACGGCGCGGTGATCGAGGAGGACTTCGCGCTGAGCCTGCCGACCGGGACCGTGGCCACCGACGAGTACAGGGCGTTCGTCGAGCGGGTGCAGGCGGTGGACAGCGGCTTCATGGCGGGCATCCGGGTGGCGCGGCCGGCGGGGGCGGCGAGCAGCGCGCAGAAGCCCGGGGCGGGCCGCGGCGGCGCGGCGAGCCCGCAGAAGCCGGAGAAGAAGCCCTGAGCCTCGAGGTCCGCGAGTCGGTCCCGCTGGCCTCGCTCACGACGCTCGGCGTGGGCGGGCCGGCGCGCTTCTACGCCGAGGCCGCGGGCGAGGCCGCGGTGGTCGAGGCGTTCCGCTTCGCCGAGGCGCGCGGCGTGCCGCTGTTCGTGCTGGGCGGCGGCTCGAACCTCGTGGTCTCGGACCGCGGCGTCGACGCGCTGGTGCTGCGCGTGCGGGTCCGCGGCGTCGAGGTTGTAGGCGGCGAGGTCCGCGGCGGCGAGGGGCTCGATCCGGCCGGGCGCGTGCTCGTGCGCGCCGGGGCGGGCGAGGGCTGGGACGACCTCGTGGCGCGCGCTGTCGCCGAGGGGTGGGCGGGGGTCGAGTGCCTGTCGGGCATCCCGGGCGAGGTCGGCGCGACGCCGATCCAGAACGTGGGCGCCTACGGCCAGGAGGTCGCGGAGACGATCGCCGAGGTGCGGGCGGTCGACCGCGCGACGGGCGCCGTGGCGGTCATCGCCGGCGCCGACTGCGGCTTCGGGTACCGCGACAGCCTGTTCAAGCGGGCCTGGCGCGGGCGGTACGTCATCACGGCGGTCACCTTCGCGCTGCGCCCCGGCGGCGCGGCGGCGGTGCGCTACCCCGAGCTCCAGCGGGCGCTCGCCGCGGCGCCGGGCGGGGCGGCGCCGCCGCTCGGCGAGGTGCGCGGCGCGGTGATCGCGCTCCGCCGCGGCAAGTCGATGGTGCTCGACCCGGGGGACGAGAACGGCCGGAGCGCGGGGTCGTTCTTCATGAACCCGACGCTCGCGGCCGGCGATGCCGCGGGCGCTGTCGCGCGCATCGAGGCGGCGGGCGTGCTCGCGCCGGGCGAGGCGATCCCGAAGTACCCGGCGGGCGGCGGCCGGGTGAAGCTGTCCGCGGCCTGGCTGATCGAGCGCGCGGGCTTCGCGAAGGGGACGCGCCACGGCGCCGCGGGCATCTCGACGCGCCACACGCTCGCGCTGGTGAACCGCGGCGGCGCCACCGCGGCGGAGCTGCTCGACCTGGCGCGGCGCGTGCGGCGGGGCGTGCTCGATCGGTTCGGCGTGGCGCTCTCGGTCGAGCCCGATCTGGTCGGGTTTGCGCCGGGGGAGATCGCGGATCTCGTCGGCGACGCCCACGGGGCTGACCAGGGCGGCTGATCCGCAGAGCGCGGCGAGGAGCGCCTGCGCATCGCCGGCCGCATCGGCGCCTCGTGTGGTTGCCGTGCTGGCCGTCGACGTCCGACAGCCGCCGCGTCGACGGGCCGTACCGGTACATCGTCTCGACCCCGCTGCCCGCCACCACCCGCACCCGTTGCCCGTGCTCGTCGTACCCGATGAGCCTCAGGTACTCCGTCGTCCTCGGCTCGTCCGGGTGCTGCGGATTGACCTGCTGGTTCTCCCCGACCGCCGACACCAAGAGGCCGCCGCGCTCGCACTCGCGTGCTCGGGCGCAGCTGCCTGACATTGTGCAGCTGCGCCCCAATTCACGTCGAGCAGGGTACTAACCGGGGGAATAGACGTCCACCCTATCGCAGAGCTCCGAGATCCGCCGCATCACGTCTGACGAGAGCGTGAATCCACCCTGACCACCAGCCGGCTCCCACCAGATGCCCACGGAAATCGTCGCTCCCGCTGCGTCAGCCATCCCTCGGATCGCTGCTGCACGAGGCTCCGCTACCGCGAGAAGTTCGAGGGCACACTGTTGAACATCGGACCCATCACAGGTGACCACCCATATCCCCAAAGGACGCTTACGAGTTCCGCCTGCCTTCGATTCATAACATTCACCTTTGCTCCAAGCGCGAGAGGGAAGCACCCCAACAGCCGCCGTGACCTCCGCTGGAACAACCCTGTCCCCCGACAGACCAAGCTCCACATGCACAATATCCGGCGCACCGTCGTCGCAGCCCTCTTCAACGTCGTATTTCACATCAGCACTCATAGGTACTCGAGGAGATTTCCGAGATAGTTTCCAACATCATCCACATAGTCGCCAGTACTCAGAATTCGCCCATGGTGGTCATTCGGAATTTTGTTAAACCGCTTCAGCCCTTCCAACGCCCGCCCCCATTCGCGCCGAGACAGTCCATACCCAGCGCCTCATTCAGCCCTCTCGCCGTACTCGAGTTGAACTTGTTCCCGCCAGTCTGGAGTACTTTTGAAGCAGCGGCGCTGAGGGTCCCCTCTCCGAAGATGGTAGCGCCCCCGTTCGAGATCACCTTCGACGCCAGCTTACCGAGAGCGAGTTTCGCTCCGACTCTGACTAGGGTAACGGCCGTACCGGCGACGCCTATCGCATCGATAGGGTCAATCAGCGGAGCTTCTAGCGGCTTGTCTTCAGCCGCGTTCCGCGCCCGGTCGATCTCTTGCCAGTGCTGGACACGGGCAACCGGACTCATGCATGATTCAGAGATACATCCACTCGCACGTTGCTCCTTGGTTTGAGTGCTGACCTCCTCGGGCGCCACAAACGCTTGGCAGACACCGTCGACGCATTTCTCGGCCAGCCCCGTCGGGTCGACGAACATCAGCGGGTTGTTCCGCGTGTACGTGTACACCCCCAGGTGGATCGGCTCGTACACCCCCCCGTTCGGCGCACCCCGCATGTACTGGTCGAGGATCGGATCCGGGCTGAGCCACACGCCGAGCTGCGGCTCGTAGCTCCGCGCCCCG
>NZ_JEMA01000549.1 GCF_001589285.1 Sorangium cellulosum | reverse complement strand
AGCGCTCCCGGTGGTCGAGCCGGCGTTGCTGCCGGTTGTCGGGCCGCCGGAGCCGTCGCTGCCCCCGGTGGCCGCGGTGGTCGTCGAGCCGGCGCCGCCGGTGCTCGCCCCGCCGGCGGGCGCGCCGCTGGAGCTCCCGTCGCCCGCGCCGCTCGACGGCCCGCTCTCCTCGCTCTCGCTCGACGCGCCACCCAGCTCGCCAACGCAGCCCGACAGCACGGAAGCAATGAACGTCGCGGTGAGCACAATGGCTCGTGAGTGAACCCAAGAGTGAAGCATGGGTGGAGTCTATGGCACTTCCGACTCACGCTCAAATTTGGCCGATCTCGCTGGAACTTTGCGTTCGTGATCGGTGTTGTGGGCTTTCGATGTCTCCTGTGCGAAGGCAAGCGCGTGTGTCGCACAGGGCGTGGTTCTGTCGGTGTTTGTTTCAGTTGCGCGAGACAAATATTGAAAGAAGAGAGCCGCCAGGAGCACCAGGAGGGAGAGATGTTGTTTGTCTCTCTCAGGGCTCAGCGTTGGTGCATCTATCCAGTTGACGCCGGGACGATGATTGCGTGCGCCGCCAGCCCTCCCCGTCCCCCGAGGCGCGCTACGGCGCCGGCGCTGGCGACCTGCGCAGCTTTCCCCCGCGCCCCGCTCCGCTGCGCGACCGGATCGACGCCGCGAGGACCAGGACCCGCGCGCCACGCGCTCGCGGCGGCGCGTCGCGCGCCATGGCGAAACGAGAACAAGAATACGGAGGCGGCGAGGGCACCGAGCGACCGCTGTCGCCGTGCCCTCGTCGCCTCCGTGGCTCAACCACCGCGATCGTGCTGCTGCGGCGCGCTCCGCGCCCGAGCCCTCGTCAGGCCAGGTTGGCCCCGTTCGCGTGCTTCGCGTGGCTCGCCTTGTCCGCGGACGTCTTCTTGTAGCCCGCCGGCAGGAGCGCCTCGTAGCCCTCGGCCAGCCGCTGCTCGAACTCCGCCTTCAGCTCCTTGCCGAGCTCGGAGAGGCGCTTCTCGTCGATGGCCTCCTCGACCTTGGGGAAGAGCTCCTCCTCCTCCTCCTCGACGTGGTGCTGGATGAGCTCCTTCAGCGTCGTCACCCGCGCCTTGAACGAGATGTCCTCCGGGTCGGTCGCGAGCAGCCGCTTCAGGGCGAGCTCCGCGATCGCGTGCTCCTCGTAGCTCTCGAGGATCAGGTCTTCCTTGATCTGCCGCACCGCGGGATAGAAGCTCTCCTGCTCGATCGCCATGTGCGCGACGAGCTCGTTCGCGAGCTCCGCGAGCAGCGGCGCCGGCTCCGACTTGCCGCTCTCGATCTGCTTGAACAGAGACTCTACCTTGCGGTGCTGCTTCTCGAGCAATGAGGTCGCTTTCATCGTTCTGCCTCCAACGTGCGCGCCGCGCCTCGGCACGGCCGGGGTCCTTCGTGTGTCATCGCCGACCGCGGAGCGTCTCGTGTGCAGACCCTCCCGCCAGCTCTCCAGGCGCGCCGAGCCCGGGTCGAGCGCCTGGGCTCGCCCCCGGGCCCGGACAGCCTGAGCGATTCGGATCGTCACGCCGCGCTGAGCGCGCGCCGGCTCGAGGGCCCGGCCCGCGCTCGGCGTCAGTCCGTCTTGTCCTCGATCTTGTCCCCCACGTCCTCGGCTGCGTCGCCCGTCGACTCCGCGGCGTCCTTCGCCTCGTCCTTCACGTCGCGCGCAGCGTCGTCCACGGCCTCGCCCGCGTTCTCGGCAGGCCCCTCCGGCTGAGGCTTGCTGCCACCGCACCCGACGACCATGCCGCCCACGAGCAGCGACAGATACAATGTTCTCACGGTACCGTTCCTCCCATGCGCCCGGCGGGGTCTGCTCCCGGAGCGCGTTCAACATCCCTCAATGACTCTTCGCTTCAGCGCCCCACGTCCAGCAACGCTCGGGCCAAGCGACGCCATGAGCCCGCGCGCCTTCCTCGCCGTTGCGTCTCCGCTCCCGGGGTGCGCCCCCCTGAGACATATCGCCTCGACCGTGGCGTCCTGCGACGCGCAACGCCCGCCCGCCCGCGCCGCGCCGCGCGCGTGCCCGCTGCCTGGACAATCCGCCGGGCGGCGCCGCAATGCGGTCGCATTCGCTTGGCCTCGGTGCTGATCGGAGCAAGAATCCGCCCGGGAACCGCGACATGATTCACGATATTGCCCGGGCGCTCGGCGCCATCTTCACAGGCGAGCGGGCCTGCCTGCTGCACGCCGTCGTCCCGGCGCATGTCCACGGCCACACGCTCGCGCTGCTGCGGGCCCTGGGCGAGGCAGGCCCGTCGCCCCGCCCGGTGTGGGTCCTTGCCGACCCTGTCTACGGGCCCAGCCGGGGCTGGGCGGCCCGCGAGCGCTCGCTGGCGCGCGAGCTCGGCCCCCTGCCGGCGCCTTCACCTGGGACGCTCGAGCCCGATCCCCCGGGCGAGCCGCTGAGCGCGTTCGCGCGCGTTCTCGCGGCGCACCTCGCCGCCCGCGCGCCGGGCGGCCCCGTCGTTGTGCTCGCGCCGCAGCACATCGACGACCCCCCGGCGTACGCCCGGGACCTCCTCTGGCTCACGCAGCGCCCCGAGCTCGTGCCCGCGCGCTGGGTCCTCGTGGACGCTGTCCACTCCAGCGTGGGCGACCTGCTGGCGCGCGTCGGCGAGGGCGCGTCGCGCGTCCTGTGGCCGGAGGCGGACGGCGCGGCTGTGATCGAGCTCGAGCGCCTGCTCACCGATCTCTCGGCCCGCGGGCGGCGCCTCCCGGCCGACCTGGAGATGCGCATCGGGCCCGGCTCGCCGCTCCGCGCGCCCGAGCTCCTCCCGCTGCGGCGCCTCCTGCACGAGGCGGACAGATGCTTCCACGCGGGACGGCACGCTGAGGCGGCGGAGCTCCAGAAGCAGACCGAGGAGACGCTGGCGAGCCGCGGGCTGGGCGAGGAGGCCGTTCACGTGGGCATGCAGCGCGCGCGCTCGCTGATCGCGGCGGGGGTGGTGGACGAGGGGCACCGGGTGTTCGTCGCGGCGCTGAAGGAGGCCGAGCGGCGCGGCCTGCTGGGCGTCGTCCCCGAGGCCTACGCCTCGCTCGGCAGCCTCCACAGCAAGCAGCGCCGCTTCCTGGACGCCTCGGAGGCCTACTCCCGCGCCGGAGAGCTCGCGGACCGCCGCGGCAGCCACGATTTCGCGGCGGACATGCACCGCTGCGCCGGGCACGCGGCGCTCAACGCCGACATGCCGGACGCCGCCGCGCGGGCGTGGCGGCGGGCCTTCGAGCTGCTCGGCTCGGTGGCCCCGACCGTCGGCGCGCTGGACAAGCCGCAGCAGATCGTCATCCTCGGGCTCGCCCTCGCCGACGTCTTCGAGACGCACGGCAACCTCCCCGCCGCCCGCGGCCTGCGGGGGCACGCCGAGGCGATCGAGACGCGCAACCCGCGGCGCGCGGAGACGTGGAGTTGAGACGCCCGGTTCGATGACGGGGAAAGAAGAGGAACCACGGAGCACACGGAGGGGTGCAGAGGCACAGAGTTTTATCTCTCTCTCCCTCACGCCTCTGTGCCCTCTGTGCCTCTGTGGTTCGTTCTCTCCGGCATGACACCAGGGCCGGGCCTATGCGCGACGCCGTCCCCGCCATGGCGGCGCCACCCGCACGGAGCGCCTCACACCCCCGAAATCGCTTGATTTGAGCCTCATGGCCGCCTGGTACGCGATCTGCCGTGGGCGCCGCCCATGGGAGACGCCGACATCACCTTGCGCCACCTCGCCCGGAGACGCCCCGACGACCTGGTGCGCGCGTTCGTTCCGGAGGGCCGCCAGATCGAGATCCTCGGCTGGATCGACAGTCAGGTCACGAACATCGAGCGCCGCCTCGACAAGGCCGTGCGCCTGCGCATCGACGGCGAGCCGCGGGTGCTGCACGTCGAGTTCTGCTTCGCGCTCCGTGACGACGTTCCCGATCGCGTCTTCGAGTACCTCGGCTTTCTCTTCGCCGCGCTCCGCCTCGAAGCTCCCGGCGAGCCCGTGCCGCCGATCGAGAGCGTCACCGTGGTCCTGTCGGGCCGCAAACGACGCTTGCCGGCGACAGGTAAGCGCCGCATCGCCTG
>NZ_JEMA01000548.1 GCF_001589285.1 Sorangium cellulosum | reverse complement strand
CCAGCGCGGCGGCGCACGCGCCCCCGGACCCGAGCAGCAGACCCACGAGCAGCCAAGCGCCCCGCACGCGACCTCTGCCCCGCGTACATCGAGCGCGGCGCGGCGTCACCTCCCGGAGCGCCTCGCGGGGCGCGGGATCAGTGCGTCGTCGCGCCGCCGAGCGTGGGGACCGGCGCGTCGCTCTCCACCGGGAGCGCGGCCGAGGTCGTCGGCGTGGAGCACGTGTCCCCGTCCGCGTGCGCCGCGAGGAAAGCCTCGAGGACGCCCTCGCGGTGCGGGAGGAAGAAATCGGTGAGCGCCCTGGAGAGATCCCCGTCCTCCCTGACATGGACGAACCGGAGCTCATCCCCCTCCTCCTCCTCGGGCCACGTCACGCCGTTGCCGAGCGCGTCGCCGGCGCTCAGCTGGTGGCACCCGGCGCACGACTGGGTGGTGGCGCGGTTGGCCACGTCCGCGGGCGTGAAGATGGCGTCCCGCCCGAGGCGCACGAGCTCGTCCTGGATCCGGTCGCGCAGCTCGAGGTTCGGCAGCGAGTTGAACTCCGGCAATAGCTGGTTCAGGTAGTCGTTGCTGTCGTCGATGGCGCTCTGGCCCGCGTTGTAGAGGGCCTCCCTCGAGCTCGTGAGCCTGATGTCGTTGATGTCGGTGCTGAGGGTCGTGAGCCTGTCCACCGACTCGAGGAAGTCGTCCATGAACCACGAGTAGCGGAAGTCGTTCGGATCGAAGTTCGTGCTGAACAGCGGGCCGAAGGGGTTCTCCTTCACCGTGACCGGCTTGAGGAAGAGCCGATCCCCGCCGTCGACCCTTGCGATCTTGAACTCGCGGAGGTGCCAGATCTGGCCGGGCTGGACCTGCCCGGGGGCGCCGGCGTTGCCCATGAACTGGTTGGTGCGGATCTGGCCCGTGCCGCGGCTTCCTCCGGGGCCGTGGACCGCGTCGGCGAAGTTGTCCGGATGGAGCACCGGACCGAAGCCGGCGTCGACAAGGCCGACGGTGAAGAACGTCTCGAGCTCGTTGGCGCGATCGGCGGCGTCCAGGGTCGAGAGGCGCGCCCAGTGCTCGGCGACAGGGAGGCATGCGGCGATGCCGCACTCGGGGTGGGGATTCGGGAGCTGGGCCTCCAGGATGAACAGGTTGCGGTCGGCGACGCCGGCCGACTTCTTGGCGTAGACGATCCGGTACTCGCCGCAGTGCGAGCCGTCCCGCGGCGCCAGATCGAAGCGGTTCACGACAGCGATCGGCTCCACGAAGTCCGGCGAATTCGGGTCGAACGGATCGCTCGTGGCGAGGCGCCCCTCCCGCCGGCCGCACGCGATCCGGTAGCCGTTGATCGCGGGGATCCCCTCGCTGTTGGTCTGGTCGTCGCAATGGATGGCGTCGGGGAACTGAGCCGCAGTGGACACGTTGAAGAAGTCCCACCAGCGCCGGTAGAGATCGAGGGCAGTCTGTTCATCCAGGGTCCCCGCTCTCATGAGGAGCTGATTGAGGACGAACTGGAGCGGGAACCGGGTCATGGCCTGCGGGTCGGTGACCTTCGTGAGGATGAGCGAGCGCAGCGGGTCGATGTCCAGCGGGGCCGACAGCGCCTGCCGGCGCTCCGCGGCGCGCTCCTCCGGGTCGATGTCGGCGACCTCGCCGGGCGCGCCCGCGTCGCCGCAAGCGGCCAGAGAGGCGGACGCCGCGACGCACATGACCGCGGCGGCGAAGGGGAACCTGGAGGCATAACGAAGATGCATTGTCGCTCCTGTGGCGCAGGGCGGACCGGGGTCGCTCCGAAGCGGCTCGCGCTCCATCACAGCGCTGGCCCGTCGCGCTGTACCTGCCAGGCTGCCTGCGCCGGGCGAACCCCGGCCGTGACAGCCTGCTGTCAGGGCGCCATGGCAACCTGCGTGCCGCCCCGCGGCCCGAGGGCGCTTCCGACGAAAGCAGGCGGCGCGACGCACCGAGCGCGGCGAAAGAGCGGCTGCCGCCCCATCGAGCTCGCGCAGGTCGCGGCGCGCGGATGGCAATCCTTGCCGTCGTGGCAAAGATTGCCATCACAGAAATGTAGCGGCATGGCAATCCTTGCCGTTGCGCCATCCCCTCGAATTCTTCGGAAAATTCACAGGCGCCGCGACCCGACCCACGTTGCGCTGAGCCGCGCCTTCACTCGAGGCGGCGGCCTCGCGACGCCTGCCGGGAGGCAGGCGGGGCGCCGATGACCTTGACGAGCTGAGCGCGCAGCCAGCGATGGCCGGGATCGTCGTGCACGCGCTCGTGCCATACGGCAGAAACGCGGTCCAGCCCGAGCTCGACGGGAGGCCGGGCCGCGCGGCGGAGGGCTGATCGAGCTCGTGCGCGCAGCGGTGCTCGCCGCGAGCCCGCACAACACGATGGCGTTCCGGTTGGGCCATGCGGTGCGAGCGGGCGTGCCCGGGCTCCGTCGCGCTGCGGAGGACGTGATCCGCGCGAGCTGAGCGCCCGCGGGATCTTCTTCAGGGATGGTGAGCGGCAGGTGATGGCGGCTGTCTCATGACGATGCCCGCGCGCCGCCGTCCTGGGAGCAAGGCGGTTCGAGAGCGAGCCGCTCTAGGGCAGATTGGCAGAGCGGATATTCCAGCTTCTGTCCGTGCAGAAGCGGCAGCTCGCGCCGACGAGCATGCCCTTGCCGGTGGCCGATTCGTCGTCCTTGAGCCACCAGTTGAGCCACGCCAGGTTGACCTGCGTGAACTCGCCGCCGTTCCGGGACCACAGATCGCCCCCATGATCCGCGCCGACCTTGGCGAACATCATGACCGGGATATCACCCCGGGCGGCGATGTTCTCGAAGTCTCTCGCGCCGTTGTCGTCCGCGCCCAGGCTATCCTCGGTGCCGGTGACGATCAATACGGGGGTGTGGATCGACTTGTAGAACGCCTGATTCACCGAGAAGGAGCCGCTGCTTGTGTGTCCCCAGGTCGTCATCCTGGGATCTGCGGCGGTCCCCGCCGCCATCAAGCCGCCGCAGGAGAAGCCGTTCGCGGCGACCTTCGTCGTCTCGATATGCCTGTAGTAGGCGCTGCAAGGCTTCTCGTTCTCGGCGATCACCCAGTCGATGTAGGCGAGCAGCACCTCGCCTCCGCCCCCGAGCTCGCGGTTGGGCTCCCTGTTTTCCGGTGTGCCGTCCGCCACCACGAAGTAGCCATGCGAGGCGATCTCGGCCATGGCCGCTTCCGTCGCGAGCCCGTCTCGCGAACATCCGCCCTCTCCCCAGACGAAGATCGGATACTTGGTGTCCCCACCGAGATCCGCCGGGCGAAAGATGGTGCCCTGGTTGATGCCCGGGTCTGAGTTCGTCTCGACGACAACCTGATGAGGGCCGCTCCCCGACACGCTTCGACCTGTCGGTCGTGACGCGGTGCACGTGCCGGTGAACGTACCGCCGCCGTCGCCCGAGCCCCCGGTCCCGCTTGCCATATCCCCGCCGCCGGCAGGCGCTCCTCCGCCTGCGGCGCCAGAGCCGGAGGCCTCAGCCCCTCCGGTTGTGGCTTGTGAGCTGCCCGAGCCCGTAGGCAGAGGCCCTCCGGTGGAGGCCGCCTGCTCGCCGCCCGAGCCGCTCACGTTCGCTCCTGTGCCCGCCGAGGCTCCGCCGCTTCCCGCGAGGTTGCCGTCGTCAATCGAGCCGCCGCAAGCGCCGACAATCATGCCCAGCGCGGCCCAGGTGAAAGCCCAACTCAATCTGGTTCTCATAGCGACTCCATGGTACATCGAGCGAGCGAAGCGAGAGGCGCTGTCCGCGTCTCTCCACCATTGATGCGTCACGAGGCGAGGCACATGTACACGGGTCTTCAGGTGCCCCATGGACCCTGGCGGCACGCCGTCGATCGCTCAAGCAAGAGGACGGTCCTTGGCGCCAATGTGAGCGCTCACATCGCCGATGTCAATTCCAATCGACTGGCCTGCGGCTGTCCTCTCGATCTCCAGCGAGGACGAGGCTGGCGGGCCTGCTTCGGAGCGCCGAATCGAGCGAGGGTTCGTTCGGAGCGCCGCGTTCAGAGGGGTGGGCGCAGGAGCGCGATCTTCGCCGGGCCGCTCGACTGGCTCGAGGCGATGCGGTCATTGACGTGTGTGTGCGTTCACAGACCCGAGCGGATCGTGCAGCGCTTCGACGCGGAGGAGCCCGGCGGCGCTGACGGGACGGCGGGAGCCGCCGGCACGCTGTGCTCCGGGGCCGTGGCTCGGGGGTTGAGCGCGCATTGCGTCCGTCGCTTCCCGCCGCGGGAGATCGCGGCGCCAGCGGCAGAACCCATGCGACGATTTTCACTGCCGCGGTAGATATTGGGCCTCGGTGCGTCCGAGACGTGGCCGCCAGGCGCCATCCGACGGCAAGGCGAGCGGGTCGCGGACACCTACGGCAGCTCGCGGATCACGCGGGCGGGGACACCCGCCACGAAGCTGTTCGCGGGAACATCGTGCGTCACCACGGCGCCCGCCGCCACGACGGAGCTCTCGCCGATCGTCACACCAGCCAGGATCGTGGCGGCTGCCGAGATCCAGACGTTCTTCTTGAGGACGATGGGCTTCGCCAGGGCGCGAGCCCGCCGTTCGGCGGGCTCGACGGGATGGTACGATGTGATGAGGTTTACCTTCGGTCCGAGCATCACGTCATCGCCGATGTCGATTCCTCCGATGTCCATCAGGTGGCAGCACTGGTTGATGAAGACGTTCTTGCCGACGCGGATGTTGACGCCTTGGTCCGTATAGAAGGGAGGAATCAGCGAGAAGCTCGGGTCGACCGGCGTGCCCGTCAGCTCGCTGAACTTTCTCCGGATCTCGTCGGCGTCGTCGAAGGAGAGCTTGTTGATCTCCCAGGCGAGCCTCATGGCGCGTCCGATGTTCGTGATCATGCGCTCGGACTCGCTTGAGCCAATCTCGATCACCCGGGGGGCAAATGCAGCGTCATTTCCGGTCGTCATTTCTTGCTTCCCTTCTCGGTTCGTCCGCAGGCGCTCGGGGGAAGCGCCCCTCGGACACGGAGCACGATGCCGGGGCGGGGTCGGCCGATCAAACAACTGCTTTTCGTGGATGAACAACCGCCGGTTGTGCCGCGCCGGTAAGGCCGACACCTCGTGAGCGCCGCCCGCCCGGCGCTGGGCGGGGCGCGCGCCTGCGGTCCGCCCGCTCGAGCGCTTCGTGACGGTTGCCGCTCGCCCGAGCGAGCTGTTACCTTGCGCGCCCGCCGAGGGCGCGAAGGTGACTCCACGTGGATCTCGAGAGCGTACGCACGTTCGTCGCCGTCGCCGACACGGGGCAATTTCAAGAGGCTGCGATCCGTCTGACGATCACGCAGCAGGCGGCCTCGAAGCGTGTGGCTGCGCTCGAGGCGACGCTGGGCGTCCGGCTCTTCGCGCGTACTCCGCGAGGAGCTCGGCTCACCCTGGACGGGCAAGCATTCCTGCCGCATGCACGGGAGCTCCTCGCGGCGGAAGAGCGAGCCGTGAACGCGGTGCGTCCTGAGCGCCGCCCGTTGCGGGTCGACGTGATTCACCCGCAGCTCGGTCCCGCGCGGCTGGTCCGCGAGTTCCACGCCGTGCATCCCGAGGTCGAGCTCCACGTCGTCACGCACATCTTCGATGTCCAGAGCGCATTGACTGCGTTGAGGTCGGGGGCCATCGACGCCACGTTTCGCGCGGTGACGCAGGCGGAGCAGCTTGGCATGGATATCAAATCTGCCCGTGTCCTCGATGATCCCGTGGAGCTGCTCACGGGTCACGCTCACGTCCTGGCGGCGGCGACGGCGGTCAGCCCTGCCGATCTCGCCGGCCACAGGATCTGGATGCCTGGCAACGTGCCAGGAGCCGAGTGGTCGCGGTACTACGACGAGCTCTCTGCGCGCTTCGGCGTTGCGATCGACACGGTCGGACCGAACTTCGGCATCGACGCGATCCTGGAGGAAGTCGCGGCGTCATCGACGGTCGCGACGCTGGTGGGGGAGCACATCCGGTTGGTGTGGCCCTCCGAATACAGGCTCCGCCGTATCCCGGTTCGTGATCCCATGCTGGTCTATCCACATTCCTTGCTCTGGCGAGACGACGACGCGCACCCGGCGCTCCCGAAGCTCCGCCAGTACCTCCGGTCTCGAAGGGAAACGTACCGACGCCCGCAAGCGTGGACTCCTGGCTGGGCGCTTCGATGAGGGGCGCGGTGGATCCGCCGTCCAAAAACGCTCCGTCAGGGAACGCTCGTCGGGTCGGCCGGGTCGCTGCCCGCGTCCCGCTCGTCACCGTCGCGGAAGCCGTCGCCGTCGCGATCGATGCCGATCCGCTCCCCCGATCCGGGCGGCACGCACGTGTACGTCAGCTCGCCGCGGGGCCCCCTGGGGAGCTGGCGGAGCTCGGTGTCCCATCGCCGCGGTTCGCGCGCGCGGTCGGGCTCGAACCGGCCATTCCCGATGTACAGAAAGCCCAGCTCCTCGCCGTGGGACCAGCCCTTCACCACGAGATCGCAGTCGCCGGCGTTGGCGCGCGCGATGAGCAGCGCGATGCGCGGGCTGGCCACCGCCGCGTTCGATGACGTGAGCGTGATCTGCTGGCCGACGATCGGCTTCAGGTTCGACTCCAGCGCGAGCATGTACGCCGCCACCTGGTGCTTCAGGAGGTCCCCCTCGGGGCCGATGGGGAAGCCGCCGGGGTTCTCCGGGATCTGGACGAAATCGGAGAACGAGTTGAAGCGGAAGAGCGTATCGACCCCGCCGTCGTGGAGGAAACCGAAGCCGCGGACCTGGTCGCCCATGGGGGCGTTGGAGCCGCCGAACGGGAACACGAACGACTCGGCCATGCCGAACATCCCGATCTTCTGGTACTGATTGCGCAGGTGCGGGACCTTGAAGACCTGGGACTCGTTGGCGTTGGCCGATCCGCCGTCGCTGCCGAAGAAGCCAGGCGCGAGGTCGTCCGGGTTGGCGTCGGGGTCGACGTCGTGGCACCCGATGCACGATTCGCCGAGGATGCTCGAGACGGGCCCCCCGAAGAAATAGCGCCCCGCGCGCTGATCGGGCGTGAGCGAGTCGTCGAGCGCCCGGATGGGGTTGGGCGGATAGGTGACCTGGAGGATGAAGTCCGCGAAGGCATTCATGTCCTCCTCTGAGATCGGCTCGTCGCGTCCGAGCAAGTCGACGAACGACGCCCGGAACTTCTGGAACGCCGCCCGCTCGTCGAACACCCCGCTGTCGGGCTGGGAGGTGGGCGCTTCATGGCCGCCGGTCCGGTCGCCGCGCCAGTGCATCGGCCCGTGGTTGGCCATGCCGCGCAGGCTCTGCGTCGTCATCGGCCCCTTCATCGGATGGAGGGTCGGGTCCTGGCCGAAGAGATCGGTGCAGAACGGCCCCGGGTTCACCAGCGCGGTGCCGTCCGGGTTGCCGAGATCCCACGCGAGGCTGTCGAAGTCGCCGAAGATATGGCAGCTCGCGCACGATGAGTCGCCGTGGCTCGAGCCGAGCGACGCGTCGTAGAGGAAGCGGCGCCCCCGGACGACGCTCGGAGGCTCGGGGTTGTGCATCGGCACGTGCGCGACCTCGCGCCGGGTCCGCGTGTTGATGACCGAGATCGCGTTGTCGAAGCGCGTGAGCACGTAGAGCCGGTGCCTGCCCTCGTCGAGCACGAGGCCGGTCGGGCCGCCCCCGGGGACGTGGATCTGGCTCGACCGGCTCGGCACGAACGTGCCCTTCTCGAGCTGCCGGGTGTCGAAGACGCCGATCTTGTCCGAGCCGAGCGCCGCGACATACAGGGTCGCGCCGTCGCGCGTGACGGCCATGCCCGTCGGCTGCGCGAGGCTCTTCGCGTTCTCGCCGTTCGCGACAGGCGCGCAGCAGGCGTCGTAGTCGATGTGCTTGTTGAGGTGCCTCGGGACGACGCCGCCCGGGCCGAGGACGGTGATCCGGCTCTCGTGCAGGTGGCCCCGCACGCTGTGGCCAGCGAAGAGGCCCGGCCCCTCGAAGCGCTCCTCGTTGCGGGCGTCGGTGTTCGACACATAGACCTTCCCGCTCACCGGGTTCACGACCATGTTGAACAGGATGGTCCCCACGCCCGTGAAGAAGCCGCCCGGCCCGTCCACCTGGCGCGGCGGATTGGCGAGCGCGTCGATCACGAAGACGTCCTTGTCGGGCAGCGAGAAGCGCACAGCGCTGTCCCAGTCACGACCGAGCTCGTCGACCCAGTGGGCCCCGTCGAACTTGAGGATGAGCCCGACCTCCGGCTGGGGAATGCCCTCGAAATTGGTGTTGGGCCAGGGCAATCCACCCTCGGCCTCGCCGCCGTTCGGCACGAGGCTCTCGTCGATGCTCGTCGTGCGGTTCCCCGAGTGGAAGGCGGCGGCATAGACGCGGCTGCCGTCCGGCGTCACCGCGAGCGCGCGCGGCGTATCGCTGAAGAGCGTCACGATGGAGAGCGGCGTGCCGCCGAGCGACGTCCCGAGGTGGTCGGCGTCGAACACCCAGACGTCCGCCCGCCCGACGCCGGGCGTCGTGAGCTGCGGATCGAAGGGGATGTTCTGGCCGCGGTGGGCCGTCGTGATGAAGGCGCGCGAGCGCCCCCGCCCGGCGAACACGATGTCGCGCGGCTCGTCACCCACGAGCAGCGTGCGGACGACGCGCGCCTTGTCCTCGTCTCGAACGTCGACGACGCTCACGCTGTCGGACAGGTGGTTCACCACCCAGACTTCGTCGTCACCCCGGGTGGCCACGGCGACCGGCTCGAGGCCCACGGGCACAGACGCCTTGAGCCGCAGACGATCCGCCTGGACGCGGAAGATCTCCAGCCGGTTGTCGGGCGTGTTCACCGCGAAGAGCAGCTTGCCGTCCCTTGACAGGGCCATCGGGCGGACCTGGCCCGACTCGAAGGTCGTGAACGGCGTGGCGGCCGCCGCGGGGAGAGCGGCAGCGAGAAGAGCGGCTGTAGCACCGGTGCATACAGCCAAGAAGCGGCGCAGGCAGCATGCGGGCAGCATTTTTTGAACGTACGTGAAGTGTTATTTTCTACAACGAAAAACGCGCGATCGCGTAGTGCCGCTCACGAGGCGCCGCTATCGAGATGCCGGCCGACGAATTCTTCAATGGCTTCCAGCCGGAAGTCCCGCGCGAGCTTGCGCAGGTGCCTGGTGAACGGCGCGTTCCCGGGGCTCGCCTGATCGAGCCTGTCGGCGTATTTCTGGATCTGGTTGACGAGCCCTTTGCGCGCAAGATCGCGCAAGGCCTTGAGATCCTCGACGGGGGGCAGGGGGACATCCGCGGGGGCGACCGCAGGGATCACCCCCGGGTCGGGGCTGGGCTCCGCCTCCTGGCCCGCGCCGTCCTGCCGCTCGTGGAGCCACGCCAGCGAGAGGTGCCGCTGGATCTTCTCGAGGAGCTCATCCATTTGCAGCGGCTTGGCGATGAAGTCGTTGGCCCCTGCTTCCAGGCTCTTGTCCTGGTCGGTGACGAACGCGCTGGCGGACGACGCGATGAGGATCGTCCCCGCGCGCTCTGGCATCTTCCGGACGCGGCGCATCATCTCCCAGCCGTCGAGCACGGGCATCGCGATGTCGGTGATGATCAGGTCGAACGCCTCGCTCGCGATCCTGTCGAGGCCCTCCTGGCCGTCTCTCGCCTCCGTCAGCGCGAACCCGAGGGGCTCCAGCATGTTGACGATCACGGCGCGGTTCTCCCGCTTGTCGTCCACCACGAGGAGCCTCCGCCGCGCGCCCTCGTAGCCGACGATACGACCGTGCTCCGTGAGCCTCGCATTGTCGATCCAGTTCGGCGCCTCGGCGAGCGTCACGTCCATCCAGAAGACGCTGCCCTTGTCGAGCTCGCTCCTGACGTGGATGGAGCTGCCCATCAGCGCGACGATCCGCTGGCTGATGGCCAGCCCGAGCCCGGTGCCCTCGCCGTGACGCTTCTTGTCGCCGACCTGCCTGAAGGGCAGGAAGATCTGGTCGAGGTGCTCGGCGCGGATCCCGCTGCCCGTGTCCTCGATCTCGAAGCGAATCGTGCGCTTCCCGGTCCGCGATTCGCGGCCCGCGCCGTCCTCCGGCAGGCCCTCGGCCGCGCCGTCCTGCACCTCCGTGACAGTGAAGGTGACGCGGCCCTGCTCGGTGAACTTGATGGCGTTGCCGAGCAGGTTGAGCAGGACCTGGCGCATGCGCCGCTGGTCGGCGCGCACGCCCGCCGGCAGCGCGGGGCCGGGCTTGTAGACGAACTCGATCCCCTTCTGCTCCGCCCGGATCCGGCAGATCTCGACCGTCGCGCGCAGGAACGACGGGAAGTCGAAATCGTTGGGGTGGAGATCCATCGTCCGCGACTCGATCTTCGCCAGATCGAGGACGTCGTTGATGAGGGTGAGCAGGTGGGCGCCGGACTCGGAGATGACGTCGACGCCGCGCTGGTCCTGCTCACCGAGGCGCGTGGAGCGCCTCAGGATCTGGGCGTACCCGAGGATGCCGTTCAGCGGCGTCCGCAGCTCGTGGCTCATGTTGGCGAGGAAGTCGCTCTTCGCCCGGTTGGCCGCGTCCGCGGCGACCTTGGCGTCCTTGAGCTCGGCGGTGCGCTGCTCGACGCGCTGCTCGAGCTCCTCGTTCGTCTTCTCCAGGGCGGCGAACGACGCGCGGAGCTGCTGCGCCATGGCGTTGAGCGCGTCGCCGATGTGCACGAACTCCCGGGTGCCCGACGCCTCGAAGCGCTGATCGAGATCGCCGCCCCGGATGCGCTCCGCCGCCGTGACCAGCTTCCGCACGGAGGGCAAGGTCACGCGCATGATCACGAGCACGGGCAGCGCCACGATCGCCAGGATCGAGACCGCCGCGATCAGCCAGTAGTTCCAGTACAGCCCCTTCACCGACGAGAGGAGCGCCGCGCGGGGCACGTCGGTGAGCAGGTACCAGTCCGGCGCCGCGAGCCGCGCGGCCACGATCACGCGCTCATCGTGGCTGCCGACCACGCGCGCCCCGCCGTCGCCCGCGCCCTTCGCCGCCTCGAAGGCGCGCTTCAGCTCCGCGTCGCCCACGGAGTCGACCGTCAGCGTCCCTTTGCTCTCGTGGATCCCGCGCTGGTGCACGCTCGACACGAGCAGCGTTCCATCGCCCCTCACGAGGGCGTTCTCCGTCCCCGGGTAGAGCGAGAGCTCCTGGAAGCTCGCCATTACCTCGTCGACAGTGACGTCGTGCCCGGCGCTGCCCGCGAAGACCCCACGGCGGAAGAACGGCGCCACGACGCTCACCATCCACTGGCGCGCCGCCGGGTCGTAGCTCGTCGGCGTCCAGCGCGGCTTCCCCTCGGGGTTGTTCGCCGGGAGCACGAGCGTCATCCACTCGGAGCTGACGAAATCGACGGTCGTGTCGACCTGGTCGATGTAGTTCGTGTAGCTGGGCCAGTACATCACGAGCCCGTTCCGGCCGGGGATGACCCAGGTGTCGATGGGCTCACCCGGAGCCCCCGCCGAGTACAGCTCGGTCACGCGCTTCGCCTCCAGCAGGAAGAGCTTCTCCCTGTCGTCGAGCGGGTAGCCCGCCGGCAGCCAGACGACGGCGTCTCGACCGACAGTGAAGCCCGCCTTGCGCGACGCGAGCCCGCCGTCGGGCGCGGGCCCGACCAGGGCGTCGAACCGCTCCGGGGAGCCCACGAGATCTTCCTCGAGCGCCCTGCTGAGGATGCGGCCGAACCGGGCGGCGCTCGCCTCCGCCTCGATCAGGCGGTCGTTCATGCGGCGGGTCCACTCGTCGTGCGTGCGCGTGTGGACCCCCAGCTCGTTCGTCAGGATCGCGCGCTCGATGGCCCACGCGGCGATCCAGAGCCCCGGGCCCACGAACACGAGCAGCGCGAAGACGAGCGGCCCTGCAACCCAGAAAGACAAGCTTGGTGCCGCGCGCAGCCGCGCCCCGTCCCGCCCCGCCCGTTCGGTCATGATGCAGGCCATCGTACACGACCGGCCGACCTGCCCTCTTTTGAATCGCAGCGCCTCGGGGGAGCACGCGGCGCGGGGCCGCGCGGGCCGCGCGGAAGGGGACGGTTTGAGGCAGCTTGTCCCATCCGTGGCCGCCTGCCGCGGGCGCGCCCCGGGGATGCGGAGGAGATGGCAAACCGCCATGCGGCGCGCTGCACGCAAACAGAGGGAGATTCGTGGGGTTTCCGGCGCGCGAACGCGACGGCACCGTTCATGTATCAGCGCCTCCTCGCGGCGCGCTCGGCCCTCGGGCCGGCGCCCATTCAACCGAACGAAGGAGGTACAGATGAACCGTGCGAGCAATCCGAGCTGGTGGGATGAGCACAAGAC
The DNA here is from genome assembly GCF_001589285.1 of Sorangium cellulosum. Lineage (GTDB taxonomy): Bacteria > Myxococcota_A > Polyangia > Polyangiales > Polyangiaceae > Sorangium > Sorangium cellulosum_G. The sequence continues at coordinate 2,252 of NZ_JEMA01000548.1, read as the reverse complement.
GTCCGGGTGGGAGCGCGTGAAGGAAGCGCTGCGCCGCGACTGGGAGCAGACCAAGGCGGACTTCACCAACAACAAGGGGGAGGAGCTCAACCAGGACGTCGACGACACGGTGAAGCAGGTGCTCGGAAAGCAGCCGATCCCGCCGCCCCACGTGCCGAACAGCGGCTGGGACGACGTGGAGCCCGGGCTGCGCTACGGCTGGGGCGCGGCGGGCCAGTACAGCGAGCACAGCGACTGGGACGACAGGGTCGAGAGCAAGCTCAGGGAGGAGTGGAACGACATGAAGAGCGGGCGCACCTGGGACCAGGCCAGGGGCGCGGTGCGGCGCGGCTGGGAGTCGGCGCGGCGCAAGGCGTCCTGAGCCGCGCGGCGGACGCGCCGGCGGTCCTCTCCGGGATCACCGGCCGGAGGACGGGAGCAGCGCCTTGAGCGCGTCGTGCAGGCGGCGGTAGGTCACGAGCTCGCCGCATGGCACGCCCTCCTGCACGAGATCCCGGGCGACCTCAGGGCCGATGCCGGCGAGCACGCAGGCGCTGCCGAGGAGCCGCACCGCCGTCGCCACGCGCAGGAAGAGGGCGAGGGCGCTCGCCTCCATCCGGTCGAGCCCGGTGACGTCGATGACCACCGCGCGCGCCCGCCTGGCCGTCACGGCGGCGAGGAGGCGATCCATCAGGTGGGCGCACCGCTCCTCGTCGACGGCGCCGATCACGGGGACGCAGAGGATCCGGCTCCATACCTCGAGGATGGGCGTGGACAGGGCGCGCATCACGGCGCGCTGGTGCTCGATGAGCGTCAGCTTCTCGGTGATCTCCCGCTCGTGCGCGAGCTCGCGCGTCCGGGCGAGCTCCTCCTCGGCGCGGGCGCGCGCGAGCGCCTGCGCCGCCGCCGGCAGGAGGCGGCGCAGGAGGCTGACATGGCGCGCGTCGAAGAAGGCGCGGGCCGGATGGACGAGCGCGAGCAGCGCCCGCAGCGCGCCGGCCTGGAGCGGCGCGTGCAGCGCGGAGCCGTAGCCCCGGAGGATGGGCTCCGGCTGGCGCTGCCACTCGGGGAGCTGGCCGATGTCGAAGCTGGCCACAGGCCGGCCCGCGAGCGCGCGCGTGAACGCGGGCCCGGCCTCCCACACGGTCCCGGACAGGCGCGGATCGGTCGAGACAAGGACGCGGCCCTCCGCCCCTTCCGCGAAGGCGATCACGAGCCCGGCGGCGGCGCCGAGCCGCTGCGCGGTCGCCTCGACGACGCGGGCCAGCGTCTCCGCGAAGGTCCCCGGCTCCGTGAAGAGCAGGAGCGCCTCCGCCAGCCCCTCTGCCTCCAGCCGGAGCGCCCGCTCCTCTTCGCGCGCGCGCTCCAGCTCGGCGATCGTCTCGCGGGCAGCTTCGTCCTCCATCACATCTCAGTGCCCGAGCAGGATGACGCCGATGGAGAGGTTCGCGTGCTGGTTCTTGCCCCGGATGAAGCACCCCTGTTCGCCGAAGGTGAACCTGCCGAGGAACGGTGTCGCCCCGAGCGACGCGATCACCCCCTGGGCGACGCGCTCGATGTCGTCGCGCACGGCGAGCATGCACCCGGCGCAGAAGATCACGAGCGCGCCCTGCGCGCGGAACGAGGGCGGCGCGGCCTCCAGCGCGGCGTCGACGACGGAGCGGACCCGGCCGATCAGGCTCTCCCGCGATCCGTGCATGAGCACGAGCTCGTCTCCCTCGTTGATGTTCGCGCTGAGCGTCATGGAGTTGTCCTTCTCCACGGTGCTCGGGTGGATGAGAAGGAACTGGGGGACCTTGCCGATCCAGCCCGAGGGCCGCCCGAGGGGGCGGAGCGCGCTCTGCTCCAGGATCGATCCGCCGCCGAGCTGCGCGGAGATCAGCCCGCCGGTCCAGCGGTTGTAGACCTCGGCGGCCGGCAGCCCGTCGATCTCGGGCAGGCGCCTGCCCGCGGCGCGGGTCACGCGGCAGCGGTGCTCGCTGGGGACGTAGCCGCTGCTGAATGCATAGGAGATCTCCCCTGACGGGTAGAGGGCGGACAGCAGCACGGCGCCCTCGTGGGCCCGCCCGCGCTCCATCTGCGATTGCCTCCCGTCGAGGGAGTTCGCCGCCGACGAGCCGCCGAACACAGGCACGTTGGGCCCGACCACGTCCTCGATGCCGAGCAGGACGTCCTCCTCCGCGCCTGTCTGCGCGGTGAGCCAGAGCAGGGCCGGGAGCTCGCCGGCCCGCCCGGCGTCGTCGATGGCGCGCTGGGCCGCGCGCGCGCCGGCC